>NZ_JAJCME010000003.1:0-342660 GCF_020560115.1 Mediterraneibacter sp. 210702-DFI.5.30
ATATACATATCATATCAATTTAATACTTTGAATTCAACTAACAATGGAAAGAACCGCTCAACAGCGAGTACGTATTTCCTCCATCTGCTTATTTTTTGCATGACAAAAGGCAGTCATTATTGACTGCCCTTGCACAATTACGATATTCACTTATATCTTTATTATTACTGTCCTAATTCGTTTCCATTTCTGCAATATAATCCTATCTCCTTTCTGCCCCTATCGCTGTAAATAGCAAAAAAACAATTAAGATTTATTAGCTGTCCTTTCCTCCGCTCCATATTAACTACAATTATTTAATGACTTATTCTAAATTAAATTGTCGTATTTATAATCAATTGCTACTATCTCATCCGTTGATGTAAGCAGAGCTCCTTTTTTTGTTGTACGCCCCTGTTCAGAAAAGAGATATAATTTTTTTTTCGCTCGTGAACAAACAACGTATAATAACTTTTTTGTTTCACTTTCTCGATAATCGTGTGACTTTTTTATTATAGTATTCCAATGCGGAATATAACCATTTAGTATTCCAAACGCAATAACCGTAGTATATTCCTCACCTTTCACACCATGAAATGTATTGATAACCACACCCTCTTTTTCTTTAAAACATTGTTTAAATGTATCTACATCTGTAGATAAGTGGTTATTTTTTACTCTATCCTTAACCATTAAAATAAAATCTTCATATGCTTTCTGCAAGCGTGATTCTAGGTTTAAATCAATACCTAGTTCTATCAAAAAACTATTTATGGCTTTCTGTAAATATACCACACCATTTTCATCTGATTCAGATATAGAATTAATGATTTTTAAAACCTTATAATTATCTATTTTATCAAATAAATGAATCTTATATTCTTCTGTTAGAATCTCGATGATTTCACTTGCAATTTTCTTTCTTAAATAGATCTTTCGTCCAGACTCTGTAAATAGTAATTTTGAAATCAAATAAAAGACATTCATTGGATCATACTTTATCGGCGTGATATCTGGTGCATCAAATTTTACATTTGGCAATAATTCTTTAATTTTCTTCGATAGCGGAAAAAGCAACCACCATTGTGGTGCAATTATACATATCTCATTATCTGGAATTCCTCGAGATAGTTCTTCTTTTACAATATAAGCAATTTTCTCAAACAACTCAGATTTACTTATGGTATTATCATAAACCAAACATCCCTTTTCATCCTTTATGTCCGAGACTGCATATATTTTTGCACTCTGTAATTGAAAATTCGAGTAATAATCAACTATACGTTGCGTTGTACGATAACAACCATCTAGTCTTTTCTCTTGGAATTTTACTCCAAACTCTTTCTGCAATTCATCACAGGTCTTTGCAACTCCACCAAGTCCCCCATATATTGCCTGATCCGTATCTCCTACGAATGTTACTTGTATATTCTTATTACATTTTACAATACTGCTCAATATTTTATACTGAAGTTCATTCGTATCTTGATATTCATCCACCAGAATTGTTCTCATTATTCCAGCAATATTCTCCGCAATAAATTTATTCTGATTTACTAAATCATAAGATATGCTTAAAATATCATTAAAATCTATCTCTTTTTCATTTAATAGCTTTGTTTGATATTTCTCAAATATTTCCGGATATTTAAAAGGCTTATCATATCCAATATCAATTCCCAGTTCTTCTATTATTTCATCAGTATATTGTTTTGTGACATAATCATCTATGATATGATACCCTTTCCGCAAACGTTCATTGTACATTGTATAAGGTCTGATAATAAACTCAAGACAAAATTGATGTATAGTCCCTACCCAAACCTTATCCTCCGGAATATCTATTTTTTCTAGTCTTTCCTTAATTTCATCAGCAGCTCTATTGGTATAAGTTATCGCAATATTAAGTTTTTTTGAAGTAATATATTTTTGGACAGAATATGCTAATTTATAAGTCAATGTTCTTGTTTTTCCACTTCCCGGACATGCTTTAAGCAATATATTCCCCTCATTAACACAAACTTGCCTTTGCTGCGGATTTAATTTATCTAAAAAAGTCATGGTATCCATTATTCACACCAACCCCTACAATATTTGTCAACTTCTTCTAAGAATTTTGCAACAACATCATCCTTATATCTTTCTCTAAATTTTTTAATAAACTCCTTTCTTTCCTCCTGTGTTTTAACTTTTTCACTCTCTTTTTTCAAGGCTAATACTTCTTTTTCATCATATCCACTTAATGAATACTCTATCATTTTAAAAACGATATCTATCGAAATTACTTCTTTACTTGCAAATGCAATCGCTCCCAAAATATATTGTGGAACAGTAACTGCTATATCAATGTAATTTGAAAGGGTGGTGGCATACCAGCCCTTTCCCATATCTCTGGCTAATGTTAAAATTGTATTAGCACATGCCGCATCTGTTCCTTGTTTTAAATTTTCTTTATGTCTCTTAATCGTATTAGTATCAACATAATTTAATTCTACAACTTCACTAATATAGTCACTGTTCGCCCGTGCATCAGCCAATGCAAAATCAACTTCTAATGTATGTGGCGCAAAAAAAGACTCAACCCAAGGATTCGTGCCATATAAATCTGCTAACTTTTTCTTCCTACTTTTTCCTCTTTTCTCTGCCTCAGCTTTATATAATTTACTGTCTGTTTCTACAATTTGTATATCTTCATCGGTAACAATAGCACATGTTCTCTTAATTCTTTCTTCACTGAACAAACTTGCAATATATTCAAACGACACACTTCCTACATTGACCAAACCAATCCCCATCTCATCCAAAGATACTCCTAATGCATTTTTAATAAGATTTGGAATTAATATTTCTTCCCCATCACCTTCTACTAAAACAACTCCCTTTGAAAAAAGTAGAACTGACCGTTTAGAATCCAAATATCGTTCAATACAGTCGGATAATTTCAAATTCTTTAACTGTAAATTCTTTTTTCCAAATTCGTCAAGTCCCTGACTCGGTTGCATTGAAATACTATTGCTACCAATTGACTTCAGGATATTAATATTTTTCACCTCTGATACTTCCGCTAAATGAGTAGAATGTGTTGTTGTTATAATCTGAGTATAGTCTTTTGTTACTTTTAATTTATCGAATAGCGTTCTCTGAATATGTGTATGTATATGAGCCTCTGGCTCTTCAATTATCATGATATTTATCAATTCTCGTGTTCTATTTACTTCATATTCCACAATTTTTAAAGCCATATAAATCATGTTTAAATGCCCTAATCCCAACGAATCGATATCATTCTGTTTTGAAGGCTTCATAAATAAATATCGTGACAAAGAATTTATATCATCCTTCAATCCAGATTGTAAAATTATCTCTGGCGAATAGACCATCCCTATCATATCAAGTAGCTTTTCGTTGATTTTTCGTCCTACCAATTCAACTTGTTCCACTTCTGAAATAGACTTATTTAACTGAACAATTTCAGATTTAATTGTATTTAGCTCGGATTCTTTTATTAACGATTCTACTGATTCTATAATTCTTCTAATTGGATTTTTTGGCTTACCTAATTCGCTTGCAGCATCACGCAATGCGTCAATAAATACAACCGAAATGTGATCTTGTACATCTGCAATGTTCAATTTGCATCCTAAAATTCTGTCATCATCTTCATCAGGATCTGAACATTGTCCTTTTTCTAAGTCCCCAACAATTTTTGTATATATATCTTTGTCTGTAAAATCAGTTTGTGCTCTACTTGTATAATAAAACTCATAATCTGATATTTTTATCTTTTTTCTTTCTTCCTCAAACTCGGCAATATCTGTTATTTCACTCAATTTCTTTCTCACCTGCTTTTGTGGACGAATAAAAAGAGAAATAACACCAATATCATCTTCCCCACTCTTTATATAAGACTTTAAAAACTCTTCATTCTCATTTTCTGGTACAATTCCAGCACAAACCTCTGTTTCTTTGTCTTCAGAAGTAATTTTTCCAAATACTGCTGAGAGAATAATCCAATGTCCTTTCCAATTTCCCAACGAATCCGAAAAGTCATTTTCCTTTAATCTTTTAGTATTATAATAATATGTATCATCTAATAAAATTCTTAATGCTGTCATTGCATTAGATTTTCCCGAATCATTTTCACCAATAACTGTATTAACACCTTCAACAAAAGAAAAGCGTGCAGATCTAAGATTTTTATAATTAACTATCTGTAAATATTTTAAAAACATAGTTCAATCCTCCTATGATAATCTTCAATAGAATTTACTAGTATTATAACATACAATACAACATTTTAATAAAATATCTACTTTTTTACCGATAGGGAGGGAGGACCCTCCCTATCACATTATAATCTCTTTTTACCTCTTTTCTTTTGAAATATCTGGCGTTTCTAGTGATTTCTTCCCATATGCCTTCTCGCGCATCTGGGCAAGTTTCTCCTTGACAGATATTCGTCCTCTAGGGACATCCGCTACCTCCTGTGTACTTTCCGCCCTGTCCGGCTCGCCCTCCTGTGCCTGTGCGCTCTGCTCTCCGGTTTCTTCCTCCGGCTCATAATCGCCCATATCCAGCGCATTATCGCCTTTTTCGTCCATATTCAGAAGCGCATTTAACTCTGCAAGATGCTCTAACTTCTCCTCCAGTTCCTGCTCCTGTGCAAAAGGTTTTGTGACTTCCACCTTTGCGGTTTCAAGCTGATGCTCCACGTTGGAAAGCTTCTGCTTCACATCTGCCATTTTCCCGGTCATTCCCTCTAGTGCATTGGAAAGCCTTTGCAGATTTCCAAGCGGATCGGCTCCGATTTCCACCTCATGATTAAGACTTCCTTTTAAGCTGATCGTAAACTTTGAGAGGAACGAGTCAAAGGATACGATCAGGTTAAAGCCCTGATATTCCCCAATTGTAACCGCCTTGTTTGGCTGTTTTGCACTCCGGCACATATCAATCAACGCCGCACCCGCTTCCTTTTTATCCGTATAGGTACGGTTTCCTATCTTCATGGGAAAAGCATCCTTATCCACAGGCTTATGCGCTGCATAGGTCTGAATGTCCGTCCGATACCCTTCAAGCCTTTCTTTTAAGGCTGTGACCTGCATCGGGTAATGCTTTGCGATATTGTCCTCCAGACGGTAACGCTGGCTTGTGTGGTTCGCCTTTAAGAGTTTGAGTTTTGACACCTGTATGTCTAAGTCCATCTTCTCCTTGATGTAAGAGTTTCCGGTTGCAAGTGCCTTGACCTCTGCATAAGAAAGCGCCGCTTCGTCAATGTCCTCACTGGAACGTACTGGGGACTTGCTCGTCATGATCTGCCCGATAAACTTCTGCTTATTCTCAATGAGCTGCCATGAATAGCTGTCGAAGGTGCCTTCCGTCACATACCGGAAAATCTTGACATTATCATTCATATTGCCCTGTCGTAAAATACGACCTTCCTGCTGTTCAATGTCAGTCGGTCATTTTTTGCGGACAGTTCATACATGCTATCCTTTTCTGTTCTCTGCTCCTGCGTTTGCTCTCGTTTGATTTCTCCCTCCGTATCTTCTTGGCACAAGCAGGACAATACCTTGATGCACCAGAGCCCGGGACATATTCAACGCCGCACACCGTACAATTTTTAGCGGGCATTGCTGCCCACCGTTTTGTAGGTATGATATGTAATTCATCGACAAAGCCGATGAATTTATAGTAAATCTTGATTTCCTGCTTCACTGTTCCGTCTGCCATCTTCTCACGCTCCGAAACAAGTATCTTGTCTATGAGTGCGTTTATAACTGTTGCATCCAGTTCTTTTAAGCCTTGATAATTTCGGATAAGGGCGAGGAAGTCACGGATTCCCCGTGATTTCTCGTAGCTTTCATTAAGAGTTTCCGTCACCTCTTTCAGCCTTGCTTCAATTTCAAGCTGCTCTTTCTGGTATTTCCCCGACATCATCTCAAAATTCCGCTCGGTAATACGCTCCATGACCTTATCCTCGTAGAGAGAGGAAAACAGCCTGTCCAGTTCCGCAAGGCGTTTGTTCAGCTTCTTACGTTCTTTCTCTAATGCTTTCGCCCTGCTCTGGTCTGTTTCCGTGAGCCGCTTTTCTATGGCCCTGACCGCCTTTTCATCATTCACTGCCATATCCGCAAAACAGTTGATGTCGGCAAGAACGGCATTGAATAAATCCCTTGCTTCTATATTGTGGGCACTACACTCGCTTCTTCCGTTTCTTGCATAATTATTACATGAATACTGTACACAGTCGATAATCTCTGGGCGTTTCCTCCTGTGTACGTTCATTGCCCGCAGAGCACATCCGCAGTCCACACACTTGATAACGCCTGCAAAAATATTTACAAATCCTCCCTTGTTCTGTGGAAGCCTACGACTTGTAATAAGCTGTTGGACAATATCAAATTCCTCCTGCGTGACTATTCCCTCATGGGTATTGGGTATCACTTCCCATTCTTCGGGCAGCTTAGAGGGGCGTTTCTTGCTTTTCATATTGGCGGCAATCCGTTTGTAGCCTACAAGATTTCCCGCATATATCGGGCTTCTTAAAATGCTCCTCACGCTGTTCCCACTCCAAATATAGCGTTTGTCCTCGTTCCCCTCAAAATGACGTTCAAAGCCTGTTTCGCCACGCTCCGCCGCATAAGCGGCAGGGCGTAGGATATGCTGTTTATTAAGATGTCTGCAAATTTTGGCAACTCCATTCCCTTTTAATGCAAGGTCGAATATCTCTTTTACAACATGTGCCACTTTATCATCTATCAGCAGATGGTTGTGGTCGGCAGGGTCTTTGATATAGCCATAAGGGGCGGTAGTTCCCATGAATTTCCCCTGTTGAAACCTCGCCCGATATGCCGATTTTATCTTAACAGATATGTCAGCGGCATACATTTCGTTTAAAATGTTGCGGAAAGGCGTGATGTCCATAGCAGATTTATTCAAGGTATCTACGCCGTCATTGACCGCTATATACCTCACGTTATGCTCTGGGAAGAAAACTTCCAGATATAACCCACAATCAAGATAGTTTCTCCCCAGACGGGATAAATCTTTCGTAATCACGCAGTTTATCAGACCGCTTTCAATGTCTTTTATCATATTCTGGAAACTTGGTCTTTGGAAATTTGTACCAGAATAACCATCGTCCACATACGTTTTTGCTATGTGCCATCCCTGCTTTTTCACATAATCCGTGAGGATGGATTTCTGTGTCGCAATGCTCGCACTCTCGTTATCCGTACCATCGTCTTTAGATAAGCGGCAATAAATGCCGACTAAATAGATTTTCTTTTCTTCTTTGATTCCTGCCATACTGTAAAACCTCCGTATCTGTCCTATCTGTTTTCATGTCCCATTGCGTACATTCTAAGCGGACAGCCCCTCATTGTCGAAGGTGTCGCCCTCGGCAATCTTCTTCCGAATATCCTCGGAGATAATCGGGACAAACGCTTCTGTAACGGTCTGTGTGCCGACATATTCACGGCTGATTATCATCTGCACTGGTGCTTTTGGCACGATACGCTTTCTCTTTTTATCTGCTTTCTTATCCTCGCCCATACTTAAATCTTCCTTTCCAGACAGGGCAGGGAAGAGTTTGGAAATGTCCCCGCCCTGCCAATCAGATACCATTAATCCTCGCTGTTTAATTCTTTCTGTAATGCTTTAAGGAGTGCCGCCGCTTCATCAGCGTTCAGCGTGATTCCCTTGCCGCACTTTTCACGGTTCGGGGAAAAGCTGCGGATGTCATACTTCGGCTCTTTCCCATTCCATGAAATGAGATTGATTTCCTTTGTGTAGCCACTGTCGCCCGTAGACAATACTGCGATTTCCTTTACGATTTCATACTGGATTTCTCTCATTCTCCATACCTCAACTCTCTGTATTTACTTCCCGAAAAAAGAAGATTAGCGGCTGTCACGGTTGCGTTTCCTCTGCAACTCACGCTCCAAAAGTTTGATGATGGTTTCCTCCATCTGCTTCGGCGTTGTGTTCTTCGGAAAGTATTTTTTCAGCTTGCTTGTGTTGATTTTCAAGGTTTCTTTCTGGTTGCCCTTTTCCTCCGTCATAATCGCAAATATCGTATCCATGTCAAGCCGCCCGCTCTGGCTTAACTGTTTCATCCGCTGTGCCTGTGAGAGTGAGGGCGTTGCTTCTTCGCTCTCCATCGTGGCAAAGAGGTTTTCCTGCTCGTCTTTCTTCAAGAAGGACAGTTCCACCGCAGGCGTGAGGGCGATTTTCCCCTCGTCCACCATCTGCAAAATCGGCGGTATCAGTTCCGTCAGGCGGATAAAACGCTGCACGGTCATCCTGCCCACGCCGAAGCCCTGTGCCACCTTGTCGTCCGTCCGCAACTTCGTCACAACTTGTGACGAGGTTAAGTCTGTGCGGAAACCCTGCCGCTTCATGGCTTCGGATTTCATCTTGTAAGCAAACGCCCGCTCCGATGGCAGGATATTCTCACGCTGCAAATTGCTGTCTACAAGGGTGATGATGGCTCGGTCACGGTCTAAGGGCAGGACAAACGCAGGCACGGTATTTATCCCTGCAAGTTCAGAAGCACGGACACGCCGCTGTCCTGCAATCACTTCATAACCGTCCCCGTCCTCTTTCGGGCGTGTGATTATCGGCGTGACAATGCCAAATTCCTTGATGCTTTCCGCTAACTCTGACAGTGTTTCATCTTCTGCCACATGAAACGGATTGTCGGGGAACGGGTACAAGTCTTTGGTTTTTAACACCTTAAAATCCTGTTTCTTCATTCACATATCTACCTTTCTTTCGCTCTGCTTCTATGATTTTTCTGCAATTCTTCCAACACTTCGGGCGGTATTTTTGACAGCAGCCGCCCCATCTGCTCGTTGGTTCTCTGCAATTCAAATATCTTCTGATTCGCTTTCTGCACCTTTAGTTCCTGCTCGTACTTTTCATCACGCATACGCCCCGCATAGTCTGATTCCTGCCCAATTCTCTCTTTCAAACTGTCGATATACGCCTGCTGTTTCCCGATTTCCTTAGAGAATTTCTCCACGTCTGGCAGCCATGCAGAGAGTAAATCTAACGCTTTATCCCTTTTCTTCCCTGCGTTAAAGGCGTTGATGTCGGATAGGGCAGACACGATTTCTTCATACTGTTTATCAAGCCTGCCGCCTAATTTATAGAGCCATGTGGGGACGTGTTTCCGCTTGGTTTCCATTGAGGACTGCCCCCGTTCAAGCTGATTCCACCGTGAGGACATCCGCTCATGGTAGGCGGTCTGCCACTCGGATAATGATTTCTGGTTGCCTAAGATAGCTTTCGCTGACAGCTTATTGTCTGGCGTAATCGGCACAAAGCAGAGGTGCATATGGGGCGTTCTCTCGTCCATATGGACGACAGCGGAGAGGATATTCTGCTTTCCAACACGCTCCGAAATGAAGTCAAGAGCCGTCTGGAAATACGCTTTTTGTTCTTCGGGCGGTAACTGGTTCATAAATTCTGGTGAAGCTGTGATGAGCGTTTCCACCATCATCACGCTGTCTTTCCTTGTCCTGCACCCCGCTTCGGCTACCATGCGGTTAATCTCTTTCTTGTAGGTGTACTTTGGTGGTGCTATGAGATGGTAATTGTTTTTAGAGCGTTCCATATCTATATCTGGGTTGCTTTTGTAGGCTTCTTTCTTCCGCTCGTTGTGGCGTTCACAAGCCGCAACGCCGCCCGCTTTTCGTTTCTGGAAACGCAGGATTGCATAAGGCATAGGCGGATTCCTCCTTTCTTTCGGCGGGTGACCGTCCTTTGGGGTGACAGCGGTGACGGTGGTGACAGCAGTTTTGGGATACCCCCTGCCGACTGCCGCAACTGTCACCCTCACCCCCTGCATGACGGTCATGTCGATGATGACGGTGTTTTTGGGATACCCCCCTCGCAAGAGCCGTCACCGTCATGCCGCCATTCTTTTATCCGAAGCCGTAAGGCGTAGGATAGCAGGGCACAGCCCTGCCTTAAGGGAGTCCAGAGGGAACGTCTGGCACACGACTTTGCAGGGCAAAGTGTAGTGTGTTACACCCTGTAAACGCAGTCGGAAAAATCGGAATGATTTTTCTGACCGCAGGGGTGGTTTTACACGACCGAAAAGGGCGAGTAAATCTCACGCCTGCATTTTGCGTTTACGGGGTGTTCTCCCGTAGGGATGACAGCGGCAGGGTATCCTAAAATCACTGTCACCACCGTCACTGCTGTCACCCGCAGGGCAGAGCCGCCAGCTTTACATGGCTTTAAGCGTCAATGACAGTAACAGGGGGGTATCCTAATATCGCTGTCACCACCATCACCGCTGTCACCCGCCCTCCTTGCAAGGGCAATCCGCCTGCCGTCTTTCCTGCGGCTGTACTGGTAGCAGATACGGTTCTCGCTTAAAAATGTGGTGCGGTATTCATTCAGCCATTTCGTAATCACCGTGGGTATGGTTTCCGTTTCCCCCATAGCGGCTAACAGTTCCGTTGCCGTGCCTATCCATTCTTCCTTATCCCTCATAAAATCCACCAACCGAAAAAGGACATCTGGTATCGTTTCTTTCGCAAGCTGCTCCTGCGTTTTCCGCTCCACAAGCTCCCAACGGCAATCACGGAAACGCAGCGTGTATTCCTGATAAGGCGTGTCCCTGCCCGTCACATACAGCTTGGCGGTGTCAGACGCACGTTTCTCCTTTTCCAGAACAAAGGTAGCGTCCGCACTCCCCGTTAATCCTGTCGTCCCAGACACCTTGTTGAACACGTCGCTGTCATTCTGCTTTCGGATGTGGTGTACGACAATGACCGCCAGAGAGTGCCTGTCGGCAAAGTCTTTGATGAGGGAGATGTCCCCATAGTCGCTTGCATAGGCATTGTCTTTTGAAGCTGTACGGACTTTCTGCAAGGTATCAATGACAATGAGCCTGCTGTCTGGGTAATCTTTCAGATAATCTTCAAGCTGCACGATAAGACCGTCTGACAGCTTGCAGCTTGCCACGGCAAAGTGGAGCCGCCCGCTTGCTTCGTCCGTCAAACGAAATAACCTGTCCTGTATGCGGCAGAACGTGTCCTCAAGGCAGAGGTAAAGCACATCGCCCTCCATTGTCGGCATATCCCATAAAGGGATTCCCTGCGACACGCATAAGCATAGCTTCAGCATGAGCCAGCTTTTGCCTATCTTCTGTGAGCCGCAGAACAGCGATAAGCCTGTCGGGATAAGGCTGTCCACCACAAAGGATGGTTTCTCAAGCGGTTCATAAAGGAGCGTTTCGGCGTTGACTGTCTGTAACTTCTGCATGGCTTTCCTCCTTTCGGGCGGTGTCTTTGTTTTCGTTGCACATAGGCGTTGACCTCCTTAAAAATAGATTTACTCCCACGGAAAAAAGTGAGAGTATGTAATGCCGCCAATCCCACACAAATAAAAAACAGATTTCTTTTTCGGGCGGTGTCGGTCACGGTTGGAGATATTTCTTCAATTTCCGCCTTTACTTTCTCCTTTGCAATCGCAACAGATTTCTGTATTGCCGAAGCGGTGCAATGCTCCATAGCGGCGATTTGGTAAAAATTGAACTCATACTCGTAGTAGAGCAGGAAACGCCGCCTTTGTATCTCTGGAAGGCTCCCAACCGCCTTATAGAGCGTTTCATTCCGTTCTTCCTCAACCATGCGTTCATCAAGGCTCTTAGGCACACGCAACGCCCGTCTGTAAAGGGTTTCGTCCCATACCTCGTTAAACTCCCTGTGCCGCTCGTCCCATTAGAAAAGATTCCTGTTCCTGCGCTCCATCTGCCGAAACTCCATAAAGAACTGTTCCGACACTTCCAACTCGTGGGATTTGCCCTGCCCGTCCTTAAAGCTGATAAAATACCTTGTGCCGCTTTCCGTGGATTCCTCCCGAAGCGTGTATGCCTTAACCCTGTATGCCATCCTGTTGTCCTCCTGCAAAAAATGAGTGAGGGGATTTCCATCCCTCACCCAGTAGCCCGCAGGATGGCAGGCTGTTTTAGAAGCTATAAAATTTTCCGCAGCTTCTTCCGCAGATGGTCTAACCTCGCATAGATGGCACCAGTCGTCAAATGCACAAGCGGGGCAATCTCCTTTGTGGAATACCCCTGCATTTTCAGCAGGACGATTTTCAAGGTACGCCCGTCCACCGTGACTAATACTTGATAGAGATTTTCGCTCTCAATCTCTTCCAGTAACTCCGCAACCGTACCCACTTCCGCCTGCCGCTCCCTGCCTGCCATGTCCTCAAGATATTCCGCAACGTCATTCGTCCATCGGTAAAACCGCCTGTTGGAATTGAAGTCTGCCCTGTCCGCCATGCGTATCTGCTCAATGGTCGCTTCATCAACGCCGCACTCACGCAGCAGCTTTTCCTCCGCTTCTTTCCAGATACGCCATTTCCTGTCCTCCCGTCCGTGGTTGTATGCCATTCTTACTTCCTCCAATCAGAATTGATTGAGAGGGCAGAGAAAAGCCCCCTCATCTTCCCAAAGGAAAAAACAAGGGGGCTGAACGCCTTAAATTTTAATTTTCTATTATCTTTCTTAGTTTTATTAGGATTCTGGCTTTGCGTTTGTTTACAACGCTCTGGGTTATGCCCAACCTCGCCCCGACTTCACGCTCGGAAAGTCCGTCAAAAAAGATTGCCTGTATCAGCTCCTGTTCACTATCCGACAGCAAAGGCAGGGCGGCTTTCAGCCTGTCCACCATGACCGCATTGACAACGGTTTCTGCAATGTCCACCGCTTCATCAGTGATAAAGTCCAGAGGATTCCCCTCGCTGTCCGTAAATCCGTCGAGAGATAGCAGTCTATTCTTTGTATCTAATTTTTGCAGATAACGCCACCGTTCCTTGTCACGGTAGAAGTCTGTGTATTGCTCCCTCACGACTTCAAGCAGACAGCCTTGAATGGGGATAAACAGCTTGTCCATATAGGTCTGGTCGGATTCCCTGCAACGGCAGAACTCCGTGTAGGATAATTCCACATAGCCGCCACTTTCTCTGATATATACCTTTCTTGGTGCATATTTCACCATAAATACCTCCCATCTGAATTTTTGAAATGTAAAAAATCCAGATGGAGAGGCGGAGAACGACACCGCATATCAGAAACAGCCCTACGGCACTTTCCAACAAAAATCGACAAAAGAAAAACCGCAAAGGCTCTGTGACCTTTACGGTTATAGGAAATAGTAATTCTATTGTATGGAGATTGTACTTCTACTTTCAAGGTGAGAAGTACCGTTGCACTGGCAGAAATTTTTTTAACTGGTTTCCTGCCGTTCTCTGATATGCTATGTATTGATAAATTTTGCTTCGTATGAGCAGATAGATAACTGCCCGAAAAAAGGACATAAAAAAATCCCTCCAAATTTAAAAACAAATTCAGAGGGTAATTTAGGGTATAACAAAATAACCCACCCGAATATCGTTTTTTTTATTTGGTGAGTTTGTTCTTTCAAATACGAAACAAAAAGAGCCGATGATTCGTGAATTGTTCCACAATTTCATCGGCTCTGCGTCTTAAGCGTCTGGCTCTTTGATGACAGTTATCTTCAAGTTGTCAACTTTAATCAATCTTTCTTGTCTGCATTTTGGACAATAAAGGGGATAATTCTCCAAAACAGTGTCCTTCCTAATTTTATTACGGGTTTTGCTCCCACAAACAGGACACAATATCCATTCGCATTTCATCATAATTAGTCTCTAATCCTTTCAAATCTCATTTTATATGACTTTTGCAAGCTGTTAAGCTAACTTGTGGAACATATGCCGAACCTTATCTATACGGCTATTCGGGCGGCGGGGTTGGCAAATAAATTTACCAATAGCTGGCTGGTATCCTTTTAACTCTGTCAAGCAGACTCCCTGCCCATTTGTGAAATAAGTTAAATCGTTCCTGTATTCTTGAATACATCTAGCAGGGATTTCTCCTTTCAGAATGACCTCGTCATTCTTTATCTGAGTACTTACAATATCTGCACAATACCTTGGAGCATCATGATACGCCCGTGAGAGATATTCCTGCGGTGCATAAATTTCAAAGTGGAGATATGGCTCTAATAGTTCTGTCCCTGCTTTTTTTAAAGCCTGCTCCAATACGATAGGGGAAAGCAGCCGAAAGTCTGCGGGGGTACTTACAGGACTATAATACAATCCATATTCAAAACAGATTTTACAGTCTGTCACTTTCCATCCATACAGCCCCTGCTCGCAGCCATAAAGAACCCCCTCCATAACCGCATTTTGGAACGATTGATTTAAATATCCAAGTGAAACTCTGCTTTCATACTGCACTCCGCTTCCAATAGGGAGCGGCTCTATGGACAACCCGACAGAAGCCCAGAAAGGATTTGGCGGGACTTCTATGTGGATGGTATATTCTGCTTTTCTAAGCGGTCTTTCCATATATATAACAGTAGGCTCTTTTATTTCTGCCTCCACATGATATTTTTCCTCAAGGATGGCACAAATGACTTCCATCTGCACATTCCCCAAAAAAGAAAGTATAATCTCATGCGTTGTAGTATCCACATAATATTTTAAAAGAGGGTCGCCATCTGAAATTTCTGTAAGTGCCCCAAGCAATATTTCCCGCTGTTCAGATTTCTTTACTGCAATCGTTGTTTGGAGCATAGGGAGAGGATTTTCAATAAATTTTCTCTGCGGCAACAGTATTTCGTTCCCCAAAATACTGTTTAGCTGCAAAACATCATTTGGTAAAATTACAATATCACCAGAGCAGGCTGTATCGGATGAATATAATTCACCGTTTGTCGGAACACACATCTCTGTGATTTTTATTTTCTCTTTTTCAGATATTCTAATAACATCCCTCAAATGCAATGTTCCGCTATATATACGCACATAAACAAAACGCCGCCTTTTCTCTGAATATTCAATCTTAAAAACCTGCCCGCATAGTTCAGATTGACCTTCAGGCGTTGATGAATAAAATTTACTGGCAATTACTTCTATAAGCTGCCGAATCCCCAGATTGTTTTTAGCGCTTCCGTGATAAACGGGAAATAACGTTCCGTTTTGGAATCTCCTGTTTTCTTCCTGTTCCAGTTCTGACATTTTAAACGGTTTCCCTGACATATATTTCTCTAATAGTTCATCGTTTCCCATAATTACCGCATCCCACTGTTCCATATCGTCATTGTCCGTTACATTTATATGGGGATGCTGCCCAACCTTTTGCTTCACTATAATTTCCGAAGAAAGCTTTGCTTTCATTTCCCGATATACCATTGGCAAATCAATCCCCTCTTGGTCAATTTTATTGATGAAAAAAATTGTCGGAATCTTCATTATCTGTAGTGCATGAAACAGTATACGGGTCTGTGCCTGTATGCCATCCTTTGCAGAAACTAATAATACTGCTCCGTCTAATACGGATAAAGAACGGTATACTTCCGCCAAAAAATCCATATGGCCTGGCGTATCTATAATGTTGACTTTTACATCCTCCCACTGAAAAGATGTCACTGCTGTCTGGATAGTGATTCCCCTTTGACGCTCCAAATTCATTGTATCTGTCCTTGTTGTGCCTTCATCTACGCTCCCTAGTTCTGCAATTGCACCACTGGTATACAATAAACTTTCCGTTAATGTTGTCTTTCCTGCGTCAACGTGAGCCAGAATGCCTAAGTTAATTATTTTCATGTGATTTTCCTCCTATCAACACCCAAAAAAGGGCATAAAAATACCCAGTGATAAATACTCCTATCACTGGGTAAATAACTCCAATAGCCCCAAAACACTTATATGTTTTCGGGCATATAAAATTACATGATAAAAGTATTCTTAAACTGGGTACAAAAAACTAAGCCCCATATTAAAAGTGAAACGGGACTGCTACTTTTTGTTCCCACTATCAAATTGACAGTTTATTTAAGAATACCTTGCCGCATATTTATTAACTCCTTGTATAATACTGAATCTAATTATATTCCTTAACCCTTTATTTGTCAAGCTGACAAACTAAAGCAGAAAAAGCGGCAGGATTTCCCCCTGCCACTAATCATCTGTTTATGCAAAAATAATTTCCTTTTCCACAATCTCCCTCGCACAAGCCCTTATGTTATTGAGGCATCCTGTCCATTCTAAGGCGTTTTCTGCCTTTAGCTGTTCCGTTATGCCCTGTGCCTGTTTCATACCCTCTATGAGCCTTTCAAAGCGTTCCTGTGCCTGTCTGTTGATGTCGGCAAGGTAGGCGTTTAGCCTGCCGCTTGTAAGAAGATTGGTGTATGTAACTTTACGGTACTGTTTTAGATAATCTAAATGCCGTTGCCCCTAGATGCCTATTGCCTGTTCTTCTTCGGCGGGTACAGTTAAGCACGGTATCAAATAATCCCCTTGCCTTTCGTATTTGCCGCCCAGTTCCTCAAATAATGATTTTGCCATTGTCTGTTACCTCCACATTCTTTTTTATTTTGAATGTCCGCAAAATCCGTCCTACATCAGATGGACGCCAGGGCACATCCAAATGGTGTAATGCAATCAGTCTGTCCTGTACGTTGGTTCCGGCTCCCATTTTGGCAGTAGAACCCAACAAAAAACGAACCTGTCCGCTTCTTACCTTTGCAAACAGCTCCGCTTTCCTTGTTTCAGTATTGGCATTATGGATAAATGCGATTTCTTCCGGTGTGACACCCTTCTCTATCAGTTTGCCCCGAATGTCCTCATAAACATTAAATGTACCATCTCCTTTCGGTGTCGATAAGTCACAGAAGATAAGCTGTGCTGACTTCTGTTCCTTTGCTTCCTCCCAAATCTCAAATGCCTTGTCCACACAGGAGGTGGCTTTGGAATTATCCTCATCGGGAAGCATATCGTTGATTAAACGCTGGTCTAATGCCAGTTTTCTTCCGTCATTCGTGATTTTGAGCATATTATCAACCGTTGCATCTACTCCGCGGTCACGCACTGCTTCCGGTACAGGAAGCTTTAGCATATCCGGTGTCTGAATATCCGCACTTTCCTTGAAAAGTGAAATCAGCTCCAGCAGATTGAAAAACTTGGCAAACCTTGTCTTTGCCAGGTATCCGGTTCCCTCGGGATTGAGTTTGTCAAGATGATTTCTGTAACTTTTCTAAGTTAAACGATTTGTCCGTAAAGAAGCCGCCCAAAACCTCGTGTTTGCATATATCCTGAAGCACCGTATTCAAGGGCTTTTTGGCACTTTCGGACTGCTTTACATTTACGATAAATGTTGTTTTTCCTATACGTTGCGAATAAGAATATTTCTGTTCTTTGCTGCATCAATTCCACCGCCACCGACCATGCCTTTTAAGGAAGCCTTTTCAAAACAATCTACCCAGCCTTACAGCCCATTATAGGCTTTCTCAAATGCACTTTCATTATTCTCTGCCGCAGTTGCAATCATATAAATATCTCTGAATAAATAATCTGCCGAATATAAAGGATTCAATCTATCAAGAAGTGTTTTCATCTGACCGCACATCTCATAATAATAAATTGGGGTTGCATAGACAATAACTTCTGCATTCTTTACCTTTGCCATAATATCTGCAATATCATCCTTCTGTACACACATCCCAGTCCTCTGGCAGGATAGACAACCGATACAATATTTTATATCTTTTCCTTTCAAAGAAAGAAGTTCTACATCATGCCCCACTTCTTTTGCTCCCTTTGCACACTCATTTGCAAGTATGTCAGAATTGCTCCCTCCTCGAAGACTTGTCGATATGATCAATACTTTTTTTACGATAATTAACCAACTCCGTTTTCTTCAAAAAATTTCTGGATTTTATCAAATGGGATTACATCCAGGTTATCGTAAAGATCTGTATGAACAGCCTCTGGAATTGTTAGCAGCTCTTTATTGGATGTGTACTTGCTGTCCTTAATCATATTTTCATAAGCATCTTTTCCAAAATAATAGCTGTGTGCTTTTTCTCCATGAACGATGAGGACTGCACTTCTTATTTCATTACTGTACTTTAATATTGGCTGATTCATAAATGACATACATCCAATACTGTTCCAGCCATTATTGGAATTCAGGCTTCTTTTATGATAACATCTGCCTTTATAATACTTTTATTCTTGTATCGAGTGCAGCTGCGTTAAGAGCCATCCCACCCCAGCCACAGATTCCAATGATTCCTATTCTATCTTGATCTACCTCTTCCCGAACAGAAAGGAAATCAACAGCAGCCATGAAATCTTCTGTATTTATATCCGGAGAAGCCATGTATCTTGGATTGCCTCCACTTTCTCCCGTAAAAGAAGGATCAAATGCAATAGTAAGGTATCCTTTTTCAGCCATCGTCTGCGCATACAGTCCGGAACACTGTTCTTTGACTGCACCAAATGGTCCACTTACAGCAATCGCTGGATATTTCCCAAATGCATTTTTCGGCTTATACAAATCTGCAGCAAGTGTGATTCCATAACGATTTACAAATGTCACTTTCTCATGATCTATTTTTTCACTTTTTGAAAAGTTTTATCCCATTCAGATACTAGTTTTAATTCTTCTGCTTTCAACATAAATATAACCTCCATATGCAAATTGTCTTATAATTCAAGAATGCCTCGGCATTCTTGCTGCGAGGTGCGCGTCATGCAATTGCATGACATACTTCTACAGCGCACCTCTGCAATCCTGCCGGAGGCTATATCAGCTGGGGGATTGACTCCCAGCTGATATACTTTTTTCAACCTTCCTATTTTAGTTTTCTATATTCTTCATCACTTACCGGTTCAAGCCATTCATTGGAACTATTTTCGCCCGGAACTTCTATTGCCAGATGTGAAAACCATTCATCCGGTGCTGCGCCATGCCAGTGTTTTACTTCTGCCGGAATATTGATGCAGTCGCCTGGCTTCATTTCCACAGCTTCTTTACCTTCTACCTGATAATATCCTCTTCCGGCAACGCATACCAGAATCTGTCCGCCTCCACTTTTTGCATGATGAATATGCCAGTTATTTCTGCATCCTGGTTCGAATGTCACATTGAAAATTCCAACCTGAGAGGTAGAGATCGGTGCAAGAAAACTTCTGCCGGAAAAATACTGTGCAAAACAATCATTTGGTGCACCAATTGGAAATACCATCTCTTTTGCATGCGCGCGCATCGCTTCCTCTTCGTATGGCAAATCTCCTTCGCCTGTTTCCCACACTTCCTTTGCAAGATTGAAAACAGCCCATGCTTTTGGCCAACCTGCATAGAATGCGGCATGTGTGATCACTGCAGCAATCTCTTTTTGTGTCACACCATGATTTTTTGCATTTTGAAGATGATATTTTAAAGAAGAATCCGTAATTCCGGAAGCCATCAGAGCAACCACGGTAATAATACTTCTTGTTTTTACATCGATATCCTGGTTATTCCAGTTTTCACCGAAAAGTACATCATCGTTAAAATGTGCAAACTCCGGTGCAAATTCACCAAGTGCATTTTTTCCTGCTGTCTGTACTATTTTTTTCATATTCTGTATACCTCCATAGCACTGTTATTTATAAAGATTTTACCCACTCACTGATTTCCTGTTTTGTTCCACGATTTAACAGACTGCCTTCTGTGATCACCGCATCTGGTGCGGATATCTGCAATTCCTTTACAGTATTACCAAATCCACTTCCTCCGGATGTTGCAAAAAGCACAATCTTTTTACCACTGAAATCGTAAGCTTCTAAAAATGTATTGATGATTGTCGGAGCCACATACCACCAGATTGGGAATCCCAGAAAGATCTCGTCATAAGAACTCATATCGATCTCTTTTTCCATAATCTCCGGTCTGTATTTCTTATCACTCATTTCCACACTGCTTCGGGATTTTTTATTCATCCAGTCAAGATCTGCCTTTGTATATGGAATCTTCGGCTCAATCTCAAACAAATCCGCTTTTACTTCCTCTGCGATCATCTGTGCTACTTTTTTTGTTGTTCCGCTTGCACTGAAAAATGCTACTAATTTTTTACTCATAATAAAAAGCCCCTTTCTATACGTATTTTTCACAAAAAATAGATGTATAAGATTTACATTCATCTTACACATCTATTTTAAGCTCTATCGCTTCATTATGTCTAATGCTTATATTGAATTTTGTTTTATGCCTGAAAAGCATTAATCTCCTCGATCATTTTACGGACTGCCAAAGAATATGGGATATTCCGTCGCCAGGCAATCACCGTACTGGTCGTGATTTCAGGAGAAATTCTTCGCTGTACAAGAATATCCTCTCGCCAATACTTTGTTGCAGCACCCTCAATTGAAATTGGATACCCCAGTCCATTTGCTGCCATAACTCCGGCATTCGTTCCAAGATTACTTGTAAAAGCAATCTGCAGTTTCGAAAAGTCTTTTCCAAACCAATTGGCAAGTTCACTTTGAACATTTACTCTTTCCGGCAGGATCAATGGTTTTCCAATAAGATCTTCTTTTCTTATAAACTCTTTTTCTGCCAGCGGATCATCCGGCCGCATTCCGACACACCAGTGATCGCAATCTGTGATCCGGATATAATCCAGCCCTTCGGTGTCCACCGGCTCCATGAATAATGCAATATCTACAAGTCCTTTGTTCATCATCTCATACACTGCATCTGCTGTTGCAGTATGCAATACAATCTGAACCAGCGGATATTTTTCTTTATATGTTTTACATATCTTCGCCAATGTCTCCACTGCTGCAAATTCACCGCATCCAATGGTTATCGTGCCCTCTACAACCTCTTCTTTTCCTTTCAGTTCCTCAAGCGTTCTTTCCTCAAGATTAAGAATCTCTAAGGCACGCCTTTTTAATAAAATTCCCTCATCAGTAAGCGATATTTTCTTCCCGTTTCGAATAAATAATGTTATTCCCAGTTCCTCTTCAAATGCCGCCATTTGTCTGGATAGCGTTGGCTGGGTAATATGCAATTGTTCTGCTGCTTTTGTAAAGCTCTGTTCTTTTGCTACTGTTAAAAAATAACGTAATAATCTTAATTCCATGTCTTTATATTCCTACAAATTTTTAATTCTAAAAGTTTAAAACTATCGTTCTCTAATCTTCCTGACATTACGATTCATGAGGTGTCTTCCAATATGTCTATAAACAAATGCCTTAAAGGCTGAAATTTCTTGATGATGTTCCTTCAACAGTTCATCTGGACAATCATAAACACCAAAATCCTGATTGATTCCCTCGCTCTGAATATAAGTATTGTTCCTATCAAATTCGATAATGAGATTTCTGAAATCCTTGACTGCTACTCCATAACCGCAAAATGCACCTTTACATTCCGGATTTCGTTCCTGTAACTTCTTTATATAGGTTTTATCCAAAATGAAAGCTTCCAGTTCATACCACTGATTTTCAAAATTAATTTCTACCCAGCTATGGAAAATATTTTTTGGAGCATTACGGTAAACAAACCCGGTCATAGCTCCTTTCTGCAGGCTTTTATCAATCGTAAAACCATGTACTCTGCATGGAATATTGCAGGCACGTAAAAGTGCCATGAATAAAGTTCCTTTAGTATTACATTGTCCATAACCATCTGCAAGTACTTTTGAAGCCGAAATTCCGTCATCAATATTATATCCAAATAAAATATCATCTCTTACATAGTTGTAGATTGCCTTAATCCTTTCAAATTCACCCATTTCCTTCCATTTCATATTTTGAATAAGTTTTTGAATTGCCGGATTAGAAAAATCAACCATTCGTGTTTCCTTAAGATACTTATCTTTCATTTCCTATCGCCTTTCCCATAGGTTTTCTCACAACACAATGCATTCGCATACCTTTACGAATTTCAAATTTTTCTACTTTTAATCCTGCTTTTTTGCAACATTTTATGACCACATCTCTTGTTGGCACCTGGACATCTCCATGTCCGCATATATTTGCCAACGGCATTTCCAATGTATTCATTAGCCATACCAATACTTTGTTGTCACTGGTCACATCTCTAAGAACCAACCTTCCATTTGGGCGAAGACATCTCTTCACACTGTCAAAAAATGCCTGTGGATTCGGATAATGATGGAAACTCATAGAACAAATAATTGCATCAAATGAATCCTTTTCAAAAGGAAAGTTCTCACAGTCTCCTACAACAAATGTTGCATTTGAAATATTTTTCTTTTTTGCCTGTTCAATCATGGCCGGAGTCAGATCCAGTCCTGTATAATGTCGGTCTGGATATTTTTCTGCTAATAAAGAAATCATCGGAGCAGGTCCGCAGCCTGCATCCAATAAATCTCTAAATGGCTCCTTCTCTAATTCTTCCAGAATATCCGGATAATCTTTCTTGCACATTTCATAAATACCAGCATGGCTACTTTCATATCTTCCTGCTGCTTTTGTAAATTCTTTAATTGACAATTTTTTATATTCTTCATTTTTCATGCTTTTTCTCCAATCACAGTACCTTTTTCGTCTTGCATCCGCATTTCTTCATTGATATGTTCGAAAAAATTCATTGGCAAAAATAATTATCTTCAGCGGTATAGTATTAGTTCTATAGCTTATTGATTATATTACTTAATATCTGATATTCCATAATCTTTCATTATGTTAGTTTTAACTAACTATCTAGTATAAAGAAAACCGTGCAAAAAGCAAACTGTAATTTCACACGGTTTTCTTATGCTTAAGTATATCACTTACGTAATCATATAACAATATATTTCTTTCAACAATTTACAAAACTAGGCGGTGGAATTTACTCTTTCACACAAGTATTACTTTTTATTAGTTTCTCTTGCCATAATTCCTGTAAATTGTTCGACACCGAAACGTCTCATAAACATTTCACATTTACACAGGAATAAATAGTAAATATTTAATCCGCATCCACTTAGTCCTTCATAATTTCCCTGTCCCTTAGAAATTAACAGCTCAGCATTCTCAACCTCATCCATTGATTCCTTAGAGATTGCTCCAACCACATTACCTGGTAATCCGGTACCGTTTCCAAGTACCTTTTGTGCAACATCTTCCATGTGAATGTATTTTGCATCTTCTAGTGTAGCATCATTTAAAACTGGTTTGCCTCTTACAATCACAGTTATATGTAAATTAGGATTAATATCGCGAAGAGTTGAAATCAATAACTTATCTGTTACAATTTCTCCGCAGTTATCCGTAAAATAAACCAGCCTTTTCGCATTGACCAAATCGTTTTTAAAAACATCCAACAGTTTAGAATCTATATTTATATTTATTGCTTCATCTAATTGAGCTTTCAGCTCACCTTCATTTACATTTTCTAAAGCTCCAAAATCAATATAGTTTCCAACCATTGCATACTGTATTGCTGTTTTTAAATGATTTTCAGATGTATCAACTTTATTTTTCATATACGGAAAGTGATCAAGCATTAATTGATTGTAATGCTGTTTGATTTCTGTATAATCCATCACATTTCCAAAAAGTTCCTGACGAAGATTATCCATTTTTTCTGCAACCTGTGGTGTAGATACCCCATCACTATTCTTTACAATCTCCTTCACCTTATATTGATATTCTGTTATCTTTCCTTCTGTTGCATCAATAGGATATTTATTAATATTTCGTTTTATCTGACATTTTTTACATTCTTCATTTATTATCATAACTTCCGTTAATAACCTCCACTTTTGCCGTATTTAAATGCTGCTTTATCTTCACAGCTGGTCTCAGTATTCGTCTGATTATCAACTGCAAAAATCAAACATCTCCCTGCAAATCATTTTCCCGCATGTTGTTTTGAAAATACTTTCATAAGCTTTTAATGCAGCTTCTTTCGATAAACCATCCTCCATAATATTAACCAGGAAATCAGCCTCTACCAATATCTGATAATCAATTTCATCAATATTATTATATGTATGGTGATGTGCAATCAAATACTGGACACGATCAGATACATCTTGATCAAAGCCTAATTCTTTGAGCATCTTTTCTGCAATTGCAGGGCCTTCTTTTTCTTGTAATTTTCCATTGCAGTTTCCATATTTTTCTTCGCAGGAATGAATTCCAATATCATGTGTCAAAGCTGCTGCTTCAATGATAAACAAGCATTCCCTATCTACATTTTCTGTTTCTGCGATCAATTTTGCATAACTATGCACTTTACAAAAATGTTGAATCCTCTTTGCATCTCCTCTGTATAATTCAATCATTGCCAAATGTAATTTATTTATCATTTTAATGCTTCCTCCTCTTGCACTATATAATAGCTTTTGAATTGATTCTCTATTTTCCGTGACATATGTCACATTTTTATTCCTGAATCTGTGTCATTAGAAACGGTCAATTCAAAATGTTTTCTATTTGTTTTTAGATAGCCTTCTTTTTGTAACTTTGATATCTCTGTAGACATTGCCGCACGATCTATACAAAGATAATCTGCCAGCTGCTGCCGGTCAAAAGGAATATCAAAAGATAACGACGAATGTCTGATAGATTCTGCTGACAGATACGACAATAGTTTATCTCTGGTTGTTCGTTTCCCGACATGGGTGATCTTATCGTTCAGGATCAGTATCTTATTCGCCAGGACACTGACAAGGTTACGGATCAGTTTCTGATGATGCTCGCATGCCGTCGGGCAGGAAATAAGGAGTCTTTGGACATTCAGGGAAATAATTTCACAATCCTCATCTGCTATCACACTGATATTTAAAACAGCTCCCGGGCTTGCTGCATATGGCTCACCAAAAAAATCACCGGTATGGCATTTTGACAGAATATTTCGATGTCCCCAGAGATCTTCCTGAATCACAAGAACACAGCCTGACAGCACAAGTCCCATTACCTCGGTAGAATCTCCCGCTCTGAAAATATAAGAATTTCGTTCTTTGGAAGTTATTGTTGCATTTACACAATGCAATATGGATAATATCTCGTTATCTGTAAGGCCTTTGAAGAATGGACTGTTTCTTAGAATAGGCAAATATTTTTTCAAAATCGTTCCTCCTGTTGGAAATCAAACATACAAGTTGTATTTATTATACTATGATTCTAGCAGAAACAAAAGTGAAATGTTATAAATGGAGGGTAAAAATGATAAGAAAGATTATTCGAATCGATAAAGAAAAATGTAATGGATGCGGTGTCTGTGCAGATGCCTGTCATGAAGGTGCCATTGATATCATTAATGGAAAAGCAGAATTGGTGAGAGAACATTTCTGTGACGGACTTGGTGATTGTCTCCCGGAATGTCCTACAGGTGCCATTTCTTTTGAAGAAAGGGAAGCTCCTGCATATGATGAAGAAGCCGTAAAAGAAGCTCAGAATAAGAAAATTGCTCAAAATCAGGCAATGTCTATGCACACCGGCTGTCCTGGTTCTAAAATCATGCAGATTCGGCAGACAGAAACACCTGAGTCTGTAAAACCATCTTCAACCGTAGATTCTGTATCAAAACTTCAGAACTGGCCAGTCCAGATTAAACTTGCACCAGTCAGTGCACCATATTTTGACGGTGCAAAGCTTTTAATCGCAGCCGATTGCACTGCTTACGCTTATGCAAGTTTTCATAAGGATTTTATTCAGAATAAGGTAACATTAATCGGTTGCCCTAAATTAGATCAGGTAGATTATAGTGAGAAATTAACTGCAATCATTCAAAATAACAACATCCAAAGCGTAACGATCGTAAGGATGGAAGTTCCTTGCTGTGGTGGTCTGGAGATGGCAGCAAAAAAAGCGCTTCAAAATAGTGGAAAATTCTTACCATGGCAGGTTATAACAATAGGTATTGATGGGAAAACTATAGAATAAAAAAGGAGAATGCAATAATGGATAAGAAAATGTTTTGTTTTCAGTGTGAACAGACAGTCGGATGTACCGGCTGCACAGGAAATGCCGGTGCCTGTGGGAAAAAGGCAGATACAGCCAGATTACAGGATGAACTGACAGGTGCGTTGATCAGCCTTGCAAGAGCTGTTGACGGTTCAACTGCTATTTCTAAAAGAACCGGGCAAATCATAATTGAAGGATTGTTTACTACAGTTACAAATGTGAATTTTGACGATGCATCAATTGAAAACATGATACAAAAAGTCAGAGTTGAAAAAGAAAGACTGGTTCCTGACTGCAGCAAATGTCAGTCACCATGCGGTAAAACAGATGAATACGATATGCAACAACTGTGGGATGCCAACGAAGATATCCGTTCTCTGAAGTCTCTTATTCTTTTCGGGATTCGTGGGATGGCAGCCTATGCCTATCATGCAAATGTTCTGAATTATGAAGATGCCGAGGTGAATCGATTCTTCTGCGAAGCATTGTTTATGATTGGTTATGGAGAGAGTGTGGAAACTCTGCTTCCCACAGTGCTCAAAGTAGGAGAAATCAATCTGAAGTGTATGGCACTTCTTGACAAGGCAAATACAGAAACCTATGGAATACCAGAACCAACCGATGTGACACTTACAATAGAAAAGGGACCTTTTATTGTCGTAACCGGACATGATCTGAGAGACCTGCAGCTTTTACTTGAACAAACAGAGGGAAAAGGAATCAACATCTATACTCATGGTGAAATGCTCCCTGCCCATGCATATCCGTTCTTAAAAAAATTCTCTCACTTAAAAGGGAATTTTGGAACCGCATGGCAGAATCAGCAGAAAGAGTTTGATCATCTTCCTGCTCCGATTCTCTTCACTACCAACTGTCTGATGCCGCCAAAAAGCAGCTATGCTGACAGAGTATTTACAACAGAAATGGTTGCTTTCCCAGGTGCTGTTCATATCGATGAAAAGAAAGATTTTACGCCGGTTATTGAAAAGGCACTGGAACTGGGTGGTTACAAGGAAGATCAGATACTCACAGGCATCAATGGCGGTACAAAAGTGACAACCGGTTTTGGTCATGCGGCTATCCTGTCTCATGCAGGTACTATAATAGAAGCTGTAAAATCAGGAGCAATCCGTCATTTCTTCCTGGTTGCCGGCTGTGATGGTGCCAAACCGGGCCGAAACTATTACACAGAATTCGTAAAACAGACACCTTCTGACAGTATTGTCCTCACCCTGGCATGTGGAAAATTTCGTTTTAATGATCTTGAGCTGGGAGAAATCGGTGGTCTGCCACGGCTGATGGATATGGGGCAGTGCAATGATGCTTATGGTGCGATTCAGGTTGCTGTGGCACTTGCAGATGCATTTGGATGTTCCGTAAATGAACTTCCACTCTCCTTTGTTCTCTCCTGGTACGAACAGAAGGCTGTCTGCATCTTGTTAACACTTCTGCATTTAGGTATCAAAAACATTCGTCTTGGTCCTTCTCTTCCGGCGTTTTTGTCTCCTAATATTCTGAATTTTCTAGTGGAGAATTATGGCATTGCACCTATTACCACACCGGAAGAAGACATTAAAGCACTGCTGAACCATAGCAAATAAAGTTTTAACGGTTCAGCACCTTTACAGTTGCATAAGCTTTCGAGTTATCTATAAATTCAACAAAGCCGATGCGGGATTCAAAATCCTCCACCGGCTTTATTGATTGTAATCCCCGAAGTGAAAACGATCTTATAATATGTACTCCATTTGTCTTTCTTTTGTTCGCATTCCCATTTTTTCATAA
This sequence comes from Mediterraneibacter sp. 210702-DFI.5.30, assembly GCF_020560115.1. Classification (NCBI taxonomy): domain Bacteria; kingdom Bacillati; phylum Bacillota; class Clostridia; order Lachnospirales; family Lachnospiraceae; genus Mediterraneibacter; species Mediterraneibacter sp. 210702-DFI.5.30. The sequence goes on from NZ_JAJCME010000003.1 coordinate 27,511, forward strand.
AATTTCTCTGCGGAAATATTTCCTGCCCATACATTTAATGTTACTTCATAACATCCCAGCTGTTTCGCTTCACTTTTTACATATTCAAACAGACTTTCGCCAATATGCTGGCCTCGAGCCTCTTGATCGACACATAGATCATCAATAAAAAGAGACTTAAACTGCACCATATTATTTGAAAAGGGCTGCTCCTGTAATTGACAAAATGCATACCCCCTGCAAACATCATTCTCATCTACTGCAACATATATCGGCTTTTCTTTATTTTTCAGAAGCTCTGCCAATTCATCTATAGTATATTTTGTCGTACCCGGAATAAAAATATCAGGTCTTATGTCTGCATGAATTTGTAATACCTGTTTTAATAGCTCTAAAATTCTTGGAATATCTTTTTCTTCTGCTTTTCTGATAATCATTTTTACTCTCCCGTTATTATATTTGTTTTCTCCATCTACTTGTGAAAAAACAACGTCAATCTATTGTCCAGTATACCACATCACTGTTAAGAATACCATTCTTCCTATATGAATAAAAACGTACTTTTTCAGATTTTAAATATACACTTCCTGCCAAATATGATACGATATACCCAACAAATTACATTTTAAGGAGATTTTATATGAAAGCCTATGAACGTTTACTAAAATATGCAGTTATAAAAACACCTTCTGATGAATCCAGCGATTCAACACCTTCTTCTGCATGCCAGTTTGATCTAGCCAATCTTTTAAAGAAAGAAATGGAAGAACTTGTGGTTTCAAATATTCAGCTGACTGATAATTGTTTCCTCTACGGGAAACTTCCCGCAACAAAAGGATATGAGAATGTACCTGCTATTGGCTTTATCGCACATATGGACACTGTAGCCGATTACTGTGAGCAGCCGATTCGTCCGATTATTACAGAACATTATGATGGTAAAGAACTTGCTCTTGGTAATAGTGGATTAATTTTAAGCCCGGAAATGTTCCCACATTTGGAATCATTAAAGGGACATACACTTATTACCACAGATGGAAATACGATCTTAGGAGCTGATGACAAAGCCGGAATTGCAGAAATCCTGACTATGGTTGAACATCTGCAGGCGGAATCCATTCCTCATGGTCCGATTTGTATCGCCTTTACTCCTGATGAAGAAATTGGTACCGGTGCTTCTCATTTTGACATGGAGTTATTTGGTGCAGATTTTGCCTATACATTGGACGGTTCTATAGAGGGGGAACTGGAGTATGAGAACTTTAATGCATGCAGTGCTTCTTTTGATATTCATGGGGTAAGTGTGCATCCGGGCTCTGCCAAAGATACAATGGTCAATGCATGCCTTCTTGCTATGGAAATCAACAATCTTCTACCTTCAAACGAGATTCCACGCGATACAGAAGGATATGAAGGTTTCTATCATTTGATACATATGAGTGGAGATTGTGGACATGCTACTCTAAATTATATCGTCCGAGACCATGACACAGACAATTTTCAACGCAGAAAAGACAAACTCGCTGATATCACTAACGAGTTGAATAAAAAATGGGGAGAAAATACAGTTGAACTGCATATAAAAGATCAGTACTTTAATATGAAAAATATTATTGAAGAACATATGCACCTGATCGATAATGCAAAGCTTGCCTGTGAAAGAACCGGACTCACTCCAATTGTCTCACCGATCCGAGGCGGTACTGACGGATGCCAGCTGAGTTTTCGTGGTCTTCCATGCCCGGATATTGGTACAGGAGGTCATGGATATCATGGCCCTTATGAACATATTTCTGTTCAGAGTATGGATAAAGTAGTTGATATGATGATTGAACTTGTAAAGATATATTCTACATTTTCAGTATAATGGTGAATCCGATTTATAGGTTCTAGATGTAAAAAGCACAAGGGATAATTGATGTCCAGCTTGTGCTTTTTACTTTAGCAATTTATTTCTCTTTTAACTTTTACGCTCTTCTCTTCTGCTTATTTTATACATGCAGATTTTTCTGCATCTCTTCTTTAAATTCTCTTCCCTTGAACAAAATCACTGCTACAAGGAATAAGAAACACGTCAATGCTCCAAACATACTCACTGTTGGATTTTTCACCACCCCGCATAAAAGCAAGATTACCGGAAGGATTAATCCATATCCAGCGGCCATAATTTCATAAATAAGATACTCTCGCACCGGACTTTTCTGCACTTTAGCAGTTACAAACATTGCTGCAAGTGTAGATACACTCATGATCGGCAACACAAGATCTACAGACCAGCTGTGCCATCCGGTCAGTGCATCCCATATAAAACAGATGATTGTACCGATAATAAGCTGCCACATCGCATTTTTCAGTAGATTATGACGTTTGAAAAATCCGATTGACGAGGCAATCCACATCGTCACAACGCCTCCTGCTGTAAATAAAGTCCATCGAATTCTTGGGTGGAAATTCAAATCCGTAACAAGCATTGCCGCAACAATCGCAATACACAGAAAGCTATAGATCTTATAGACTTTCATTTCCTGTTCGCTTGGCTTACCTGTCTTTGGAAATTCAGGCTTTACTTTTTCAGATGTAATTCCCTGTTCTTTTAACAAGCGATAAAAGTTGCGTTCAATGTTCACTGTGTCGTATCTGGATGTAAATGCAAATGATAATTTATCCTGGAAGGAACACAAACATAATTCAAGCTTCGGGGTATTTGTATATACGCCAAATCGTTCAATATAAGGTACATAACTTGCAGGCATTTTAACTGCGCTCATATTAGAAAAGATTGCTGTTGTATTCTTCTCCGAATATTTTGCTCCTGCCTGAATACAAAGGTTTTTAAGTTCCAATGGCGCAAGTCTCAAAATCGGATGCAATTCCAGTGCTAGTAACTCGCTGATATGTGCTGACATTTTTTCTTTCGTTAATTCTTTCTCAAAAAATTCTTTCGTATATTTCAGAACTGCTTCAAAGCTTTGATCCTGTGTTGTAAAATTATATCCCGGTTCGATCCAGTTAAAAAAATTCAACATCGATGAAGACGGAAAAAACTTTCTTAGGTTAACCGGAACCATTAACACAACCGGCTTTTTCTTCTGCATCTTAGACATTTCTTCGTTTATTGCCATCATAAATAATGCTGTCAAAAAGATCGTCATGGATACTCCGAGTTCTCTGCTTCGCTTTAATACTGCCTGTACTGAGACAACAGATTCATGGACATGCAGATGATTTCCATCTTTCTTTTTCCTTCGTATCTGAAAAGCATTTAGTTTTCTTTTTTTCGGTCGTTTTTGATTTTTTGAATAATATTTTAAGAAACTGTCATCTTCCTGATCTTGTACAGTCATATCTTCCGGCAGTAATGTAATCTGTTCTAATCCTTCTTCTTTATGCACAAGGTATAAATAATTCTTTACCAGTTCTTTTAAGAATTCTGTTGCCCCTGTACCGTCTGTCAACACATGAAACACTTCAAAATTGATTCGTTTTTTATAATAAGTTACTTCAAATAGTAGGGTCTTCTTATCTCTTATATAGAGTCTGCTGCATGGCTCTTTATATTCTTCTTTAACAATCGGCCGTAGATTACACGGTTCAAGATAATGCCAAAAGAATCCCTTACGAAGTACCATTAAAAACGTAGGAAATGTTTCTATCGTCTGATTCAGTGCTTCCTGTAAAGCTTTAGGATTTACTTCTTCTTTTAATTCACAGTAAAATCGAAATACTCTTGTATCTTTTTTGTTACTGGCAGCAGAATATAATTTCGCTGCGTTGTCTAATTTCCTCCAGCGTGCGTTTTTCTTACTCACTGTGTTTCCCCTTTCAGAAATTCATTAATATAGGTGAAACTTTCCTGTACATGAAGCTGCTTGATCCCCAACGCGAAGTATCCATGTAATGCATCTTTAATCCGATGTATCTCCACATGATTTCCAGCCTCTTTCAAGCGTTCCCCATACGCTTCCCCTTCATCTCGAAGTGGATCAAATTCACATGTAAGGATCAATGTATCCGGCTGATTCGTTAAATCTTCAGCTATATATGGTGCAAAATAAGGATTCTTCTTATCCTCCTCATTTCTCGCATAAAGATCAATATAATCCTGCATTTTTCCGGCCGTCAAAAGATAATCGGATCCATTTTCCTTAACAGATACAAATGGTGAATTCTCTGTATAATCATTATAGGTAGCCGGATAGATCAGAATCTGTCTGTTTGGCATGAATTCTCCGCGGTCTCTTGCCATCAAAGATAATGCTGCGCAGAGATTTCCCCCAGCACTGTCTCCGATCAAAGTAATGTTTTCTGGTCTTATATTTAACATAAAATCTCCAGAATATACCGCTTTTGCAACAGCATAACAATCTTCCAGACCTGCCGGGAATTTATCTTCCGGTGCCAGTCTGTATTCAACTGCAACTACATATTGTCCGGTTGCATTCGCAAGCCGAGCGCAAATTCTTTCATAATTATCAATACTTTCTGTAACCCATCCACCGCCATGTATGAACAAAAGCAATTTTTTATCCTGAATATCATGCTTCTTTTCTTCACTTTCTCGAAAGCTTTTCTCGCTTGGAAAAAATATTCGAATCGGAACTGCATGACTTCCGTTATATATTTTCTCGTCTACTTTCTTATAAAAAATCTTCATTGGATCCAGTCGTTTTAAATCCGCCATATGACGAAATGCTTCCACTTCTACTCCATCAAAAGATAATGCTTTCAAGATTTTCTTTGCTGTCTGATTGATCAATAGTACATTCTCCTTATATCCGTTCTTATGTCTGTAAAAGACTACGAGTCCATTATATCATAAAGTGCTCTGAAAAATAAATTTAATGTTGAAAAAAGCACCAGCCAACTGAATGACTGATGCCTCTGACATCAAGATACTTTATTTGTAACTGTTCAGAGCCAAGCAAAATTTCAAAAAAAGGTATAAAATGCTTGCATTTTTTAGACCGTTTTTGAAATTTTATTTGGCGGATACGCCACACCTCCGAAATGCGTAGCATTTTGGAGGTTGGCTCTGAACAGTTACCTTTATTTTTTATAAACTGTGTTGCCTTTTGCAATCACTTCAACAAGCTGAAGTTCTTGATCAAGAATACAAAGATCCGCATCATAGCCTTCTTCAATCTTACCTTTTCCTTTGAGGCGAAGAATCTCTGCCGGATTAGATGTAATCGTAGAAATAGCTATTTCTAATGGAATTTTTGTTTTGAATACACATTCCTTTACTTCTTTCAGAAGGCAGCTGGACTGTCCAACGCCCATTCCAAGGAATTCACCATCACTACTATACATCGGAAGGCTTCCCTGTCCATCGGAGGAAATTGTCATACGATCAGGATTTACTCCTGCATCCAACATACGTTTGATACCATTGCATACACGTACTTCATCACAGATAGTTTCCCAATAGTCAATATCTTCATTTCCGGTAAAATCTACTGCTCCACCCTTCAGTGCATACTCAATTGACTTACAGAAAAGCATCTCATTCCGGTTGATATGTGTTGGAAGTATTTGAGAAGCCGGTATCTCTGTCTCATCTACCACCCGTTCAATAAGATCTAAGCATCTCGGACTGTCGCCAAGATGAACATTTACAATACCAGCTTTCCCGGAAAGAACGCCACCAAGTCTTGTATCAGCAACGACACGTGCAAATTCTTCAAAAGTCGGCTGTGAAGAACGATGATCAGAAATTGCGATTTCTCCTGTTCCAACAATTTCCTGAATCATCATAATGTCTTTTACAATACTGTCCGTCAGTGTGCGGACCGGAATCTGATAACTACCTGTATAGCAATATGCAGACATCCCCTGCTCATTCAAGCCTTTTGTCTTTGCAACCAGTGCACACATATCACGACCGATTCCATCTGTTCCAAGGCAGCCAACAACTGTTGTTACTCCAAACTTCGTAAGTCCTTCTATAGTTGCTTCTGGAGTACGGTTGGCGAATCCACCTTCGCCACCGCCTCCGAGTACATGAACATGACTATCAATGAATCCCGGAGTTAAAAGTAACCCCTCTCCATCGATCACTTCTGCATCAGAAAGAAATCCGTCTGCTGACATAGAACCTGCATCTTTAATCTTGACAATCTTGTCATTGATCGTCAATACATCTTTTTTCCCCAGATGCTGTGGGGCATAAACATCAATACTCTGAATTAATTTCATCTTAAATCACTTTCAATTATCAAATGCCTGTTTTAGAATCCAATTCCGACAGCGATCAGAACTGTAATAATTGCACCAATCATCAATACGCCAAGGAATTTCCACATGAATTTGATCCAGTTAGACCACTCGATCTTAGCAATTGCAAGAGATCCGATCAGACATCCTGATGTAGGAACGATCAGGTTTGTAAATGCATCACCAAGCTGGAATGCAACTACAGCTGTCTGACGTGATACACCTAACAGGTCTGACAGTGGAGCCATAATCGGCATTGTGATTGCAGCCTGTCCTGTTCCGGATACAACGAAAAAGTTGAATACGGACTGGAATAGATACATAAGTACTGCTGCAACTGCGCCGGATACTCCTGACAGTGCATTTGAAATATTATACATAATTGTGTTGATAACTGTAGGTGTAGTCGGATCAGATCCACCAAGAACCTGCATGATACCCTGAGCCATAGCAACAACAAGCGCTGCACCGATCAGATCTTTTGCTCCATCTTTGAAAGAAGTTGCAATATCATTCAATCTCATATCGTTCAGCTTAAAGATAACTCCGATCACACCGGAAACAATTCCCATAATAAAGAACTGTGTCGCGATCTCTGGCATGTAATATCCCTGAGTCATAACTCCCCAAATCACCCAGACTACGGTAGCAGCCAGTGTCAGAAGAACTAAAATGTGTCCAAGACCAAAGGAATGTCCTTCGTCAATACCTGTTTTTTCGTTCTGTTCACGGAAATACGCATCCGTCTCATATGCGATTGAGATTGTCGGAGCCTTTTTGATCTTTGCCGCATAGAACATCGTCATTCCACAGCCAAGTGCTGTAAATACTACCCACATTACCATACGGAATCCTGCTCCTGAGAATACGTCAATCCCTGCAATACCCTGTGCAATACCTACAGAGAATGGATTCATCCAGGATGAACCGAAACCAATCTGTGTTGCAACATAAGTAACAAGAACTGCAATAACGGAGTCATATCCAACTGCTACAAATAATGGACAAAGAATCATAGTAAATGGAAGTGCTTCTTCTCCCATTCCGAAAACTGCTCCACCAAGAGAAAACAGTACGAAAAGTACTGGAATCAACAGTTTTTCGGCTCCCTTTGCCTTACGGATCAATCCAATCAATCCGGATTCGATCGCACCGGTACGGATCATGATACCAAATGCACCACCTACTACCATAAGGAATGCGATAATCTCGATCGCAGAACTACTTACGATTCCGTTATACATATAGTTGAAGAATCCTGTTCCACCATCTCCACTAAAGAGTGCTACTCCTTCTGTTACTACGTTCCCTGCATCATCTGTCAGATACTGGAAACTTCCGTCTTTGATTACTGTACGGGTTTTCTCAACACCATTAATCATGTATGAAATGTCCTGTGTTTCGTAAAATCCCTTTGGTACAAGAAATGTCAGAAGTGCTGCTACAACAACTACTAAAAAGATAATGATGTAGGTGTCAGGCACTTGAAATCCCTTGTTAAAAGACTTTAACCCTTTTCCTTCTTTTTTGCTCATTTTTGAGTTTCCTCCCACATTTTTTGATATACTATGTTAGTGTACCATAGAATGCCGAAAAAGTAACTAAAAATTTATATATTATGTCAAATTGTTTGTCATTTTTTGTATTTTTATACATTTTAACCGTAAATAAATCTGTGATAATGCAAAAAATTAACGCTTCTGCCATAAAAACAAAAGCGTTATGATACAAAATCAATTATTACGAGTATGAAATTACAAATGTCCAATCAGACTATGATTATGCTTTCCATAATCCATTAAGATTACAATAAGCATAAACTTTCACTTCGCTCTTTTCGAATACTTGTGCTATCTCAACATTCAACAGCTACTTTTATAACACCATCTTTCTTATTCTCAAAGAGATCATAAGCCTCTTCAATCTTACTGAGAGGATAGGTATGCGTGATAAGGGGTTCGGTATTGATTTTTCCTTCAGCAATCAGTTTTAATGTTTCTTCACAGTCGCATCCATCCACTCCACCGGTTTTAAAGATGAGATTCTTACCATACATGTCTGGAAGTGGTAAGCTTTGTGCTTTATCGTAAAGTGCAACAACTGTCACAATCGCATTCGGTCTTGCGCATTCCCAGGCTAAACGAAATGTAGACTCTGCACCTGCAACTTCCAGGACAACATCTGCACCGCCGTGGTCACTTGTATTCTTAACAAAAGTCTCACATTCTTCCGGAGAAATAGTAAGTACATCTGGGTAATGTTCATTGATAAAATGTATACGTTCCTCATCTTTTTCACACATAATAATGTGTTTCGGATGCTTTAGCATAACACAAAGTAATGTACAGATACCAGTCGGTCCTGCACCGATGATCAACACCGTATCATCTTCTGTGATTTCAGAGATACGAGTTGCCCAGTAACCCGTAGCCAGTACATCTCCTACGAATAATGCCTGTCGATCGGTAACTTCATCCGGAATCTTATTTAATCCCTGATCTGCGAACGGTACACGCACATACTCAGCCTGACCGCCATCAATACGACATCCAAGAGCCCATCCGCCATTCTGATCCGTACAGTTATTGACATACCCTTTTTTACAGAAATAACATTCACCACAAAATGTCTCAACATTTACAGTTACTCTGTCTCCCGGCTTCACATGAGTTACAGCTTCGCCAACTTCTTCAACAATTCCAACCATCTCATGACCAACTGTAATTCCTGGAACTGCACGAGGAACACTTCCATGCTTAATATGTAAATCACTGGAACAGATACTGGCAAGTGTAACCTTTACAATCGCATCCCTTTCATGCATAATCACCGGTTTAGGTTTTTCTGTTAATTCAAATTTTCCTTTTGAAACATATGTATATGTCTGCATCGTTTTCCCCCATCATCTTCAAAATAATATAAAGTTGCTTATTCTTTTGGATTATCTCCATCACGATAAGGTACAGTAGCTGCCGGAACAACCGTTGAAGCCGGTTCGGTATGTATATCCTGATCATCAAAGAATATATGCGCTCCAAATGCTGCAAGTATTTCTGTCTTGCTGACACCGCCTAAGAAGAACGCTTCATTGATTGATACGCCCCAGTTGCGGAGCGTTTTCACTGCACGTTCATGCGCCGGAGCATTTCTAGATGTAACCAGTGCGGTTCGGATTGGCTGAATATCCTTTTCTTTAAACAGCTGTTGTACATAAGACAGCTTTGTCAGGAAGTTAGCAAACGGACCTTTTGCCATCGGCGTGTTCGCATTCGCTTTCTCATGTTCTTCAAATGCCTGTATTCCGTTCTTCTGAAAAATCTTTTCAGATTCGGCTGAAAAGAGAACTGCATCTCCATCAAAAGCAATACGGATCTGATCTATCTTTTGCTTTGCATCCGCATGTGCCGCTCCAGTCAAAATAAGACCCGCTGCAATTCCATCGTTAATAGCCGATTGTACATCAACAGAATTTGCTGACAAAAACAAGTCTGTCTTAAAGGCTTTTAAATAGGGAGCAATTTCCGCTCCGCTTGTCAAAGTCGCTCTTGTAATATCCAAGCCATAATACTGTATAGAATTAAAGATACGAAGACATGTGTTTGCATTGTTCCGTGACATAATGATCACTTCCACCAGTCTTCCCAATCCTGTGTTATTCAGTTTCAGAAAAGCTTTGATCAATTGGAACGCAGCACCTTTCTGAAGAATCTCATTCTCATGTGCTACCTGGTAAGCCTCATATGCTTCAACGCCTTGTTCTTCGAATATTTTATTCTCCTGTTCAAGATTAAATAAAGCTCTCGAACTAATCCCTATTACAAGAGGTTTTGATAAATCATATGGCATATTTTATCGCCTCCGATCAAAAAAAGAATCACGTATCAATCACATCTTTCTTACATTATACGTTTCCATACTATGAGATACAAGTAAGAATATATATAAGAAAAGATTATTTTTTGAATTCCACTGCGTGTTTTCTCTTCCACAGTGGAAATAAGTTACGCTGACATACATAATTCTTTCGTTCATCTATTGCAATCGCATGAAAGAATGTCTTCCACAGATCCGTATACTCATCTTCGTACTCTTCTGTCTTTCTCAATGTCTGAAATTCTTCATCTGTCAGATATCGGAGATAGTTCTCACCATCTTTCGGATGAACACAAGCTGTTTTGCGATTATCATCTATGATCATCCACTGTTCTGAAGGCATGCGGTCTGCAAAATGTCTGCCAATCAACATAATGACATCACTTTTTGGCTCCAGATGGCTGACATAGACGTTACTTGAATTCAATCGTTCAAATCGTGCGAACTCTCTGAAATGATGACTTTCGTTAGACACTTTACGACGCAATTCTAATATCCGCATCACACGTGGATTCGCATATTGCTGTAGTACACTCTCTCCAATTTTGAATCCGACACGAAGGAAATTATAAATTGCCTGCAGTGCATCTTCCTCGACAGATAAAGTCACCAAATAGATATTCAGATATGCTTCATCCGAAATATCTCTCCGAATCGAGCGAATTACTTTTTCTGCTTTGGAAAGATCTTGGTCTACATGAATATATTCATCAAATATCGTTTGCTGAAATACAGGTTCTTTTTTTAATTGTATCTGGTCATGACCAATCAGTAAAGCTTCAGACCATGCATCATAGATACAGGTCATGATATCTTCCAGACGGTCTTTACAAGTAAATATCTTCATCAGCATACTCCAAAATCTGTCAATGTCATCTGGGTAAATGATTCATTCGCATGTTGTGTGTTCCATAGATCTTTCTTGTCTACACTTATTAGTTGTCGCGTAATATAAGATGCCTCAATAGGAGTATGGTACATCTGTTTTCCGCCACACGTGATGAAATAATGCGCACGCTTTAATACTACTCCCATCTTCTTCAGGCTTGCATAATCAAGTCTGCCATAACGTCTTGCATAAGTGATACGACTTGCTGATTTCGGTCCGATTCCCGGAACACGAAGCAGTGTTGCATAACTCGCTTTCTCTACTTCTACTGGGAACTGCTCCAAATGGCGTAATGCCCAATCACACTTTGGGTCAATCATTTCATTAAAATTCGGCTGTTCTGAAGATAATAGTTCTCCTGCCTGAAATCCATAGAACCGCAATAGCCAATCAGCCTGATACAGTCTGTGTTCACGTAAAAGCGGTGGTGGCGTTCCTATCTCCGGCAACACATTATCTTCGTTCAATGGAATGTATGCTGAATAGAAGACACGCTTCAGATCAAAGCCTTGATACAATGCCTGTGTCGTCTGCAATAATGTATAATCACTCTCACCGGTCGCACCAATGATCATCTGCGTGCTTTGTCCTGCCGGAGCAAAACTACGCTTCAATCGGGACATATCATGAGGTGCCAACTGGTTCGCATTCTCCCAGGTAAGTGCATGATCCAGTGACGTGTATTTTTTGTAAGATTCTAATCGATTCATCTGAGAATTCTGAGAAATGGCTTTATCCTTCTTCTGAACATTCAAGCACTCAGAAAAAATACCTGCAATCAAAAACTTATTCCCGCCACTTCGCTCCATATAAGCTGACTTTCCGATTGCCATTCTGTGAGATGCAATCGTACTCTGCACCTTACCCATAGGATTCAGAATGTTCTGCATGGTCTTGTTTGGAGCCAGTGTATGCAATCCTTCTTCCGTGGGCAATTCAAGGTTGACACTGATACGATCCGCAAGATATCCTGCTGCCGCAAGTAGCTCGTCGGATGCTCCCGGAATCGTCTTAATATGAATATAACCGTTAAAATGGTATTTTGTTCGAAGCAGCAATAATGTCTCGCACATCTTCTCCATCGTATACGTCGGATTCCTTAAGATTCCGGAACTTAAAAACAAGCCTTCGATATAATTACGCTTATAAAACTCTACTGTTAAGTCACAGATTTCCTCCGGAGTAAAAGTAGCCCGCTTTACGTCATTGCTCTTGCGATTAATACAATACTTGCAATCATAGGCACAATGATTCGTCATCAAAATCTTAAGCAACGAAATACATCTTCCGTCTGCTGCAAAGCTATGACAAATGCCACATGCCTCTGCATTGCCGAGCTCTCCTTTCTTTCCCCGTCGGCTGGATCCACTTGAAGTACATGCAACGTCATATTTTGCTGCGTCAGCAAGAATCTGCAGCTTTTCCTGTGTTGTATAATTACTATTTCTAATTTCTGTATTCATATTTTCATTATACAAACAGTTGTTCGATAATGCAAGTATTATTTCGAACAGACGTTCTTTTATAACTGCTCAATATGTTTTGAGCATTCTTAAAATACCTGAAAAATCAAGATTTTTTCTCTATTATCCTCACCCGGAAACAGATCTGAAGTATTAATCTCATCATAAAAAATCAACTGTTCCTGAGTCATTAAAATACTGATATATTCTTCTGAAGGATAATAGAAAAATAATAATATATCTCTCGGATTTTCATAATAAGATTCGTAAATCCTTGCTAAAACTGACTGTAATATCTCTACAGAAAAAGGATTAAAAAAGTAACAGCGATCCACTTCCGACGGAACTTCATAATTTTCTGCACTGCATAATACAAACTCCGTGCGTGATGCGGAAACGGATACTTCTTTATTATCTGCTGCTCCTTTATAAATCCGTTCATCATACTCTACGCCTATTGTCTTGCATCTTGTTTGATACGAAAGATAAAAACATACCCGCCCTTTTCCGGTTCCATAGTCAATTAGAGTATTATTTTTCCTGATCAGTCCACTGTTTGCCAGGCGCTCCAATACCATATAAGACGTTGGTTCATAAGGATATCGATACTGATCTGAATGAGAGTCATCCCGCCCGGTTGTCTTTATCTTCAGGAGTTTATCCCATTGTGTTTCATTTTGATTCATTTCTTTCGATCCTTCATTTTTATGTTTGAAATATCCCCCGGTATTTTCCCAAGTTCTGTTACCATGTACATAATCTGGCTTCCTTCTTCTTTCAGCCACTTAATTGACTTTTTATAATCTGGGAACACCTTCTCCACTTCCGACCAAAATGCTTTCGAATGATTCATCTGTTTTCTATGGCACAATTCATGAACCACAACATAATCCAACACCTCAGGAGGCGCAAGCATCAACAGACAGTTAAAATTCAAATTCCCTTTGCTGCTGCAACTTCCCCATCTTGTTTTCTGATTTCTGATGGTTATATTCCCGTAAGTGACTCCGATTATTCTTGCGAAATATTCTACTCTAGCCGGAATTATTTTAAGAGCCTGGTCTGCAAGTGCCTTGATTTTATCGAGTGTCACGTTTTCTACATTTCCCGATTCAACACTTTTCTTCTTTACTTTTATTTCATTCATCTGTTTGCTTATCCAAGCTTCATTCTTATTAAGAAATTCCTCAATGTATTTCTCTGTGACACCATACGGAGCCCTTACAGTGACACTTAGATCAGAATTTACCTGAATAGCTATAGTTTTTCTTCGGGATTTAATTACTGTAACTTCCATAAAATGTACCTTTATAATAAATTTTTATATATTCTTTTGCATCTGATTGCGTACCTTATCAATCAACGTAACATCCGGCGGTTCTGTAAATGTCAGATAACTTGTCGTTAATATCTTTCCCGGTATACCTTTATCACGCAATTCAGCTAGTACTTGCTTTAACGGTACCAGTCCATCTTCGGTAATAAATGCCACGCTAATATAAAAAGCATCACAATGGCGAAGCTCTCGCTCAATTGCAACAGATACTTTTGTAATCATTTATAATTTCTACAATATCATTTAACGTACTAACTCAAATTATATCATACATACGTTTATCTGTGGAAATAAAGTGCATGGATTAGAATGGGTAGATTATTTAATTGTGAAATAATTTCCAAAATATATTCGTTTCTTTTTATTGACTTTTTGCTACTATGGGGGTACAATCGTAGCTAAGAAATGGGTTTTTTACTGAGTAATGTCTTCGGACTGGAAAAGGGTGCTCGTTTCTTTTTTTATGTTCATTATATCATACAGATACATTTTACCATCTTTTGCATGTCGAATAACCATTATTACATTAAAAACATTATATCTTTCAATTTCCCCAACTTCATTAAACACTGGCAAAGCAAATCTTGACTCATAACGATACCAACCATACATTGCATCTATAGTATGTTTTTCTTTATAATTTTCAGTAAATTTCTTTCCGGCTGCAATTTCAATCAATTCTGGTAATCCCTGTGCGGCATTAGCTTTTGCCTTCGCATTTGCTCCTTTTAAAATATGTGTATAATTTGAATGAGTATACTCATCCGGTAAATCTGTTCCAATATAAACTGCATCTATGCTATGTTGTCAATCAACTACCGTCTCACCTCTCATCATATTTTCGCCCATATGTTTTTATGAAATAGAAAAGACAGGCCCGAACTCCTTGTAAATCAAGGTTTTTCGTCCTGTCATTAATATAACATGTGCTCCTGTAACTGATATCAGCAAAGCACGTTTCCTCCGTTCTGTTATCTTACCGATTATCAATTTTCTCCGGAAACATATCATGATTACTCATACGATTCCAGGCAACCTGCTCCCAGTTGGTACCTGGCTTTCCATAATTACAATACGGATCGATGGACAAACCTCCACGTGGAAGGAATTTTCCCCAGACTTCTATATATTTTGGTTCAAGAAGCTTGACAAGATCTTTCATAATTATATTGATCACATCTTCATGAAAATCTCCATGATTTCGGAATGAGAACAAATACAATTTCAAGGATTTACTCTCCACAAGACGTTCGTCCGGAACATAGGAAATCGTGATCGTTGCAAAATCTGGCTGTCCGGTGATTGGGCACAGACTTGTGAATTCCGGGCAATTGAACTTGACGAAGTAATCGTTTTCAGGATGTTTATTCTGAAATGCCTCCAATACAGACGGATCATAATCCATACGGTATTCTGTTTGCTGATTTCCCAATAATGTTAAATTTTCTTTTTCTCTCATTGCTTCCTCCTCTATCTCAACGCAGGGTCTTCTACGTGATTCGCCTGAAATGCTGCTGCGCGATCAATGCATGTTCCGCATTTTCCACAAGGCTTCTCTCCCCCTTCGTAACAGGACCATGTCAACTCATACGGAACTCCCAGTTCTAATCCAATCCGTACTACTTCGGCTTTGGATACATTTACAAAAGGAGCCTCTATTTTCAGCTGATGTCCGGAGCCTTCCCAGATTGCTTCATTCATCGCCTGATTGAATACCGGTGAGCAATCCGGATAAGCAAAACCGGCAGAATCATCTGCATGAGCTCCATAATAAATCACTCCACATTCCTTACTCAGTGCGATACTTGCTGCCGAAGAAAGAAATAACCCATTTCGGAACGGTACATATGTGCTTACAGGCTTATCGCCATTTGTTTTTGAAATCTGCTCTGCGTAACTCTCCTCCGGAATTTCTTCCGTGGACTGTTGAAGCAGTGAACAATTGCTATATTGAAATATCTTGCTTAAATCCAGGAACAGATGCTCCACGCCATAATATTCGGCAACTGCTATTGCAGCCCTGATTTCTTTATCGTGCTTCTGTCCATAGGAAACCGAGAGTGCAATCACCTGCTCTTTCCCGTACTTTTTGATTGCCAGTCCTAATGCCGTTGTTGAATCAATTCCTCCACTAAAGAGAACTAATGCTTTCATCTCTATCACCTCACTACTTATTTATACGCCCCGTTCATTTGGATCCCAGATTACTTTATGCATCTGAATCTGCAGACGCACACCATTCAACCGATGTTTCAGCATAAATTCTACAATCTGCACTGGTTCTATGGATCCAAAAACAGGACTAAGATACACATGACACCTGTTTGTCAGATTATAAATCTGAATCACGTCCAGTGCTTTTAACAGATCTTTCTGGCTGCCACATACAAACTTTACAGTATCATCCTTTCCAAGCAGTTCCATGTTCTCTGGTATCATATATTCTTCGCACCCACTTGACGGTAACTTATAATCCATTGTAAATACCGGTCGTTCTTCACAAAATGCAGATAAATCAACTGCGCCATTTGTCTCAATTTCGACCTGTAAACCGGCTTGTAAAAGAAGGTGGATCAATTCTCTGATGTCTTTTTGCAGTAACGGTTCTCCACCTGTAAGTGTCACATTGTGAATTCCGGTTCCTAAAACATAATTTAAAATCTCTTCCGGGGTTTCCTCTTCATATGGGCAATCCGGTTCATTGGCCCACATAGTATCACAATAGCTACAACGCAGGTTGCACCCTTTGAAACGAACAAAGACTGCCAATTCTCCCGCCCGTGTGCCTTCCCCATTAATACTGGTGAATTTTTCTACTACTTTCATCTACTCTTCCTCATAAACCGCACAATTATTCGGTGTCTCATATACTTCCACACAATGAACCTCATATCCCAATTCCGTTAATTCCTTGTAGAAATAATATGCGAAATTCTCTGCCGTAGGACGAAAAGAAACTTTCTCCAGATGAAAGTCCTCATTCTGAAGTGCAGCTACTGTTTCTGCTTTCAGTGATCCTGTCTCGTAAATCAGACTATGATCAAAGGAATCGCAAAGTTTTTTCAGATCCTTTTTCAGATTACCAAAGTCCACTACCATTCCTCGTGTCTGTCCTTCTTGCTCCAGCTCCTGACTTTTGATTTTTGCAACAACATTCCAACGATGTCCGTGGATATTTCTGCATTTTCCTTCGTATTTCCATAAAAAATGCGCTGCGTCAAAACTGGCTTTTGTTTGCAAATAATACATATTTCAACTCTCCTGTATTTGAAATGTATGTACCTTTTAAGAGCTGTGTATCCTAAGCGGAGCGTTTTATATATATGGAAAATATTTCCTGAATATAAAAAGCTCTGCGTACTTCTTTGCACGCAGAGCCTAGAATCTTCTTAACTAGCCCTGGTTTTGTTTTTCGACAGGAAGGTACAAATGAACTGTCGGCTGTTTTTCACAGCATGAAAATTATACCACAGAAAATCAGTTTGTCAAATTGGTTTTTCTATTTTAACGAAATGGTGTCCTATTTCCTATATTCTATTCTCCCAGGAAATATCTTCCGTAAGCATCTGCTGCTTTAATTGCTGCGCATACAGTCTCAGGTGTCACCTCAAATGGCATGTTATGAAGTGTATCATTCTCTGCACAGGCTGCTGTCGCAACTGCCATAAGCTTCTCGTCTGTCACTTCTGTAATACCAAGTTCTTTTAATGTAACAGGAAGTCCCAGTTCAATGCACCAATCTATAATGTCTTCCAGTTCTTCTGCCGGAATGTCTTCCAGAACAAGCTGTGTGATTGTTCCAAATGCAACTTTCTCTCCATGATACATATGATGACACTCGTCCAAAACTGTGAATCCATTATGGATTGCATGTGCTCCTGCAAGACCGCCACTCTCAAATCCGATTCCACTAAGCAATGTATTAGCTTCAATTACCTTCTCAACAGCTTTTGTGCAGGCTCCTGCTTCCAGAGCAAGTTTTGCCTTCACACCTTCATTCATCAATGTATCAAAGCACAGTTTTGCGAGTGACATCGCTGCCATAGTAACATTTCCACCAGCACAAGTTGTTGCTTCGCTAGCCTGACAGGCTCTTGCTTCAAAATAAGTTGCAAGTGCATCACCCATTCCGGAAACTGTCAGTCTGACTGGTGATTTTGCAATGATTTCTGTGTCCATCAGAACCATGTTTGGATTAGCTGGGAGGAATAAGTATTCTTCGAATACGCCTTCATCAGTATAAATAACAGAAAGTGCACTGCATGGCGCATCTGTAGATGCAATTGTCGGACAGATCAGTACCGGCACTTCTTTGTAATAAGCAACTGCTTTCGCAGTATCAAGGATCTTTCCTCCGCCAATACCAATAACAACATCACAGCCCTTTTCATTCATAACGGCTACCAAACGATTAATTTCTGTCTTGCTACATTCTCTGTTGAAATACTCATACACTGGTTCAATATCATATCCTTCAAATCCAACTTTGAGAACGTCTTCAATACGTTTATACCCCGACTCTGTGATCAGTACAAGTGCTTTTTTACCATACTTCTGAGCATATTCACCCAGCTTTTTCATCTCACCTGCACCTTGAACATATTTGCTTGGACTACATAAAATATTTGCCATTTTTGTCTGCCTCCTAAACTCCTTATTTGTATGTTATTAAATTAACAATCTAAAGATATTGTAGTCCTTCTCAGCAAAAGTGTCAATAAAATCCAATTGAATTTTCTGTAAGAAATCGGCTATATAATCACTACTCACAGCTGTCTGTATCAAACAACCCTTTTATTCATCTCAACGTGCAAACACCCCTGCTAAAAATCCCCTCTTCTTCACCTGCTGGACTTCTGCCCCACTTCTCATAATCAGCGCAAACATTCCCATATTGCGAAGATCCTGCCGCAGGTTCACTGCCTGTTCTTCTGCCAAACCATCTTTTACTAAGAATGGCGTATCATTCAGGCTCACATTCTTCGGGAAATCATATTTTCTCGCGATGCTTACAAACTCTGACCTCTTTCCGATGTAATCAACCATACTTCCAAGCGCGATCACCTGTTTTGAAGGATACACCGATGGATCTACTTCATACACTTCTTTTTCATCACCGACTGGTTCAAACTTATATTTTGCTGTATAGAAATCCAGTGCCTCCTCAATATAAGAACACGCCTCTCCGTCAAGCTCTTCATACAAAACACACGGTAAACTCGCTACAATTCTTCTTGTTTCTGTTTTTTCCATTCCTGTTAAAATCTGCAGAAATTTAGCAACTTCCAATTCTTTTCCGTTACAATCAATTAATGTTACTTTATAAAATAGTTCTTTGTTTATCATAGCCTTGCTCCATTTTCATTTTTTATAACAAAAATTTTATTTTATTATAACTGAAACAGGGTGATACTGTCTACAGATTTTCTGTTTACAGCACCACCCTGTATTTTACTTATTTTCTCACTGAATAAAATTTAAAAATTCTCAGATTTCATTTCCAGCCTGATATCCGCTGCGGATTGCTGCTGAGATATCTGCTGTTCTCTCACCGCTACAGTCTCCAACATATACAAATGGAACTGTCAGCTTACTGTCGTCGAAGAGATTCTTCTTAGACCCAAGTGCATTCACAATTGTATCAGCTTCAATTGTAACCTCTGACTCGTCTTTTGTATTCACAGCATGAATCACATTATTCTCGATGGAATTCACTCTTGTATTCACATACTCTTTTACATCGTGTTCTTCAAAGTCTTTTTTGATCAGTGGCATTACTGTCTCGGATTCTCCTGTTGCAATCTGATCCAGCATCTCGACAATGCTTACTTTGAGACCTTTCTGTGCAAGGAATTCTGCTGTTTCAGTTCCAACTAATCCTCCGCCAAGTACTGCACATGCTCCACTCACTTCGCATCCTGCAAGAACATCCCAGGCAGAAACAACATTGCTGTCTGTAACAGACATTGGAAGATCCATGTTATGCGCACCGATGGCAAGAATTACATGATCAAACTTATTCAGCTCTTCACAATCTGCTTCTGTATTTAATTTCACATCTACAGAAAGTTCTGGTAGAATCTTCTCATAATATTCAATAGATCTTAAAATCTCGCTCTTTCTTGGCGGAACTGCTGCCAAATGAATCTGTCCACCAATCTTATCTGATTTCTCAAATACGGTTACTTCATGTCCACGTTTTGCTGCAACTCTTGCTGCCTCAAGTCCGGCGATTCCTGCACCTACAACTGCAACCTTTTTCTTCTCGTCTGCAGGTTTGATAAATATAGTTCCTTCGTTTCCGTTCTCTGCATTTAATACGCAGGAAATGTATTTACGTCCCTGAATTGCATCTACGCATCCTTTATTACAGTTCAAGCATTCTCTGATGCACTCTCCGGATATAGCTTTATTGGCAATATCTGCATCTGCAAGCATGGAACGTCCATAAGCTACGATATCGGCATCTCCGTCTTCGAGGATCTTCTCTCCTGCTTCTAAGCTGACAACACGACCAACTGTTGCAACCGGAACTGATACCAGTTTTTTCACTTCTCTGGCTACCGGAAGTGTCCAGTTATACGGAACATCTCCCATCGGCGGGATTGTATCTCCCATGTTTCCTGTATGGTTCGCCTGAGCAACCTGAATCATATCGATTCCAGCCTCATCAAGCATCTTTGCAAACCGGATTCCTTCTTCTGCCTCAAGTCCGCCTTTTCCACGAAGTGATCCATCAGGATTTACTGTAATGATTGGCAGTTTATACTCAATCATAAGATCCGGTGCAGCTTCTTTGATTGCTGCTACTACTTCGAGTGCATATCTTGTACGGTTCTCAAGACTTCCTCCATACTGATCTTCTCTATGGTTCAGAATTTTTGAACAAAGGGAACCAAGAAGACGATCTCCATGTACTTCAATCGCATCGATTCCTGCTTTCTGCGCCTTTGCTGCACATGCAGCGATACTGTTTTTAATATCTTCTAACTGCTCAACCGTTGCCTCTGTTACAAAATGCTGCATATCATGATGAAGTTTTGCATAAGCGCCTTTCGTAAGTCTGTCGCATTCTTCCATCTGTTTCTTTGCTTCTTCTGCGTTTCCCTCTGCCTGTGCTTTTGCCGCAGCCTGTCTTGCAATACCTGCCTCCATGATCATGCGTCCAACTCCAGGAACATCATACTCCGGATGGAATAACTGAAGTGCAAGCTTACAATCATACTTATGTAATGTATCTGCCAGATTTTTATATACTGGAATCTGACTGTCATCATAAAGCTTTGGTGTCGGTGAAGCTGTTCTTACAGGAGCTACATCTCCGATAACAACATATGCTGCTCCACCTTTCGCAAGTCTTTCATAGAAATTCAGACTTCTCTCCCCAATCGATCCGTCTCTTTCTTCATAACCTGTTGTGAGCGGTGGAAACATGATTCTGTTTTTAAAAGTAAGATCTCCAACTTTAATTGGTTCTGATAATTTATTCCCCATCTTTTTTCTCCGTTCTGCTTTATTTTTAATGTCTTTCAAATTAACATACTTGAGACTTCATGCATAATTTTTGTCAGCATTTGCTGACATCTCTTTTAGCAATTATAATTCTTCTGCCAGTTTATGTCCTGCAGCAATTGCATCTTTCAGAGTTCCGACTTTATCACAGTCTCCGATAAAATGAACTCTCTCTTCTGTAGTCTCTACCTTGTTCGGTGCATAACCGACTGCAAAGATCAGTGTATCCGCATCTGTGATATGATATTCCTGTCCGTCTTTCTCATAAGTGATCGTAGTCTCATCAACCTTCGTCACCTGACTGTTCAGTTCAATCTTCACACCTTTTCTCTTGAGTCTCATTGTCAGCTGACTCTTAGCTGCTCCGCCTTCACCCGGCATCAGTGATGGCGTCATCTCGATCACTGTAATGTCACGGTTTGCAGGGAACATGTCATCAATCAGTGGTGCAAGATAATCTGCTGTCTCACATCCGACCGATCCGCCTCCAAGAATAACAATCTTTCTTCCCGGATATTTTCTTCCTGCAAGTACATCATCTGCTGTCATTGTCTGCTTAAATACTTTGAATGGAGGGATTTCCTTCGGAACTGCTCCTGTAGAACAGACAACCTCATAATCCTTAAATTCTCCCGCAAGCATTTCCGGTGTTACTTCGCAGTTCATACGAACTTCAATTCCTTCGTTTTTCAGACGACGTGCCATGAATTTGATTACTTTACAAAGTTCCTGCTTGGCGATTGGAACTGCTGCAAGTCTTAAGAGTCCTCCGAACTCACCACTCTTTTCGCAAAGAACAACCTCATGTCCGCGTTTCTTGGCAACATAAGCCGCTTCCATTCCTGCCGGACCTGCACCGATCACAAGAACTTTCTTCTTCTCGTCTGCTTCTTTGATCTCGTCAGACTCTACAGATGGATTCACTGTACAGCTGATCGGATTACCAAACATGATTCCTGTCAGGCAACGTCCACATCCGATACATGGACGGATATCATCTGTTTTTCCTTCTGCAGCTTTATTAACAAATTCACTGTCACACAGGTTCGGACGACCAATCATACAGATATCTGTCTTTCCGTTTGCGATAAGTTCTTCCGCTACCCATGGTTCATTGATTCTTGCAACTGTAGATACCGGAATATTCACATGCTTTCTGATCTCCTCACTTGCGTGTGCATGCGGTGCCGGTGATGTACCAGGTGCAGGCATGGAACTTCCTCTCTTGATCGTATTTCCTCCGGAAACATGGATGAAATCAACACCTGTTTTCTCAAGCTGTTTGGATACATAGATCATGTCGTTCAGTGTCAGACCACCTTCACTGTACTCATCTCCTGAAATACGAACATCAATAATGAAATCATCACCACAAAGTTCACGGATCTTTGCAATTACTTCAAGTGTCAGTCTGAGACGTCCGTTAATGTCTCCGCCGTACTCATCTGTTCTCTTATTATAAAGTGGTGTGAGGAATCCACCGAGCAGTCCATGCGCATGTGCACACTGGATCTCGACTCCGTCTCCGCCTGCGATCTGGAAACGGCGTGCAGCCTCTCCAAACTGCTGAACAAGTACATGCAGTTCTTCTACTGTTACTGCTCTCGGTGCTGACTTCGCATAATAAGGACCGACATTGGACGGTGCGATCAGCTGAGGCGTTCCCGGAATTGGAAATGCCATATAAGCCGGATGAAATAGCTGTGCTAAGATCTTCGTATCATACTGATGCACTGCATCTACCAGTTTCTTCCATCCCGGAATATAAGAGTCATCATAGATTGACATATCTCCCGGCAAGTATGTATATACCGGCTCTACTGTCGTAACTTCTGTAACGATCAGTCCAACTCCGCCCTTCGCTCTGGCTGAATAATGCTCAACCAACGCATCTGTCACATAGCCTTTATCTGCCATGTTTGTGGAAATCGGCGGCATAAAGATTCTGTTCTTTACCGTTGTCTTCCCAATCTTAATTGGTTCAAATAAATGTGGAAAATATTCATTCATTTTCTGTTCCTCCAATTTGTTTTCTTTTCCCGTTCTTTTATCATCTCGCTGCAGATTGAAATTGATAAATTTTTCACTATTATATTATACCAGTTTTTTAATAATTATGGTGTTGTATTTGTATGATTTTTACAACTCATTCTCTTACAAATCAATATAATTATGCGAATAATCAAAAAGAGTTTCTGAATCTTGTGAATTTTCACACAATCCAAAAACTCTTTTTGTTCATCTTGTTCTTTTGTCTTACGATTATTTTAACTTATAATCATTTCTGCTTCTGTGTATATCTTAACTTTAGACATTGAATACTGACGAATCTTTTTATCCAGTAAATCCATTGTAAGAAGAACACCTTCTATTTCAGATATTCTCATTTGTACCAACTTTAGATCCTGATATATATAGTCAGGAATCATACCAAATCCGACAATTTTCACTTCCTGTGGGATGTTCACTCCATACTTTCGAAGCGCCGTCAACGCACCGATTGAAATCTGTTGATTTTCAAATAAAATTCCTTGCGGAAGCGGATTTTTTCTCAACCAGTCTAACAAAGTCTCCGTTATCTTTGGAATTTCATCTCCAAGATCAAGAATATGTTTTGCAGATGCAGTATCTTCGTTAGACTTTGTATTTAAAAATGCTTCTTTACGAACTCGATAATTATAATTATCTTTCCCTGTGCAGAAATAATAAATATCTGATGCACCTTCCTTGTACAGATAATCCACAGCACTTTTTAGCATTTGTCTATTGTCTGTACATACGCTGCTATACCGACTATCTGGAAGTTCACAGTCATAAAGAACCAATGGTTTTTTGATTCTTTCAAGCAGGTTTTGATCTTCTTCTTTTAATTCGGTTCCAAAAAGAAGAACGCCTGCCACAAAATCCATATTACATTCCGTAATTACTGCTTCTGTTTGCGCAATGTCATCATTTAAATACGTCACTCCATAAAGATATCCAAGTCTTCTTGCTTCAGAATCAAATGTAGCAAGTACATTTGACCAGAGATCTGTTTCTGAATTACACGCAGCACCTTTGCTGTGATTAACGATCACTATTTTGATCATCTGATTCACCGGATGGCCAGACACTGTAACGATATTCTCTTTTACCGGAATCACTCCGTTATTCTTCTTCATTTCTTCCAAACATTCCAAAACCATTCTTCTGGTTTCTTCATTCACACCGGGTTTTCCATTCACCGCAAGCGAAACTGTCGCTTTGGAAACTCCGAGATGCCTTGCAATGTCTACCATCTTTATCTTCATGTGTGATGCCTCGTTTTTTCTAGATTGTAGTAAAATTAATTTCAAAATCGTCATATATTCAAACTTTAACTATTTCTGAAAATGAATACTGTTCGTAATCATTAATTCTTATATTCCTTTATTATCCTATATAACTCATTGTTTTATTATTATAACAAACTATCTTGAAATAAGACAGTTTTTTGTGGGTAATATTTATGGATTATATTTTTGTTGCTCTTCATTTCATACATGTAGCTATGAACACATTTTTAGGAAAAATAAAAAATAGACAATGAACACTTTGAATTGCGAACATTGTCTATTTTCAACCTTTGATTTTACTGGGATTCTTAGAATTTACCAGCCTTTGCAGCTTCTTCTACAGCAACTGCTACAGCAACAGTCATACCAACCATCGGGTTGTTTCCTGCTCCGATAAGTCCCATCATCTCAACGTGAGCCGGTACAGATGAAGATCCAGCGAACTGTGCATCAGAGTGCATACGTCCCATTGTATCTGTCATTCCGTAAGAAGCCGGTCCAGCTGCCATGTTGTCTGGGTGAAGTGTACGTCCTGTACCACCACCTGAAGCAACTGAGAAGTATTTCTTTCCAGCTTCGATACGCTCTTTCTTATATGTTCCTGCTACTGGGTGCTGGAATCTTGTAGGGTTTGTAGAGTTACCTGTGATAGATACGTCTACATTCTCTTTCCACATGATCTTAACACCTTCTACTACGTCGTTAGCTCCGTAGCAGTTAACTTTCGCACGAAGTCCTTCAGAGTATGCTTTACGGAATACTTCTTTCAGTTCTCCTGTGTGATAGTCAAGCTCTGTCTCAACATATGTAAATCCGTTGATACGTGCGATGATCTGAGCAGCGTCTTTTCCAAGACCGTTCAGGATAACACGCAGAGGTTTTTTACGAACTTTGTTTGCTTTCTCAGCGATACCGATAGCACCCTCAGCTGCTGCGAATGACTCGTGTCCAGCCAGGAATGCGAAGCACTCTGTATCTTCTTCAAGAAGCATTTTTCCAAGGTTACCATGTCCAAGACCAACTTTTCTCTGATCTGCAACAGATCCCGGAATACAGAAAGACTGAAGTCCTTCTCCGATTGCTGCTGCTGCATCAGCTGCCTTTGTACATCCCTTTTTGATTGCGATAGCAGCACCTACTGTGTAAGCCCACTTAGCGTTCTCGAAACAGATTGGCTGAATTCCTTCAACCATCTTGTAAACGTCAAGACCAGCTGCTTTAGTTACTTCTGCAGCTTCTTCGATGGAGTTGATTCCATACTCAGCGAGTTTTGCAAGAATCTGTTTTTCTCTTCTTTCATATGATTCAAATAATGCCATTGAAATAGTCCTCCTTACTCTTTTCTTGGGTCAATGATCTTAACAGCATCGTCAACACGTCCGTACTGTCCTTTTGCTTTCTCAAGCGCTACAGCCGGCTCGTCTCCAGCTTTGATGAAGTCCATCATCTTACCGAAGTTTACAAACTGATATCCGATGATCTCGTCATCTTCGTTCAGTGCGATTCCTGTTACATAACCATCTGTCATCTCAAGATAACGAGGTCCTTTTTTCAGTGTTCCGTACATTGTACCAACCTGTGAACGAAGTCCTTTTCCAAGGTCCTCAAGTCCTGCTCCTATCGGAAGTCCGTCCTCTGAGAATGCACTCTGAGTTCTTCCGTAAACAATCTGAAGGAACAGTTCTCTCATAGCTGTGTTGATAGCATCACATACAAGGTCTGTATTCAGAGCTTCAAGAAGTGTTCTTCCCGGAAGGATCTCAGAAGCCATAGCTGCGGAATGTGTCATTCCTGAACATCCGATTGTCTCAACAAGTGCCTCCTGGATGATTCCGTCTTTTACGTTCAGTGTGAGCTTACAAGTACCCTGCTGTGGAGCACACCAGCCTACACCGTGTGTAAGTCCGGAGATATCTTTGATTTCTTTTGCCTTTACCCATTTAGCTTCTTCTGGAATTGGAGCTGCGCCATGGTTTACGCCCTGGGCTACCGGACACATCATTTCTACTTCGTGTGAATAAATCATGTTAATACTCCTTTCAATATGTATGATTTTCTTCGTATACGGTACACTATTTTTTTCGCACAAAAACTGACAGCTCTGCATTATTTTTTAACACTGAACTGTCTGCGCGGTGAGAAGTTGATTTGTCACCTGCCACAAACTCTTTCTCCCTGCACCATATGTATTTATTTTCGCACAATTTGTCGCATTCGTCAATCACAACTTTGACAAGATTTTCACCATCTGAGGGAAAGAATTATATAAATATGACACTTGACAAATTTATGTATAAGAAAAGCAGCTTCTGTATCCTTTTGGAAACAGTTACTGCTTCAACTTAATCTTTTCTTATTACACCGGCATCTCTTCCACCAGACGTTCCTTCAGCATCTCCAACGCTGCTTTCACAGTATCCAGTCTGTTCTCCATCCGGCTTCCATTCCAACGACACTCTTTCACTGTCGTCTTCCCATTCAGATAACATCCAATATATACAAGACCAACCGGCTTTTCTTCTGTTCCACCTCCAGGCCCTGCAATTCCTGTTGCACTTAGTGCCGCATCCGCATTCGCAGCCTTTGCCGCACCCTCAGCCATCTCATGCGCTGTCTGTTCACTCACGGCACCGTAAGTTTCAAGTGTCTCATGAGAAACGTGAATTAGACGTTCCTTTGCCTCATTCGAATACGTAACATATCCCTCGTTCAGCACATCTGATGCTCCTGCCACATTGACTAACGTTCCTGCAATCAATCCACCTGTACAGGATTCTGCTGTTGTCACATGAAGTTTACGCTCTGCAAGAAGATCTACTACAACTTCTTCCAGACTTTTCTCACCTGCAGCTTTCTCTTTAAAAAACCACTCCAGATACATCTCTTACATGCCTCCCTTTGTAAGAACCTCTCTGTTTGCCCACACATAGTCTACCAGAGAAATCACAGTAAGTGCTGTGGCAATCCAGATCAGTACTGTTCCAACCATGTCGAATACACCGCCAAAATCAGCAATCAGAACAATGATCATTGCCATCTGGGATACTGTCTTGAATTTTCCCCAGTAATTTGCTGCGATAACAACGCCATTATCAGATGCTACCAGACGGAAACCACTGATAATAAACTCTCTTGCAATAATAACAATAACAACTGCTGTCGGAAGTTTTCCTGAAGGAATCAGACAGATCATTGCTGAGCAGACAAGAAGTTTATCTGCCAGCGGATCCATAAACTTTCCAAAATTTGTTACAAGATTGTATTTTCTTGCAATCTTACCATCCAGCATATCTGTCAGACTTGCAACAATAAAAAGTACAAGTGCGATCCATTTATTCGCAGCTCCGCCTACATCTGTCAACATAAAGAAAACAAAAAACGGAACCATTATCACACGTAATACTGTTAATTTGTTTGGTAAATTCATACTACATCAACTCTCCTATCAAATCATAATCTAATGCTCCGGTCACTTTAACCTTTGCAAAATCTCCGGAAATCAATTCTACGTCAGTATTGATAAAGATCAGGCCATCTACATTCGGTGCATCACGATAAGTTCTTCCAACGTAGGCATTCTCATCTGCAACTTTACCTTCGATCATGACAAGAACTTCTCTTCCAATCATGTCTTCCGCTTTATCGAATGCAATTTCCTGCTGAAGTTCCATGATATCTGCCTGACGATCCTCTTTCACTTCTTCATCAATCTGATCTTCAAATGTGGCTGCCGGTGTATCTTCCTCCGGAGAATACGTAAATGCTCCAAGACGATCAAACTCAAGTGTGTCAATGAATTCCATCACCTCTTCATGCTGCTCCTGCGTCTCTCCCGGAAAACCTGTGATCAATGTTGTTCTAAGACAGATATCCGGGATTTCCTTACGAAGCTTCTGCACAATGTCAATCAGCTCCTGTTTTGAAGTTCTACGTCCCATTCTCTTCAAGATGGTATCATTCGCATGCTGGATTGGGAGATCAAGATAATGACAGATCTTCGGTTCTTCTTTCATTACCTGGATCAGTTCATCTGTGATTTCCTCCGGATAACAATATAAAATACGGATCCAACGGATTCCACTGATCTTGCAAAGTTCACGGAGCAGCTTTGGAAGAGATTTCTCTCCATAAAGATCTTTTCCATAAAGCGTTGTCTCCTGAGCAACAAGAATCAATTCTTTTACGCCCTGCTCTGCCAGATCCTGTGCTTCTTTCAGAAGGCGTTCCATCGGTACACTTCTAAAGTTTCCACGGATTTTCGGAATGATGCAGTACGTACAATGTTTGTCACATCCTTCTGCGATCTTCAGATATGCAAAATGTCCTCCTGTTGTTACAAGACGCTTCGTCTCCGGTAATGGAAGAGCATCAAGGTCAGCTGTCATAACTTCATGTTGTCCTGCAAGTGCCGCATCTACCGCATCCAGAATGCGATCATATGCAGTTGTTCCAAGAACTTCATCTACCTCCGGAATCTCATCAAGAATCTCCTGACGATAACGCTCTGCCATACATCCTGTAACGATCAATGCCTTTGCACTGCCATTCTTCTTATATTCTGCCATCTCAAGAATATTCTGGATGCTTTCCTCTTTCGCATCATGGATAAAACAACAGGTGTTGATCACAATAATATCAGCCTCCTGTTCATCATTCGTCATCTCGTAACCTCT
Source organism: Mediterraneibacter sp. 210702-DFI.5.30 (assembly GCF_020560115.1). Classification (NCBI taxonomy): domain Bacteria; kingdom Bacillati; phylum Bacillota; class Clostridia; order Lachnospirales; family Lachnospiraceae; genus Mediterraneibacter; species Mediterraneibacter sp. 210702-DFI.5.30. The sequence goes on from NZ_JAJCME010000003.1 coordinate 56,763, forward strand.
TGAAGCAAGCATTCCAAGCATTACTTCTGTATCCACCAGATTTTTATCACATCCTAAGGATATAAAAAGTATCTTCATATATTAGTAAAACCTCCTGGTCATCCTCTCTAAAAAATATAAATAAATCTCACCTTCTGTGCATCATTTCATACATTCCATGCATGTACAAAACGTTCAACAACAACGTCAAAAGAGCAGATTGCACTTTTCTGCATCTGCTCCGTTACTGTTCTGATTCTACTCTTCGTCAGTGTCCTCAGGTAAGATCTTAAGCTCACCTTCATTCAGTTCTTCGATTGCAATGGAAAGCGGCTTCTGTCCGTCTTTCACAGGTACAAGCGGAAGTTCTCCGGCGATCAGCTGTCTTGCACGCTTAGATGTAGCCATTACGATAGAATAACGGCTGTTTACAACCTTAGAATCTCCCTCTTCAACGTCTTTGTTAACTACTTTCATCAAGTCAGTATAAGATGGATGCAGCATATTAATTTTCTCCTTTCAACTCTTCCAATTCTTCTTTTATGTCATTCATAAAATTCACATTGCGTGAACTTCTGTGGTGTTCTCCCTGGATAATAGAATGCATCTCTTCAACACAATCATCCAGTTCATCATTCACGACAAGATAGTCATAAGCACTCATTCCCTCTGCCTCTTCACAGGCACGGTTCATTCTGGACTCAATAACCTCCATCGTCTCTGTCCCTCTTCCTACCAGACGGGACTTCAGTTCTCTGGCATTCGGCGGTGTCACAAACATCAGAAGCGTATCCGGGAACTTTTCTTTCACTTTCAGTGCTCCCTGAATCTCGATCTCAAGAATCACATCTTTCCCTTCATCCAACATCTTCTCAACATATGCACGCGGTGTGCCATAATAGTTTTCCACGTATTTAGCATACTCTATCAATTCATTATTGGCAATCATTTTTTCAAATTTCTCCCTGGAAAGGAAGAAATATTCTCTGCCATCTACTTCCCCGTCACGTGGACCTCTTGTTGTCGCAGAGATGGATAAAGCATAATTCTCCGGATATTTTCTCATTAATTCTTTCATCAATGTACCTTTTCCGGCTCCTGAGAATCCGGATACGACAATCAAAATACCTTTTTTATTCATGATCCTGCCCTCTTTTACTCTATTCTATATTCTGTATCTGCTCTCTGATCTTCTCAATCTCTGTCTTCAGACTGATCGCATGATTGGAAACCTCGATATCATTCGCTTTAGACAAAATCGTATTTGCTTCGCGATTCATCTCCTGCGCAATGAAATCCAGCTTACGCCCGATTCCTTCTTTCTCCTCCAATGTTGCTCTCATATGCTGAATATGGCTCTTCAACCGCACAACTTCCTCATCTGTACAGATCTTATCTGCATACAGAATCACTTCTGCTGCCAGGCGGTTTTCTTCCATCTGTGTATCTGCCAGCAACTCAGCCACTTTCTCTTCCAGCTTCTGTCGGTATTCTGCCACAATCTGTGGAGAACGTTCTTCTACCGCAGCGACTTCCTGCTCCAGAAATGTAAGCTTCGCAAGAATATCTTTCTTCAGGTTCTCACCCTCTGTTATTCTCGTCTCAACAAACTGTGTAAAAGCCCCTTCCAGTGCTTTCTTCAGTCCATTCCAAAGCTCCTCTTCATCTTCCACTTGCTCTTCCATCGTAAGAACTTCCGGAAATCTTGCAAGTGCAGATACGCTGATGTCATTTTCCAGCCCGAATTCTTCTTCCATCTGCTTAAAATACTTCATATATTCTGCCGCGATCAATGGATTATATTTCACAGAGCTCTGCGCCTGTGACAGATCTTCATATGTAATAAAGATATCAACTTTCCCGCGGTTCGCATAAGACTTCAGAAGTGTCCGGATGGATGTTTCAAAAAAATTAAGTTTCTTCGGCATTCTGATGTTCACATCAAGATAACGGTGGTTTACACTCTTTAACTCAACGGTAAACTTCTTGGAATCCTGCTGAATCTCACATCTGCCAAAGCCTGTCATACTTTTGATCATTGTCTTCATCCTCTGTTTACTATAATCTAATCTATTATACATCAAATGTTTGTAAATGGTCAACAAGTCTTTTATAAAGATTCGATTTATGTTACAATTAAAAAATGTGAAAACAAACCTTTTATTCAGGAGGAAACAATATGGCTTTTGATGGAATCGTTGTGGCGAGTCTCACCAGCGAATTAAAACATAAATTATTAAACGGAAGAATTTCAAAGATTGCACAACCGGAAGCGGATGAGCTTCTTCTGACAGTCAAATCAACGGAAGGTCAGTATCGTCTGTCGATTTCGGCGGATGCTTCTCTTCCGCTGGTCTATCTGACCTCGAAGAATAAGCCAAGTCCGATGACTGCCCCAAACTTCTGTATGCTTCTTCGTAAACATATCAGCGGCGGCCGCATTGTTGATATCTGGCAGCCGGGACTTGAGCGTATTATTCATTTTACAATTGAACATCTCGATGAACTTGGTGACCTCTGCCGGAAAGATCTGATCGTCGAGATCATGGGAAAACACAGCAATATCATTTTCTGTAACGATCAGGGTAAGATCATTGACAGTATCAAACATGTATCTGCACAGATGAGTTCTGTCCGGGAAGTTCTTCCGGGAAGAGAGTATTTCATTCCGGACACCATGCAGAAAGTAGATCCGCTCACGGTAACTTCTGAAGAATTCGCAGCGCATCTGACAGGTAAACCAATGCCACTTGCCAAAGCAATTTACACAAGTTTTACCGGAATCAGTCCTGTAACCGCGGAGGAGATCTGCTCCCTTGCAGGAATGGATTCTTCTGTCCCGGCCCAGGAGTATTCTGCTGATATTTTACTTCATCTATATACACAATTTGAGATTTATTTATCCGCGATCAAAGAAGATACCTTTTCACCTGGTATTTATTTCGATGGAAAAGAGCCAAAAGAATTCTCTGCTCTTCCGCTGAGTCATTTTGTCAACTATACAAGGGTAGAATATGATTCTGTTTCCGAAGTACTTGAGACTTATTATTCGACACGCAGTCTCATTACCCGCATCCGACAGAAATCGGTTGATCTGCGTCACGTAGTTCAGACTGCATTAGAACGAAACCGGAAAAAATATGACTTGCAGCTGCGTCAGTTGAGAGACACAGAAAATCGTGAAAAATTTAAAGTGTACGGCGAATTGATCAACACTTATGGATACAATCTGGAGGAAGGCGCAAAGGCTCTTGAATGCCTGAATTATTACACCAATGAAATGGTATCCATTCCGATGGATCCATTAAAGACACCGCAGGAGAATTCCCAGCGTTATTTTGCAAAATATAACAAGCAAAAACGTACTTTTGAAGCACTTTCTGTTCTTTGCAAAGAGACATTGGACGAGATCACTTATCTGGAATCTATTCAGACAGCACTTGATATTGCACTGACAGAAGATGATCTTGCTGAAATCAAAGAAGAGCTCACAAACTCCGGCTATATCCGCAGAAAATATACAAAGAAAAAAGTCAGGATAAAAAACAAACCACTCCATTACATTTCCAGTGACGGTTATCATATGTATGTCGGAAAGAACAATCTTCAGAATGAAGAACTGACATTCCACTTTGCAGTCGGAAATGACTGGTGGTTCCATGCAAAACAAGCTCCGGGATCCCATGTCATTGTCAAAACACATGGGGATGAACTTCCGGACCGTACATTCGAAGAAGCAGCCAGACTTGCAGCTTATTATTCCAGCATGCGTGGTTCCGATAAAGTTGAGATTGACTACGTGGAGAAAAAACAGGTCAAAAAACCAAATGGTGGGAAACCTGGATTTGTCGTCTATTATACAAATTACTCCATGGTGATTGACAGCGATATCAGCAATATAGAAGAACTTGAGTAATATGAAACCTGTATAATATGAAAGAAGTGGTAATAACAAAAAGAAGGAAGACTTCAGCGGCATGAGCCCGGTCTGAAGCTTCCTTCTTTTTATATACCATCAACCACAGGATTTCTGGCAACGTTTCTTTTATTTCGCAGAATTCTTTATTTCATCCGGAACATGGATTTCATCCACCTTGTTATAGTCCGTAAACTGAAGCACGATCGAGTAAAGATTTACTTTCGTAGTCTCTCCGTAAGACTTATATAAATCTCCCATTACATCACTCATGTCTACAACGATCTTCGCCGGAAGCAGTTCTTCTTTGTAAATGTCAAAAATAACAGGAATTTTCAAATTACGGATTGCATCCTCCTCCGGGAGATTCACCAGATGATATGCTTCTACCATCTCTTTGCCAAGAAGACCCATAAGCTCCGTTCCTGTTACATCGCCATACAACTGATAACATGCCTTGCCATTTACTGTTGTCTCCTGCTCGGACAGGTGGAAAGACTCAAGCGCTTTCCCCTCCTGTGCAAAAATATTTCCGTCAATACCAAGGTGATTCTCGCTGCTTCCTTCTGCACTCTCTTTCTTCCAGGATCCATTCGTGCCACTATATGTCACTTGTTTTCCATCTTCCTCTACCTGATAAAGTTCCAGATCTGCAGATACTTCAGAATCTTTGATCGTCACCCTGGCAGTTCCTTTCGCATGACCAGCCGGAGGCTCTGTCGTGTTCTCCAGATCCATCTCCATGTTTACTTCCATCAGATTTAAAATATCAGACATCTGAATTGCCAGCTCCACATGGTTTGCTGAAGAAGTTACTTTCTGCATATTTTCCGAAGACTGACGAAAAATCTTCTTTGCATTCATCTTCCCGGCACATCCAGAACAAAACAGCATAACCGCAACAAATACGATCAGTAACTGTACAGATATCAGCTTTTTGCGAAATCCACTCTTGTTTTTCTCTTCTGTTATTCCATTTTCCAAGTTCTGTTTGACTCTAAAAGCCTTCCACACAATGCATTACTCCCGTCCTGCCAGATAATCAATAAACTGCTGTGCTGTTCTTCCAGACAAACCGCCATGAGACAGTTCCCATGCATTCGCCTCAAGAAGCAGCTGCTCTTCCGGCATATTGATTCCATTCTTTTTCGCAAGTACACGCACGATCTCCTGGAATGCCTTCTTATCCGGTGAACCGAAATAAATCGTAACGCCAAATCTTGCAACCAATGACAGCTTCTCCTGTACTGTATCATTTGTATGCATATCTTCATCTCTGTCCTGCTTATCACGGAATGTCTCGCGGATCAGATGACGGCGGTTTGATGTCGCATAGATCAACACATTCTTCGGTTTCTTCTCCAGACCACCTTCGATTACTGCCTTCAAATATTTGTATTCAATTTCAAATTCTTCAAAAGAAAGATCATCCATATAAATAATGAATTTATAATTTCTATTCTTAATCTGAGCGATTACATCATTCAGATCCTGGAACTGGTGTTTATACACCTCGATCATACGAAGTCCCTGGTCATAATACTGATTTAAAATAGCCTTGATCGAGGAAGATTTTCCTGTTCCGGCATCTCCGAACATCAGACAGTTATTTGCTTTCTTTCCTTCTACAAATGCTTTCGTGTTATCAACCAGCTTTTTCTTTGCATCTTCATAACCTACAAGATCATCAAGATGTACATGGGCAATGTTTGTAATCGGTATGATCTCCACATCAGAATTCTCCGGATGCTCCACACGAAATGCCTTGTGAAGTCCAAGTTTACCAACTCCAAATTCCTTATAAAACTGCGTCAGTGTACGCTTGAAATGATCTACGTTCTGCGTCGCGGCAAGGGCACGGCTGAGATCACAGATTCTGTCCCTGACACGACGGTTGAACACTTTACCGCCACTGTTACCACTCTTATAATCCATGATGATCTTCAGGCAGTCAGCGTCCAGACTCTTTTCCAGTTCCTCGAAATCATAGTCAAACATTTCCTTAAAAATAGCAAAATCATGAAGTGCAATCTCATTCAGACTACCTTCAATCTGTCCTACGATCTCACAGGAAGTGCTGTATGCATTCTCATCACTTGCAAGAAGAAATGTCAGATAAGTATGCCACAGATTCCCTTCAAAACCGTGGCTTACTGATAATTCCAAAAGTTCATTGATACAATCAAAAAGGAGTCCTCTTAAATCTTCTTTGTTATAAAATTCACTCTCATAATTATCAATCAGGAATGTGATATCCTTTAGAATCTCTCCATATTCCATATTTTTATACAGCATCAGTTCGTTTGTACGCATTCTAAATAACCTCTTTTCCAGTAAATCCCTCTAGAGCTTTCGCTCCACCTGCTCTGTATTCTGTTTTTCTATCTATTCTAATATCTAGTAATTTCCAAGAATTCTCAAATTCGTTGCTTCTTCTCTCAGTCCACGCAATGCATTCTTCACTGCTGCGTCCTCCAGACTTCCATCAAAATCTACAAAGAAACGATATTCCCACTGTTTTCCTTTCACAGGTCTTGATTCAATCTTTGTCATATTTATATTATTGTATACAAAATGTGACAGAAGATCATAAAGAGAACCACTCTGAGCCCCACTCTGATGCGGAAGTTCGAATTCAATACTGATCTTTGACGCATGTTTCAGATAAACCTTCTGATTCGTCACCACGATAAAGCGTGTACAGTTATCCGGCTCGTCATTTATATTATCTGCGAGAACTTCCAACCCATGAATCTTCGCCGCATAGGCACTACATACAGCTGCCTGTGCCTTATCTCCATCTTTTACTACTTTCTGCGCAGCGATTGCCGTATTCACTACGCTGATCTGCTGCCATTCTGCATGGTCATTCAAAAACCCTGTCGTCTGCATAAGGGCTTCTGCTTTCGAATAAACACGTTTGATATCTGTAAGTGTTGTTCCCGGAAGTCCTGACAAAGTATGCACTACCGGAAGGATCGTCTCAGCAACAATATAATTCTCAAATTCATCCAGAAGATCATACATCTCATTCACCGGACCTGCAGATGAATTTTCAATCGGAAGAACCGCATAATCCGCAGCCCCTTCTTCAATCGCAGTCATTGCATCACGGAATGTTCTTACATGAAAGCAATTCACATCTTCTCCAAAGAACTGATGCATTGCTGCTTCTCCGTAAGCACCTTCTGTTCCCTGGAACACAACTCTGGCAGTATCCTTCTCAAGAGAATCAATCTGAATAAAAGGAAGCCTTCCAAGTGCGCCTGCTTCTACCAGCTTCTGATACTGCAGTTTTCTGCTCATAGACATCAGCTGCGTATATAATTCACGAACTCCGTTCTTATCAAAATCATTGTCAACCTTTGATGCCACATCTGCAAGTTTCTCCTGCTCCCGCTGCCGGTCATACACTTTACGTCCGGCTTTCACCTTATAATCTCCAACTTCACGGCAGACATTCATTCTCTTCTGATAAAGTTCCACCATCTGGTTATCTATCTTGTCGAGCTCTACTCTCAGTTCTTCAAGTGTTGCCATCCTAACTTCTCCTTACTAAAAAACTCCATCCATACTGCATCTCTTTTATACTGATTTGTAACACAATTAATTATAGTAAAAACACTGCATGAACAGTACCAAGTATAATACATTTTTTCCACAAAATCTATCCTTTGAAAAAAGTTTATTTTCCTGTTGAAAATCTTCTCGTTTTAGTATATCATGGTATGGAATACGAGAACAATCGGTTTTTATCTGATTCAAGCGTCTCGAATAAAACATTGGGAGGTATACAAATGAACGTTTCTGATTGTATCAAGATGCGCAGAAGCATAAGAAAATATAAACCTGATCATATTGATCATTCTATTATTGATTCTATTATTTCTACTGCTTCCTATTCTCCGTCTTGGAAAAACACACAGATCACTCGTTATATTGCAATTGAAGACCCCTCTATTCTCAAAAAGATCGCTGATGATTATACCCCTGTTTACAATTCTAATATTATCCGTCAAATTCCTATGCTGGTTGCTGTTACTTTTATCAAAGGCAGATCCGGTTTTGAACGTGACGGATCCTACAGCACAAAAAAGGGAGACAGATGGCAGATGTTTGACGTTGGTGTTGCCTGCCAGTCTTTCTGTCTTGCTGCAAAAGAACAGGGACTTGGCACTGTGATCATGGGCATCTTTGATGAAGAAAAAATTACAGAACTTTTAGAGATTCCGCCAGAGAGGGAACTGGCAGCTCTGATTGCAGTCGGCTGGCCGGATGATGATCCGCAAGCACCTAAGAGAAAAGCCGTTACTGATCTACTAGAATATAAATAATGTGATTCAATCACACAAGGAGGTTACTTATGAGACATTTAATGAGCCCACTGGACTTCTCAGTGGAAGAACTGGACGAACTGTTGAAACTTGCGCAGGATATTGAGGCACATCCTGACAAATACGCACATGCCTGCGACGGAAAGAAACTTGCGACTTTATTCTATGAGCCAAGTACTCGTACACGTTTAAGCCATGAAGCCGCAATGCTGAACCTTGGAGGAAGCGTTATGGGATTCTCTTCCGCAAGCTCCAGTTCTGCTTCAAAAGGAGAAAGTGTATCTGATACAATCCGTACAATCTCCTGCTACGCAGATATCTGTGCAATGAGACACCCAAAAGAAGGTGCTCCGATGGTTGCCTGCCAGCATTCCAAAATTCCGGTGATCAACGCAGGAGACGGTGGACACCAGCACCCGACACAGACACTGACAGACCTTCTCACAATCCTTAACGTAAAAGGAAGACTTGACAACATGACAATCGGTCTGTGCGGTGACTTAAAATTCGGTCGTACTGTTCACTCACTGATCACAGCACTCGTGAGATACACAGGCATCCGTTTTGTACTGATCTCTCCAGAAGAATTAAGACTTCCGGAATACATCCGTCATGATGTACTTGACAAGATGAACATTCCTTACGAAGAAGTTGTACGTCTGGAAGAAGCAATGCCAAAGCTTGATATTCTGTACATGACACGTGTTCAGAAAGAACGTTTCTTCAATGAAGAAGACTACGTACGTATGAAAGACTTCTACATTCTCGACAAAGAGAAAATGAAACTCGCTCCGGAAGATATGTATATTCTTCATCCGCTTCCGCGTGTAAATGAAATCTCTGTTGACGTTGATGACGATCCACGTGCTGCTTATTTCCGTCAGGTTCAGTACGGAGTATATGTGCGTATGGCTCTGATCCTTACACTTTTGGATATTCACGTTGACTAATATAATCATATTTCATAGTACGAAAGGGGTAACAAAATGTTAGAAAATACATTAACTGTAGGACGCATCTCTGAAGGATTCGTTCTTGACCACATTGAAGCCGGCAAAAGCATGGAGATTTATAAATACCTTCACCTGGATAAATTAGACTGCTGTGTTGCCATCATCAAAAATGCAAAAAGTAATAAAATGGGCAAAAAAGATATCATGAAGATTGAATGCCCGATCGATTTCATGGATCTTGATATTCTCGGATTCATCGATCACAACATTACTGTAAATATTATTGAAAACGGAGAGATCATCTCCAAGAAACCTCTGACTCTTCCTAAGAAGATCAAAAATGTGATCCGCTGCAAGAACCCAAGATGTATCACATCAATCGAGCAGGGACTTGATCATGTATTTGTACTGACTGATGAAGAGAATCAGGTATACAGATGCCAGTACTGCGAGGAGAAATATAGCCGCAGATAATCCATCGTTTATCTATATCAGATGTGGGATTGACTCCCACATCTAATATAAGAGCCAGAACAGTTACCGTGTGTGGTATCTGTCCTGGCTCTTATAAATTTAACACTCTTCTGCAATTTTATAAATCAGCTTCTCTGTATCTTCCCATCCCAGACATGGATCTGTAATAGATTTTCCGTAAGTCATATGATCGCAGATCTTCTGATTTCCTTCTTCGATGTAACTCTCGATCATAACTCCCTTGACCATCTTCTTCACATCATCATTGTATCTTCTGCTGTGAAGAATTTCGCTGACAATACGAATTTGTTCTTTGAACTGCTTATTGGAGTTGGAATGGTTCGCATCAATGATCGCTGCCGGGTTTTTCAGGTCTTTCTTCGCATAAACATCTACCAGACGGACAAGATCCTCATAATGGTAGTTCGGAATACAGGTTCCATATTTGTCAACACCACCACGAAGAATTACATGTGCAAGATCATTTCCTTCTGTTGTAACATCCATTCCTCTGTAAATGAAGTTATGAGAGTTCTGAGCAGCAATTACGGAGTTCATCATAACTGAAAAGTCTCCACTGGTCGGGTTCTTCATACCAACCGGAATGTCCATTCCACTGGCTGTCAGACGGTGCTGTTGGTTCTCTACCGAACGGGCACCGATTGCCTCATAAGAAAGGATATCGTCAAGATAGCTTCTGTTCTCCGGATAAAGCATCTCGTCTGCGGATGTCAGTCCTGTCTCTTTGATCGCGCGGATATGCATTCTGCGGATTGCAATGATACCCTCAAGAAGGTTTGGAGCCTGATCCGGATCCGGCTGATGGAGCATTCCCTTATATCCTTCTCCTGTTGTACGTGGTTTGTTTGTATAAATACGAGGAATGATCATCAGACGGTCTGATACCTTCTCGTTCACTTTTGCAAGACGATTCACATAGTCGCACACAGAATCTTCATTGTCTGCGGAACATGGTCCCACGATAACAACAAATTTATCGGATTTTCCTTCAAAAATCTCCCGAATCTCCGCATCACGTTTCTTCTTGATCTCTGCCAGTTCTTTCGGAAGCGGGTATTCCGCCTTCAGGTTTGCAGGTAATGGTAATTCTGCATTAATTTTCATTCCCATGGTCTTAATTCCTCCGTTGTCTGTCTCTTGCAAAAGAATCTATCTCAAATAACTTCTTCCGCATTATTAATAACTAAAATACAAAAGGAGTTTCTAAACAGAAACTCCCTCCATTGATTGAGCAAAACGATAAGCCGGGTTATGTCGTTGAACAATCATCTATCTAGGCGCCGCGTTACCGCTGCGCTCAAGCGACCCACCTTAAGCGTGACGGGCAGCCACATTGCTTATATTCGGTCTTGCTTCGGATGGGGTTTACATGTGCCCTTCCTGTTACCAGCAAGGCGGTAGTCTCTTACACTGCCTTTCCACCCTTACCTGCACAAAATGCACAGGCGGTTTATTTCTGTTGCACTGGCCTGGGAGTCACCTCCACCGGACGTTATCCGGCATCCTGCCCTATGAAGCCCGGACTTTCCTCACCTGCGGCCTTTCGGCACTTGCAGCCGCGATTGTCTGTCTTACTCAACACAGTTTTCAATTATACTAAGAAATCCCTCTGTTGTCCACTGTTTTCAAGATTTTCTTCTTGATTTTTATTAATCAATCATTGTTTTCGAATTTTTACAGCCCTTCATCTACGATAAGATTTGTTCCATCTGCTGCAGTTGTCGCAAGCTCATCGCATCTTTCATTCTGTGGATGTCCATCATGCCCCTTTACCCAGTGAAATGTCACACTGTGTTTCTGCTTTGCTTCTAACAGACGTTTCCAAAGGTCTACATTCTTCACCGGTTCATTCTTCCCGCGTTTCCATCCCTTCTTGATCCAGCCGTCTACCCAGTGCTGGTTAAACGCATTCACAACATATTGTGAATCCGAATAGACTTCTACTTCACAGGAACGGTTTAAAGCCTCCAGACCTGCAATTACAGCCATCAGCTCCATTCTGTTATTCGTTGTCTTCTCATATCCCTGGGACAATTCCTTCTTATGAAGCTGTCCCTTCGTGTCGACATACTCAAGCACTGTTCCATATCCACCCGGTCCGTCCGGGTTTCCGCGCGCTGCACCATCTGTATATATTTTTACCAGCATTTTCAATCTCTCCTGTTATTCCATCCTTCTGTTTTATCTTAATGAAAAAGTATCTACCACCTGTACCACTTCTGGAAGTATATATTCTAGATCTTCCTTTGCCATCTTGGCACTCTCCGGCAGATTGATCATCAATGTCTTCTTTCTGATTCCAGCCTCTGAACGATCCAGAATCACTTTCTTTGTATGACGAAGATTATAAGCCCTGAGTGCTTCCGGAATACCTGGAAGCAGACGGTCTGCTGTCTCCCTCACAGCATCCGGCGCACAATGCTTCTCCAGGAATCCGACTGCTCCGGTTGTCAGAACCAGTTCAACCATTCCCGCATCTGCCAGCTTACAGAGCACTGTTTTCAGCATTTCTTTATCCTCTGGAAATGCTTTTGCTGCCCGGACTTCAATCCCAACCTGCTCCAGCATTCTTTTGAGTGATGCTGCCGCTGCCACATCCGCTTTTGCTTTATATGCCCCTGTATCTAATGATAAAATAACCGCTCTCATCTTCTGTCTGCCCCTTTCTTAATTCTACTATGATCTCCACTCGTACTTTCTCATTATACAGAACAATAAACTTTTGTGCAACTAGAACAAAGAATGTGCCTCGGCACATTCTTGCGCCTGCGGCGGTCGCTTGCGACGCCTACATTATACGCCGCAGTGCGCATCCTAAGCGGAGCGTTTTCAATAAAAACAAAAAGATGTCCTGACAGATCTTTCTTCCGGAGGGCTAATCCTTATTATCGATCTGTTAAAACATCTTTTCTTAACTAGAAATTAAATGAGTATATGTATGACTTTCTCTTACAGGTTTGCTTTGAAGAACTCTTCCATCTTAGCTGCTGCAGCTTCTTCGTTCTCACCTTCAACTGTTACTTCAACTTCCATACCTTTTTTGATACCCATAGCCATGATAGCCATCAGTCTTGTAGCGTCAGCTGTTTTTCCGTTTCCAGCGATTGTAACCTTAACTCCCTCAAGAGCTTTTGCTTCTTTTGCAAGCATTCCTGCCGGTCTTGCGTGGATTCCTTCGTTGTCCTGTACTACATAAGTAAATTTTGCCATGATACATTCTCCTATCTTTAATTTATTTTATTTATCACCTATTTGTCCAGACAGGTCTGGAAATGCCTGCTCCAGTACAGCCTTCGCATCCATTGCTCCGAAACGCTCCGGATCAATCCTGTCTATGCGGATGCCTTTGGACTCATACTGTTCTTTCAGGCTTTCGAACCGATGTCCCAGCTGCGGACCAAGCAGCAGAACATCTGTCTGACCTGTGTAACCCTGAAATGCACGTTCCGACATCGCTGTGACTGCGATTTCAAGATTCTCATTCCGAATCAGCCGTTTCATCTTATTCACTAAGAGGCTCGTTGAAATACCTGCCATACAGATCAATGTTAGATGTCTCATCGTCATTTCCTTTCCTGTCCCTCGACTGACCTTAATTTAACATATATTTTTAAAAAGCTCCACTCAAAAAATGACCACAATCAATGTGGTCACTTTTGAATCACTGAACATATAATCACATTCATCAAGGAGATTAAATACATTTTATTCTTCTGCTCTGCGCAATAACTGGATCAACCTGTCATAATCCGGATGACGAATCAGATTCTGCACATCTGCCGGACGAAGGATCAGATCTGTCGTTGCCTCATAGAACTGCTGCAGATTCTCATCCTCTTCCCTTCCGATCGCCGTCAAAAATACGACCTGCACCTTCTGCCGGAACCAGAATATCGGTTCTTTCAGAACTGCCACTGCAACAAAAGCACGCTCCTGGAAGGCACGCTCCGGGTGTGGAAGTGCCACCAGATTACCATAATCTGTTGGTGTAAGTTCCTCTCTCTTCAAAACAGATGCAGTGAATGTCTCCGGAAGTCCCTTCTCCTGCTCAACCTTCCGGCACAGGTTCTTCAGAACCTCATCCTTCGTCTTTCCTTCCACATCCGTAAAAAATAATTCCTTCTTAAAATATTTCTGCAGAAAATCCTTACTCTCTCTTACAAAAAGCTTTCTCACCCTGTCAATGTCATTGTCCTGCAGAAAGGAACCAATCTCCAAAATCGGTACCGGTACATAAGAAGAGATATGTACCGTTGTAAATACATAATCCACTTTTTCAAACGGAAAGTTCTCCAGTTCATAAAGATTACATACATAAATCTTTTCAATATACTCTTTAAATTCTCTGCTGTACTTATATCTGAGAATTTCTGAACTCGTCTTCCCAGATGCACATACGATCAGAATCGAAAACTTCTTCTGTTCATTCTCCTGCTGCTCCAGAGCCAGTTCAAGAACCTCTGCGAGTCCGGCAATCTCATCTTCTGAAATCGACTGCTGAAAATATTCCCCCAGTGCAATTGCCGCCTGGGACGCCATCGTATAAGAAAGCACATAATTCTTACGGATCTCTTCCAGCATCGGGTTTCGCAGGATCATATGATATTTCATACGAAGGACAAACGGAACCATATGTCGGTTCAGCTCCATACGCAGATGAAAATCATTCCTGAAATCAACATGGAATTCCCTGTAGATCATCTCCAGCATCTCAGTAATAAGACGGTCGATCTCGCTTTGCATCACGAAATTTTCCTGTTCTGTCTCACTGTCGATATAAACCTTCCCCACAAGCTGCAGTGTCAGATAATTCTTCTCATCCTGAGAAAAATGAATCTGATAATGCGTGCCCACCAGCTCTGTCAGTTCTTCCACAAACTGCTTCTCTTTTCTTCCAAGCATATCCGCTGCCTGCGATTCAACATATTTCTCCTGACGTATCCTTCGCATCGCCACATAAATATGTTCCACAAAGTCATTGTAAGCAATCTCAGAAAGTTCGATTTCATATTTCTTCAGACACTGATAGACCATTTTCCCCAGTGTCTCGATCTCATCCGTCTGATGCCGTCTTCCAATTCCTTCCAGACTATCCTGCTTTACAAAGACATCCACCATACACTGACGAAGATTAAATTCACTGCCTTCCACACGGATACCATATCCCGGCTTCTTATGAACTGTAATACCATACTTCTGATAAGTTTCCTCAACCTGCCGGAGTGTATTCGTCAGCGTCCCCTTAGAAATATAAAGGAAATCACACAACTCCTCTGACTTGATATATTCCGTTCTGTTCAGAAGATATGCAAGGAGAAAATGTACTCTCTCCTGATTATTCGACGGAATCACCGGATCTTCATTCTCCTTCGGATTCAGCAGTCCTTCGATACCTTCCGGCTGTCTTGGATTCAAATAATATCCGTACCTGGACTTTGATAAAATCTGGATTCCTTTCTTCTCAAGCTCCGGATTCAGTTCCTTGATCCTGACTCTTACCGTCTTCACGCCAATTCCAAGCTGACCGGCCAGTTCACTCGCAGTCACATGTTCTGTTTTACACAATAATTCAAGAATCTTTCTCTGTTGGTGATTCAGCAACACTGAATTCCTCGCTTTCTTTTGCATATTTTACTTACTGTTTATCTTATCATATTTTCCTGTAAAAAAAAAGCTCACGATCACTATATAATAATGCAGACCAGACCACCATTGCTGTCGTTTACGATCTTCTGCATAGAATCCTGCAGTTTTACCTGACTTTCTTCGTTGATCAGCGTAATCTTATTACGCATACCATCCATCACAAGATCTTCAATTGATTTGCCGAAAATATTCGTTCCCCAGACGCCTTGTGGACCTTCGCTCTCTTTTTTAATATATGCAACAAGGTCTTCTGCCTGTTTCTCACTTCCCACGATCGGTGCGATCTCCGTTTCTATATTCGCACGAATCATATGGATCGATGGTGCCTCGGAACGGATCTTTACCCCATATCTGCTTCCCTGCTTGATAATTACCGGCTCATCCAGATGAATTTCTTCTTTCTTCGGGCTGACTACTCCGTAGCCTTTCATCTTCACATCCGCAAATGCATCCTTGATCTGACTGAATTCTTCTTTTATAGAAGAAAGCTCTTTCATCAGAGAAATCAATTCATACTCACTGCGGATCTGAGTTCCTGTCAACTCACTCAACACTTCATAATAATACTTCTGGCAGAAAGAAATCCGCAATATAACCTTGCCTGTGTCCATCTCTACCTGATCCAACAGGATCTGGTCTATGTATGGACTTTCTGTCTTCCAGTCTTTTCCGGAGACACTCCGCAGATCCGACATCTGAGCCATATTTTTCTTCACATTCTCAATCAGATCTTTCTTGATTCTGTGATCGCATGACAACATTTCCACCCATTTCGGAATATAAAATTCTATTTCCGTAACAGGAAATTCATACAGTACCTGGCGCATCATTTCATAAATATCATCTTCCTTGAGCTGTTCACAATTCACCGGATAAACAGGTGCTGCATATTTCTCCTCAAGAGCTGATCTCAGACGTTCTGTCTCTTTCGAATACGGTTTCTGGCAATTTAATAAAATAAGAAATGGCTTCCCAATCTGTCGAAGTTCTTTCACTGTCCGCTCTTCTGCTGCCACATAGTTTTCTCTTGGCAGATCTGTCACACTTCCATCTGTAGTTACAACAAATCCAATTGTCGCATGATCGTGTATCACCTTTTGTGTTCCGATCTCGGCTGCCTTTGTAAATGGTATCTCATAGTCATACCATGGCGTCTTCACCTGACGCTCCTGCCCATTCTCGGTATGGCCATTCGCTCCATCCACCATGAACCCAACACAGTCTGCCAGCCGGATCTTCACCTCTATGTCATCTGAAAGCTTTACATCCGCTGCTTCTTTTGGAACAAACTTCGGCTCTGTTGTCATGATCGTAGTTCCCGATGCTGCCTGAGGAAGTTCATCTTGTGTCCGCTGCTTTACATGCTCTTCCTTAAGATTCGGCAAAATCAAAAGCTCCGCAAAACGCCTGATGAACGTTGACTTGCCTGTCCGAACCGGCCCCACAACTCCGATGTAGATTTCTCCGTTTGTCCGTGCTTTCATATCTTTGTATACCTGAAATGAATCCATAAAAATACCCCCTTGTTCTGCTGATACCAATGTATGCAGCCAGACAAAGGGGTATGACTTTTAATTTTATATTCGTTTCGTTCTCTTATTCTTCCCAGAGAAGAGAAGAGTTCTCAATCTTAGACTCACGAAGCATCAGATCATCTACTGCCTGTTTTGGATCCTTTCCTTCAAAAAGAACCTTGTTGACCTCATCTACGATCGGCATTGGAACCTCATATTTCTGTGCAAGCTTTGCAGCTGCTTTCGCAGAATAGACACCTTCAACAACCATGTTTACTTCCTTCATAGCCTCTTCCATCGACTTGCCCTGTCCCATTAAGTAACCGGCTTTACGATTACGGCTATGGACACTGGCACAAGTAACGATCAGATCACCGATTCCGGTAAGTCCACAAAAGCTCTCGAACTTGCCGCCCATCTTCACGCCAAGTCTTCCGATCTCAACAATACCACGTGTGATCAGAGCCGCCTTTGTATTATCTCCATAGCCGAGACCATCTGCAATTCCTGCCGCAAGTGCGATGACATTCTTAAGAGAACCTCCAAGCTCGATTCCAAGCATGTCAGGACTTGTATACACACGGAATACTTTACTGTTAAATGCAGACTGCAAGTACTCTGCTGTCTTTTTTGTCTTTGCACCGATCACGCAGGATGTTGGAAGCTTTCTTCCTACTTCTTCTGCATGTGTCGGTCCACTGAGCACTGCTACGTCCGCCTGCGGAATCTCCTGGCTGATCTGCTGAGACAGCGTCATCAGTGTATTTTCCTCGATTCCCTTCGCTACATCAACGATCATCTGCCCATCAACAACATACGGCTTCATCTTTGCCGCTGTACTCCTTGTAAAGATAGAAGGAACTGCAAGAACTAAAAAATCTTTTCCTTTAATAGCCTCTTCCATCTCATTTGTGATCATAATCTCTTCTGAAATATGGACACCCGGAAGTTTTGATACATGCTCCCGCTTCTCGCTCAACATCTCCACTTCTTTCGGATCGATCGACCAGACAGTTACATCATGTCCATTATCATGAAGAAGGATTGCCAGGGCTGTTCCCCAGCTTCCTGCCCCAAGAACTCCTACTTTTGCCATATCATCTCTCCTTTTCTTCGCTTCTTTTATTTCTTTGAACCGAATTTATTCTCTGTTCCATTCAACAGACGTTTAATATTGGCGCGGTGTCTGTACCATGCAAGTGCTGTAAGTAAGAACGTGATCACATATAACTCATATACCGCACCCTTCGCCATATCAAACCATCCAAGCTGTCCGAAGATCACCATCTGGATAAAAAACACTGCATAAGCAAGCAATGAACCAAGGGAAACATATCTTGTCACAAGCACCGGCACAAGAAAGAATGCCAGTGTGACAAAAAACAGGATGGAACTGTACGGCAGATGCCAGAAACAGTTGCTTACCACAAGTGCTGCCATAACAGCGATTCCCTTCCCACCTTTAAAATTCATATAAAATGGGAAGTTATGTCCCAAAGTAACTCCTGCTCCTGCATACATCATCAGAAGCGGAAGAATATTACTTCCATGATATATTGCACGGACAATGAGCACTGCTGCAAAACACTTCAACACATCTCCTGCGAATGTCATAAGTCCTGCTTTCAATCCCATAACACGCAGTGCATTCGTCGAACCGGAATTTCCGCTTCCTGCTTTTCTTATATCAATATGATGCATCTTTCCGACCAGATAACCGCTCTGCAGAAGTCCGCAGGCATATCCGATCACCAGACAGATAATACGTTCCATTCTACTGATCCTTTTCCTTTCTCTCACGGATGAAGAACTTCAGTGAAGTTCCTCTGAAGCCAAATGCCTCTCGGATCTTATTCTCAAGATATCTTGTATAGGAGAAATGCATCAGCTCCTTGTCATTTACAAAGATAACAAATGTCGGTGGCTTAACAGCAACCTGTGTAATATAGTAGAGTTTTAATCTCTTACCTTTATCTGACGGTGGCTGCTGCATAGCAACTGCCTCTGTCATGATCTCGTTGAGAACTCCTGTCGCAATACGAAGTGTCTGGTTCTCAATGACCATATCGATCATATCATACAGTTTCGGAAGTCTCTGTCCTGTCAGTGCAGATACATACATGATCTCTGCATATGGCATATAAGAAAGTACCTGACGGATCTTTCCTTCGTATTCTTTCATTGTCTTATCATTCTTCTCAATGGCATCCCATTTATTAACGACAATGATAACTCCCTTGCCTCTTTCATGAGCGATTCCGGCAATCTTCGCATCCTGTTCTGTGACACCTTCTGTCGCATCGATCACCATAAGTACAACATCGGCACGCTCTACTGCACTTACAGTACGGATGATACTATAACGCTCCAGTTCTTCCTTGATCTTATTCTTTCTACGAAGACCTGCTGTGTCGATAAAAATGTATTCCTTTCCGTTATGCACGATCTCTGTATCGATCGCATCTCTTGTTGTACCTGCGATATTGGATACAATTACGCGGTTCTCACCAAGCAGACGGTTTACGATAGAGGATTTACCAACATTTGGTTTACCTACGATTGCGATACGCGGACGGTCATCATCCTCTTCTGATGGATCCCACTCCGGGAAATGTGCTGCAACCGCATCAAGCATATCTCCAAGACCAAGTCTGGATGCTGCTGAGATTGGCACCGGATCTCCGATTCCGAGATTGTAGAATTCATAGACATCAGCCATATATTTATCAAAATTGTCAACCTTATTTACAACAAGGACAACCGGCTTACCGGAGCGGCGAAGCATATCCGCAACCTTAGAATCTGAATCCACAAGTCCCTGCTTTACATCTGTGATAAAGATAATAACATCTGCTGTGTCAATGGCGATCTGAGCCTGCTCTCTCATCTGGGAGAGAATGATATCACTGCTGTCCGGCTCAATACCACCTGTGTCGATCAGTGTGAACTCTCTGTCAAGCCAGTCAACATCTGCATAAATTCTGTCTCTTGTAACACCCGGTGTATCCTTAACGATGGAGATCATCTCTCCTGCCAGGACATTGAAAAGTGTTGATTTACCCACATTCGGGCGCCCTACAATGGCAACTACTGGTTTACTCATTCTATTCTTACCTTCCTGTTTTCTCTTATTTTCTCTTAAATAGTTTCTCTTAAGCCGTAGTGATCCTACGGTCTTTCATCTGATTCTCATCTATATCTGTGGGATTCGGACCTGCGACACCTAAAATAGCATCGATCAGATCCTGTCCGCTTGATTTTACAATATCTATAGGAACTTGTAAAGTATCTGATACTTCTTTCAATGTAAAGTCATCAAGAAAAATATCCTCATCCATCTTCAGCATATTGCATGGGATCAGAAGCCTGCTTCCAAGTGGCTGATCTTTTAATTGCTTCATCAGATCCTGTCCTGTGATCAGACCAGAGACTGTGATACGCTCTCCGAAGAAATCATTCCGGATACAATATGTGTGAACCTTAAGTCCCTCATACTTCTCCTCCATCTTCTTCGCCATACGCTCAAGATACGGATATGCAAGCTTTGCTGTTGCAAGAGAAATCTCTTCCTGATGTTCTCCGCTTTCCAGCTTCGCATAACCTTCTTCAAACTCATTAAATAAAAGACGAAGCATGCCGACTCCATTCTCCAGCTGAAGATATCCGTCATAACGTTCCTCTTCCGGAACTTCTTCCTCTGCCAGCAGATACCACTCATCTCCTGCATGAATAAAATGGATCCCGTATTCTGCGTAGACTTTCTTCTGCCATTTCTCAATCGTGCGAATGACTTCCTTTGCCTCTTCCTTTGTAAATGGCTCTAATGGATACAATCCATCTCGATACTTGGAAAGTCCAACCGGCACAACTGACACACTGCGTAAAAGCGGCAGATACTGCGTCAGGTCACGAATACTCCGTTCCAATTCTTCCCCGTCATTCACTCCACGGCAAAGAACAATCTGTCCGTTCATCTCAATGCCGCCCTGATACAGAATATCAACTTTCTTCAAAGCCTCCCCTGCAAAACGGTTATGAAGCATCTTACAACGAAGCTCCGGATTCGTCGTCTGGAACGAAATATTGATCGGTTCCAGTCTATAACGGACAATACGATTCATATCTTTCTCGCTCATATTTGTCAGTGTGACATAGTTTCCCTGAAGGAATGACAGTCTGGAATCATCATCCTTAAAATACAGCGTATCACGCATCCCAGGCGGCATCTGATCGATAAAGCAGAAAATACATTTATTATGGCAGGAATGATACTCATCCATCAGTCCCTTACCGAAATCAATTCCCAGATCCTCATCAACATCTTTCTCAATTTCAAGCTCCCATTCTTCCCCGTTCGCTTTTCGGATCACAACAAGCAGCTCCTCAGATTCCACATAAAACTGATAGTCAAAAATATCCTCGATCACCTGACCGTCAATCTCCAGCAGAATATCTCCCGGTTCAATCCCCAGCTCTTCCGCAATACTTCCCGGCCGCACATCTTCTATAATGTGTTCGTGCTTTTTCTTCATCTATAAAAATAAACTCCTTTATTCAATTCCATAAAAATCCTTCTGTTAATTTCTTTGCAGCAAAAATCCCCATATTATAGAAGAAAGACTTTCATGATTCTTAATTTTACACCATATCTTATAATATCACAATTTTCCAGACGAATAAAGCATTGTTTTTTTGCAACATTTTTTCAACAATCTTGCATTTTTGTTCCATTTTCACTTGACGTATCAAATAATCGTGCTATAATTTATCACATGACATCTTACAGTTTAGTGCTTTAAAGCGTAACGGTTTAAAGCGTAGATTGTATGAATCGAAAAAGGGAGGACACAATCATGAAATCTAAGAAAATTTTAGCAGTACTTATGGCTGCCGGAATGACACTTTCACTTGCAGCTTGCGGAAGTTCATCCGACTCTACAGATAAGAGCGCAGACAACGGATCTGATTCAGGAAAGACTTATAAGATCGGTATCTTACAGCAGTTAGAGCATGCTGCTCTTGACGAAGCAACAAAAGGATTTGAAGATGCCTGTACAGAAAAGTTCGGAGAAGGCAATGTCAAATTCGACCTTCAGAACGGCCAGGGCGAGCAGGCTAACTGTGCTACAATCGCAAATAACTTCGTAGCGGATAATGTGGATCTGATTCTTGCAAATGCAACAACAGCACTCCAGTGTGCAAGCGCAGCAACAAGTGATATCCCGATTCTCGGAACATCTGTTACAGACTACGCTACAGCACTTGATATCTCTGACTGGACAGGAACAACAGGAATGAACATTTCCGGAACAAGCGATCTTGCACCGATTGATGAGCAGGAGGCAATGCTCAAAGAACTCATTCCTGATGCTAAAACAGTCGGACTTCTCTACTGCTCCGCTGAACCGAACTCAGCATATCAGGCAAAGCTTTTCGCTGAAGCATTAGAGAAAGATGGAATCGCATACAAAGAGTACACAGCTGCTGATTCTAATGAGATTCAGTCTGTTGTAACAAATGCAGTTTCCGAATGTGATGCACTTTACATTCCTACAGATAACACAATGGCTTCAAACACAGAAATCATCAATAACATCTGTCTGCCGGCTAAGGTTCCTGTAATCGCCGGTGAGCAGGGAATCTGTAAAGGATGCGGTATTGCAACACTTTCTATCAGCTACTACGATATCGGATACAAAGCCGGTGAGATGGCTTACGACATCCTTGTAAACGGTGCTGACATTACTACAATGAAGATTGAAAGTGCCCCGAATGTAACAAAGATGTACAATCCTACCATCTGTGAGGAACTTGGAATTACTATTCCAGACGGATATGAGGCAATCGAAGAATAAGATTCTTCCATTCAACCGGAACATATTAATTAGAAGATATTAAACAGAACATATTTTTCTCAAGAGCGGGCTTCATCCAAATGAATGGTCGCTCTTGATTCTAGTTACTGTTCACTCCGTTCACAGCAACTTGGTCAAAATTCATTCCAAATCACCTTCGGTGATGGAATTATCTATTTATATGAAACAATAAAAAGAAAGATTAGAGGGATAAATCATGGCAGCATATTTCGCAGCCCTTGATCCAATGACTCTGGTACGTGCTCTCCCGGGCAACGTGGCCCAGGGCATTATCTGGGGAATTATGGCACTCGGTGTTTACATTACATTTCGTATACTTGACTTTGCGGATCTGACCGTAGACGGTTCACTTGCAACCGGTGGTGCAGTCGCAGTTATGCTCATCCGCGCAGGTGTGAATCCTGCACTTGCACTTGTCTTTGCATTTCTTGCAGGTATGGCAGCAGGATTTGTAACAGGAGTCTTACATACATTTTTCGGAATTCCTGGAATTCTGGCAAGTATCCTGACACAGATCGGACTTTACTCCGTAAACCTTGGCATTATGGGGAAATCCAACCAGGCGGTCAATGTCATGCAGTACAAACTGGTTGCTTCTCTTCGTTATGTAACCGGAGAAGGCAACTGGATCTTCTTCCTGAAATTAATCCTTGCAGCACTGATTCTGATCGCACTCTGCTACTGGTTCTTCGGAACAGAACTCGGTGCATCCATCCGTGCGACAGGATGTAACGAACAGATGGCTCGTGCTCAGGGTATCAATACAGGATTCAATAAAGTTCTTGCACTTATGATCTCCAACGGTCTTGTAGGACTTTGCGGTGGAATTTACGCACAGTACCAGGGCGCAGCTGATGTCAATATGGGACGTGGCGCGATCGTTATCGGACTTGCAGCAGTCATCATCAGCGAAGTGATCTTTGGAAAATTCTGTGCACACAGAAAAGCAGCTTTTGCCTTTACACTCGGCGCAGTCTTCATCGGAGCAATCCTTTACTACCTTGTAATCGCATTAGTACTCTGGCTGAAGATGCCATCTGATTATATGAAACTGTTCTCAGCTGTAGTTGTTGCATGCTTCCTCGCAGTTCCTTATATGAAAGATACTTACTTCAAGAAAGGACGGGCAAAATAATGGGATACATGTTAGAAATCAAAGATATTTATAAGACATTTAACGCCGGTACAATCAATGAAAAACGTGCCCTCAACGGAGTTAACCTCAACTTAAATCCTGGCGATTTTGTAACGATCATCGGTGGAAACGGAGCAGGAAAATCTACAACACTGAATGCGATTGCAGGTGTATGGGGAATCGATAAAGGAAATATCATCATCGACGGTACTGACATCACAAAACTTTCTGAACATAAACGTGCACTCTTCCTTGGCCGTGTGTTCCAGGATCCTATGACAGGAACCGCAGCAACGATGTCTATTGAAGAAAATATGGCCATCGCTGCACGCCGTGGTCAGAAAAGAGGTCTTGGCTGGGGCGTTACAAAGAAAGAACGTGAACACTATAGAGAAGCGTTAAAAGAACTTGATCTTGGACTTGAAGACCGCTTAAGCAGTAAGGTTGGTCTCCTCTCCGGCGGACAGCGTCAGGCGATCACGCTTCTGATGGCTTCCCTTAAAAAGCCGAAACTTCTGCTCCTTGATGAGCATACAGCCGCTCTTGATCCAAAGACTGCTGCAAAAGTACTTGCACTCTCCGACAAGATCATCAGTGAAAATAACCTGACAGCCATGATGGTAACACATAATATGAAAGATGCCATCGCACACGGCAACCGCCTGATCATGATGCATGAAGGAAAAGTCATCTATGATGTATCCGGAGAGGAAAAGAAAAACCTCAAAGTATCTGACCTTCTTGCAAAATTCGAGGAAGTCAGCGGCGGAGAATTCGCAAATGACCGTATGATGTTAAGTTAATCATCTGCATTATAATTATGCCATCTTCATAATAAACTTTTTATAACCTTAAAAGGAAAGACGATAGGTTCAAATATGAGCTTATCGTCTTTTCTTAAATAATCTTTCGTTTGTCTGTTATAAAACTCAAGATACCTGTTTATTGCATGAGATAAGAGAAAGTTGTACAATAAAGATACTAGTAAAACGAAAGATGAAAGGAAAAACTCATGAAAGAAATCTCCATCACATCCTTTGAAAACCTTAAAATCGGTCAAGCAGAAAACAGCGTGGCAGGCACCGGATGTACTGTCTTCCTGCTGGGAAAGAGCGGTGCTCCAGCCGGGCTGGATGTCCGCGGCGGCGGACCGGCTTCCCGTGAAAGTGAATTGCTTCACCCACTCGCAGCTGCACAAGCCATCCATGCCATTGTGCTGGCCGGAGGCAGCGCATTTGGACTGGATGCTGCTGGCGGTGTTATGCAATATCTTGAAGAGCATGATATCGGCTTTGATGTCGGCGTCACAAAAGTTCCACTCGTTTGTCAGGCTGATCTGTTTGATCTAACTGTAGCAGATGCACACATCCGTCCAGATGCCAAAATGGCCTATCAAGCCTGTATCAATGCTGAATGCGGCAACTATCAGGACGGAAACTATGGTGCAGGCACCGGTGCTACCGTAGGTAAACTGCTTGGAATGAGCCAATGCATGAAATCCGGCATCGGCAGCTACGCTGTTCAGGTTGGTCCACTGCAGGTTGGTGCTGTTGTCGCCGTTAACGCACTAGGTGATATCTATGACTCTGAAACAGGTCGCAAAGTGGCCGGACTCCTTGCAAACGACGGGAAAACTTTCCTGGACTCCGAGCTGCTCACATTACAAAATATTGATGTGAAAGAAAACAAATTTGTTGGTAATACGACCATCGGTGTTGTGTTCACAAACGCACAGTTTAACAAATCCCAGTTATGCAAAATTGCAGGTATGGCGCATGACGGCTACGCACGTGCCATCCGTCCGGTACACACCTCAGCTGATGGGGACAGTATCTATGCCGTCTCATTGGGAGATGTAGCTGCAGATCAGGATGTCGTAGGAGCACTGGGAGCACGTGTCATGGCTAAAGCAATCTTGCGGGCTGTACAAGCAGCAGAACCTTCCTATGGATTTCCTGCTGTATGCAGCCTGAAGTAAAAACTGACCCTGTGCTGGCAACAGCTGGTTCTGCTGTTGCCACTGAACAAAAAGATATCGAAGCTTCCGTGTGCCTCGATATCTTTTTTATCTGTCCTTAGAAGCTGTTTCAGACCAAGACCAATAGCTCTTGAATTCTCCTCTCAGCATTACACTGACAACAGCTTTAGGATTCTTTTTATAAATCAAATTCTTCCAACAACTTTTTCTGATATTGCTCATCAGCTGCTGCTTTCACGATATCATCTGTACGTCCACGCTTCGATAATTCAAGAATTAATTGATTAATCCTGCTTACTCCCAAAGTTTCTCCTTCTGCTCTTCCCGCTGCTCGTCCTTCTTCTATTCCAATCTTGCGTCCAGCCTCAATTCCTCGTCTTTCCGCGGTCAACATTCCGATATTATAATCCCTGATTGCTCGTTGTCTTGTCTCGTATTCTAATCTCTTCTTTTCATCTGCGCTTAATTTATCCAACACATCATATGCTTCTTCCAATTCAGAATTTTTCTTTGCCATCTCTTTAAAATCCTTTCTGTTTTTTCTGTAACAGGCTTGTCTCATTCTTCTCTTCCGGTGGAGGTTTCGACAATTCTAAGATATGCATCTCCATAAGATCTGTATACTCTTTTCCTGTTTTCGTATCACAAAATGCAATTCTCCGATAGCATTCTTTATCATCTCGAAAATGATCATATGCAAGAATACTCACATGGATACACTTCTTCAACCGGTCGTATCCCTCGCCTTCTTTTATTTCACTTGTATACATCTTACTCAAATAATAAACAGAACGATTTGCCCAGCAATCAAATGCTTCTACCTGCATTTCAAAATCAATCTGTTCTCCATCTTTCAGTTTCACCCGGACATCTAAAATCCCATACTTATCATCTTTCGATGTTTTGCATTGTGATATTTCTTTCTTAGTTGATACACTTTTCCTGGTTTTTCTCATTAATGGTGCCTGTCACCTTGTATGCCAATGCTTCCTGCCCACTTATTTTATCTGGAAGACTCCAGTTGTTGGATTTTCTTCTTTTTATCGCATTTTTTTGTGCCCGACACCGCACACTTTCTTAAATATAAATCCAATATCTAGCTTAATAACATATGGAGCGCACTGTCTGACACCTTTTGTATGACTTCATGAATATCTTAATATTTTTTACAAATTTCTTTGATTTGACTTTCCAGTTCTGGATAAATAAAGGCTTGATTTATTCCACAACTATTTAGTTCTGATAAGATGCCTGCTTTACGATCACTTGGTATAATTATTCTTTCTTGAATACAATTATTTTCTTCCAACGGATTAAATAAATTATCTTTATATTCCCCAAAATATGAAAAAAGTGTAAAATATCCATCCTGATTTTTGATTCTTTCATTCCGTAGTTTTGCTTTAATTCCAGCCATAGTACTCTCATTCAAAATTGGATCAACTGTAGGTGAATTAATTTGTATAAAATTATTTGAACGATCTGGAAATAACTTCTTTAAGAGCAAGGATAGCGGTACTTCGCTCTCATAAAACATAGGTATATTACATAATAATACAACACCATCTTCCTCTTTTTGTGTATCATCATTACAAGCAAAATATAATGCTATTAATGAATTGCCTGTAAAATCTAATAAACGAGTTGGTGTCCCATAATGTTGCATTTTCACCAGTTTTTCAAATGCGTCCAATCCCTCAAAATCATTTGGACATCTTCTAAGTATTTCATCTATTATATTCTTCTCATTCTCAAACCATTCTATTTTTCGAAATAATTTTGGTATACATTTCCAAGACTTATTTGCTTGTCCACGATATACAATTTTATCAAACCGCCCACCTTCAGAAATTTCTGGATATTTTTTATTTCCACATTCTCCAACATAATTTATAAAGTCACCTAAATCTTGAATTATCTTTTCCATATGTACTTCTCCATTCAGCAGATATTGTAAATTTAAAACAGCACTGGAAAATCATCGCATATTCTTGCGATGAGATTCATTTTCATCATCTTCTTCATCATCTATATCAAACAAAACAGATCTATTTCCAATCAATCTCAATAATTCCTTTCGCTCTTTTCTTAACATCTTTCATCTCTTCATACAACTTGTCTACATAATCAATCAGCCAAGCCAGTAAAATCAATAGATTTAGGCTTAACAGAATAGGGAGAGGAAATGTCTATCCTATTTTTCATTTCTAATTTTACTTCTGTTATCTTTTACTACAATTTAACATTTTCTCCGGCCAAGACATTGACGAATAACCATTTGAATTACAGATTTTTCCGTCTTCATTCTTAAAAAATTCGAGTTTGTCCTCCTGCTTATAACATCTTTTTCCTTGAATATCTTCATATTCATATTCAAACACAAGTGTTACACGACTATTATTTTCTGTTCCTTCTAAATGAATTTTTAACAAAATATTAATCTCATTGTGCGGAAGTAATGAGATATTTGAACCCAAATCCTCACCATTAAACCTAATCGAGACTTTATTAGCACTGTAATTTGCTGTATTACTCACTGTATACATAATAAATTTATATTTTTTTACTACTTCTTCATCTCGTGCATACTCTTCAAATGTTTCAGAGTCATAAGCCTCTCCATTTCCTGCCTTTTCTGCTGAAATTTCTAAAACTAAGCCATTACTTTCTCTTAAAGCCTTTAAATCGTCAAGTGTAAGTCTTACATATTTACTACTTAAAACCGGGCGTATTTTTTCAATATATTCTTCTCTCCGAATCTTATTCTCATGCTTAATCGTCATTCTAATTCCAAATAATGTTGCAAACGCTCCAATTAAAGCACTACCATAAATCTTCCAAAAAGTATGTCCTTTATTTATTATCATCACCAATACGCTAGTTTTCAATAAACAATAAAATATAAGCGGAACTGATACTATTCCAATTCCTACTAAAGTCGTATATATAATCGTATTTTTTGATATTTCAAAATTCAACTTTAAATTTGATACGATTTCAAAAATGGAAGAGATTATTACCGCCATGCCTATTCCTATTTTTGTATTGGAATTATTGTACACTAAATCTAATATGGTTAACACAATTATTCCTACATACGTAATCGTCCTACACAGCGGAAGTTGTTTATCTAACCATCCTTGTAAAGCTGAAATAATAATCATCAGTAATAAAATAAGCACTAAACATAATTCAATAACTATATACATTGTCATTCTGCTAAAATCCTTATATATACTTTTTCCAGTCCATTAGTTTTCATCTACATTCAATAGATATTTGTAAATTAAAAACAAAACTAAAATAAATCATCGTAATCTACAGTGTTTTTACCTCTCCCAAATTCTCTAAGATTTCCTTCACCATCACTTTATTTATCTTCAAATAACTGTCTACTACTTCTACAACCAATTCATTTCCATTCAGATTATATCCTATGTTTATTCCTTTATTTATTATCCGATTGAGTGCATCATTTACTTCCTCACGAGTTATACTTTTCTTCAATTCGACAAGGAATTTCTCCCTTTTCCAGATATTTTTTGACTTGTCCAAATTAGTTGGTTCTTCAAAATTGAATGTAAAGTTCTCCGGATGGATCGTTGAGACCGTTGTTTCATAATTTTTCAAATACGATTTTCTGTCTGTCGTATTCCGAATTTCTTTGATTTCACTCATAATACTGTTCAGCATTACTTCCATTCGATCTTCCTGTGAAACTTCTCCCGTCTTCATACTTGCTGATTCTGCCCGAACGATCTTAACAATTGAATTTACCTTTCCATCTCTTGTCGATATAAGCGCGTCTGTTATCTTCTCCCTTGCTTCCATGACATTTTCAAATAATCGTTCGCTGCTATACTGTACAGTATTAATTCCTGAAACATCGAATATCCGAGGAGTCTTTTCATCCTGAACTAATACAACCGGCTTATCATAAGCCTGACGAAGTCCTAATTCATACAACACATTCGGATTTCGGTTGCTTAAATCACAAAGTGCCATCGTACAATTCTGAACCGCATCGAAGATTTTGTTAATGATTGGATTACTGATTTTATCTTCATCCACCCGAAATGGTTCATAACCGGCAGCAATAATTGCCGGTTTAAAAATCTGATTATAGACCTTTGTAAAATGTCCTTTCGGATAATCTCCCTGGTCACTGATCGGCATAATTACAAAGCATCTTTCTTGTTCTTCTTGCAATTCTTTTGATTTCTTTTCTGTAGTATTCTCCACCTTATTCCCTCATTCATTTGAAGCATCTAACAATCCGTGACTTCCTAAAATCGTCTTTCTCTCTATTTCACATAATAATGTCTCTTCAGCCACAGCGTAAGTCCATCCAGTCCCGGATACGCAATTCGTTCATTTATATTCATCTGATCCAGCATATCCCGTACCCTCCACTTTATGTTCTTATCAATGACATATTTCTTTGTTTTCGTTGTATGTTCTTCCAAAAACCGCTCGATATCTTTCATCTGAGAAGGAACAACCGAAAAGTAAGAGTACTGATTGATGATTCTCTGATCGATTGACGGTGGTTCCAACAGCGCCATTGCTTTATCAGCCATCTCAGAATCATATTTCTCTAAATTTTCTGTCAGTTCTCCTAACATATCTACTGTGAACAGATATGCACTCCGCTCGTTCAATTTATCACGATATCTTTTGGGGAGTAATCCGTTTATTTCATTGATATCTATGCTCCAGACAACACAGTTATTGTTCTCCATGTTTGCGAGGTCTTCTCCACTTGTCGCAAAATGCAACGCCATCATCGGCGAATAGGACCAGTCTAACAATCTAGTCGGTAATCCGTGATGCTGACCAATAATCAACTGCCTCCAAATCGAATCCTTGAGCTCACTGTCTTCAATTGCTGCATACTTAGTGAAATTTCGTAATATTGATTTTTCAAGTTCCTTCTGCTTTTCTTTGCAATTGCGCTTTAAACTTGTAACCAATGAATAACTTTCATTCGGCAATCCTCTATAGAGACAGGCACTTCTAAATCTTCCTATCTTTTTATCTTCTTTCTGTTCATACAATAATGTACTTAATTCTTCAATTGTATTTAATTCTATAATGGTTATCATTCGTCATCCCCTCACATAATATCTACTCTGGCTTTTAATGATTCTCCTCTGATTTCTTCTTCAAAGTCACTGTATACCCCATTCCGGGTACTGCCCATTCAGGCAGTGTCAAACTACAAACACCAAAATTCTTCATCTCATTGGCTTCAAAAGATCCAGCATATGAATTACTAAAAATAGAGTTTGTTGAAGTTACAATTGAGAATTTCTTCTTCAATCCATCTCTTAAATGTATGTCAATACTAAAGTTCTTACATGGGAAGAACAAACTATATGCCTGGAAGAAATCTAAAGCAGGGCAGAGATAACTGCTTTTGTAAAATATATTTGCAGGATAGTTTTCTCCCATTGGTATTGATTTTTCACTTTGCACGCAATATCTCAATTGACCACGATTGTCATTTTTTGATATTTTCATTTTAAATTCATCCGTAAAATCAACATTGTTGATCAACAGTTTTTCAACATTATACGATTCTGCCTGTTGTTTTGTTGCAAAAAATTTCTTTCCGAAAGAACGATGCTTTGGATCTAGATATCTATACTCAAATTGATCCATGAGTTCTACTTTTATGGTTGTATCTGAATCTTTATAAATTTCTATAATCCGATGAAAAGAATTCATTATCCCCTGTTTTCTTACAACAGTAAGAAGATTTTTTCCCATCGTAGCAGCGAAATCTGACATATCCACATCTTTATAATAACGTTCTATATAAAGCGAAAGAATCTCCGCATACGTAGATGACAGTACTTCTTCTTTGACTGCCTCCCACTCTATTTCTACCGAATCAGCTCTTATCCACCCAATCAAATCATAGGATGAATCATTCATAACTTTTGTAATGTGGCTATAAACTTTTGCTTGTATGTCATCTATGCTCGAAACTTCAAGAGTCCAATTTTCCTTATGTAATCTTTTTACAAACTCTTCATATTTATCCGGATGATCCATTTCAAAAACCTGCGTATCACCTTGTTCAGCAGCTTTTCTATATAACATTCTCTTACTCAACACGATAACACATATCGGTTTATTTTTTGACATTGCATACCTGTATTCCCATTCAACAAATCCTATATTCTCTTTTTCGTAAATGGATCCATATTTTCCACCTATAAGTAAAAAGAAAATATCTGAGGCATCTATCATTTTTTTGATTGTACTTGTAATTGTATTGGCTCCTCCAAGCAATTCCATGCCTACCGGAATATGCCCGCTGTCCAATATAGCTTCAACTACTTTCGCACGTTCTTTTTCCAAATCATAAATTGTAGATGAAACAAATACCTGTAGTTTTTTCAATTTGAAATACCTCCGTATAAAACATCTTATAACTACTTTTTATTGTACTTTTGATAACATATATCAACGATTTTTCCAATACCTTCTGCTATCTCTGAATATGCTTTATCCCTATCTTCATATCCCTTAACTGACTTTCCGTTTTTCGGCAAAGCCAGTATATCCTTTAATGGTGTGTATTGCCATTGACAATCCCTTACAATTACCGGTACAACATAGCATTCTTCTTTCTCAGCTCTACTTATCGCATTTTTCATTTCTTTTTCATAACAATAATCGGAAGCTATAAAATCCGCACTAATCAGCAGAATAATAATATCACTCTGCTCAAGTTCTTCCTTAATCTCGTCATTAAACGAACTTCCAGGTAATAATTCTTCATCACTCCACATCTTAATCTTTTCAGATCTTTTTAATGGTGACATATGCTTATAAAGTTCATCTTTAAACGATTCATCTGCGTGTGCATATGAAAGAAATATCTTTACTTTCCGTTCCTTTTGAACTTCATCATGCCGTTCATATTCCACCGGGAATCGTAACTCATCTTTCTCTTCTCCCACTATTCTGAGACGCTTTTTTAAGTCAATCGATGATTGGTCATATCTTAGTAATGATTTCTTATCTATTTCATACAGAACTGTCGCTTTTCCTGCAATTTCATTCGGTATGTAATTCCTGTCACATTCTGGGCATACAAAACCGTTTCTTTCCAGTTCTTTCTGATATACGGTACAATCATTTCCACAATCGCACTGAAAATCATACTTTTCTTCCATCAAATTAGCATTTAACAATTCATCAATAAATGTTCCTAATTCTCTTTCCTCTACTCCAACCCACTCCTGTAATTGAAATGGATAAATTCTCCGCAGTTCATTACACGATATTTCTTTGATCTTGGTTTTTAATTTCTCCAACAGTTCCATTCGCATACTGATTATATATCTCCTCTGCTATCTCCAGATCTTCTCTTTTGAAACGAATCCTAGATTGTATTCCAATTTCAAGGAATTCATCCTTTGCCGCATTGTAAGCCAAAGACAGTTTTCCTCTGGTTCTGCTTTTTTCGATCCACAATCTATCAACCACTTTTGCATCTTCCAATGATTTTTTTAATGATAAAAATGTTTTTGTACAAAAAATAGGCATCTGACTTGATTCACTACTCATTATAGTCAGCACATGCTCAATATCCTGAAATTTTATCTTAGATACAATCATTTCCACTCCCATACCCCATACTGCTGTTTCATATTGCACGTCATAGAAATAATCGCAAATACACAATTTTTCAATCACTTTCTTCAGTTCTTCCTGAAAATCGAACACATATTTTGGAATTGAGCCTTCTTCCTGTTCACCTAAATGTTTCAGCGATAATTTTTCCAATGCTTTCTTCTCAAACTCACTGCTCTCCTGCTCTATGTTCCGTATCTCGTTATAAGCCGGAATCTTATTGTATAAATCGG
The DNA here is from genome assembly GCF_020560115.1 of Mediterraneibacter sp. 210702-DFI.5.30. Classification (NCBI taxonomy): domain Bacteria; kingdom Bacillati; phylum Bacillota; class Clostridia; order Lachnospirales; family Lachnospiraceae; genus Mediterraneibacter; species Mediterraneibacter sp. 210702-DFI.5.30. Next base: position 90,472 of record NZ_JAJCME010000003.1, read on the forward strand.
TTACAATTCCCTGACTCATATTATGAAGTGCCTTTTTATGTTCAGACATATAGTTTCGTGTTATTACATTAAAGTTACTCGATAATAATCCTACAATACGATCCATATACTCTTCTGTCTTATAGTTCTCAGTCAATCCCTTACGATTCCATGCTTTGATGCTCATTGTTTCTTTCTTTAGATCAATCTCTACCGGATAGTAAGAACATGTCTCATTTATTCTTCCCGCCTCCCATGTTTCAGCATAACGTACTAATAGAATCTGAATTTTGGAGAGATTTCCTTTATAATCTGTTTCCGACGTAATTGCTGCTATCTTCTCCGGTTCCTCTTTTGATGGAATCGTTGTTAGAATACTATTAAAATTCAGTTCACTTTGTCCAAATACACGATTTAAATTTGAAACCCAATCCCTCAGATTCCTGATCTTGTTCAGAAAATCTAAATGATAAATCCTAATACACTTTCTCTTTCCGAAAAAAAGCTCCTCATATAAGAAATCTTCAAACTCCTGGATATCTATCTCCTTCTGTGCTATCAAATCGTTAACCCAATATTCAACTCTCTTTGCCTTCTCTTCCTCTGTTCTTACGTGCCCTTTCTTCTTTAAATATGTCTCGATATAGTTATCCCCTATATTAACTACAATCTTTCTACTCAATGTCAGCATGATTCTGCCTCCCACTTTATCAATGTCATCTGGTTCATCAAAAAATTTTTTGTCTTTTGTACAAAATATTCATTCAAAAAAGTGGATAATACATCTTAAAAATCGTCTTTTCAATTCCTCAGATCTATCATTCACTTCTTTCATCGCAAACCACCACTTGAAGTGGTGGTTTGCATCAGTATGACGCATTTCGACTTTGTTTTGAATGAGTAAGTTTCTATAGTATTATACTACATACATTGTTCCGTTTGAGTCCTGTAATTCTTTTATCTTTTTCTCTGCTCTCTCCCCTATCTCTGACATTTTTTTCTCATAATAACTCTGAATTTCTTTTCCATTCACATTATTGTTAGGATCATAGAAATTAAGATTGCTATTTGTGTTTAAATTCCAAACATCTTTTCTGTTATCCTGACGCTTCAGCTCCGCTTCTATATCATCAATCTTCTTTAACAATAATGAAAAAATCTGTTTGGATTCTGGATCCTTAATATCCTTTTCTGCGTTTTCAAAGGCAGCCGCTGTTTTTAACGTTGCAATGATCGGACCATAGTCATTTGCACTAAAATCAATTTTATTAACAAACTTTTTTATATTATTTTTTAATTCTGCTGCTCCTGTCGGATCATTTACATAAAATAATGTATTTTCTTCAATCATATCAAATGGTAATTTTGTATTTTTTTCGGCAATTACAATGGCTGGTTTTCCATAGCTATATCTCATTGCTAATTCAAACATAACATTTGGATTCAGAGTAGTTAAATTTGCAATTACTAAATCCGCATTATATACATTCTTTATCACCCGGTCATTTATCGAACCAATCTCAAATTCTCTATGTGCAACACGAATATCAAATTCACCACCTATGGCCGGTTCGATTGCCTGATCAATAATTCCATCTATATGTCTTCGTATTTCGGTATTGTCATCGCCGATAGGTGTAACAATAAAACAAGTTTTTCTTTTTATCTTTTGATTATTTTCTTTCACATTCTTCTCCACGCTGTCACCATCTTAGTTAATTCATCAAAATTCTTTGCATCAGGAGCTTTCTCCATCTCTCTCCGATATTACTGTGTACCGTGAGCAAAACTGTTGGAAATTGCATTCTTAAATTGTTCCTTGTCATTGTGCAAGTAAGCCTTTGTAAATCACCCTCGTTTCCACTAGATTTTTATATAGCTTATCAGGATAATACGAAAAGTACGGTTCCATCTCCGAAATGCTCAGGTTTGCATCATCCATATAGCGATACAGCTGATCCTGCAACTGCTTTCCTGTCACTTCTGAATATACCTCTACATCTTTCAGCATATCCAAAAACTGAAGTACTTTATAATTTTTCTCTGTTACAGGCACTTTCGGCTTTCGCACGATCACACGAGACTTTGCTAGAGATGTTTCTCGATAATCATTTGTTGCCTTGTTCGACACGACCTCATACATCATAGGGATCTGCGTAGTAAGCCCCATCTGGTTAAAGAACATCAGACCGCTCACATAGCCGCAGCGTTTATCTTTGTCCCTCAAATACTTACACTCCAGTACCTTTTCAGGTGTGAGCTGCGAACTAGACTTGAAAATTGTCTTTTTGGGCAAAAAGTAAATGCCATTATCAAAGCGTTTCACCTTGCCCGTATCTGCCAGCTTCTTAATCTGTTGACGAACATTTGTACGGGTCATGCCATCAATCTGAATGTCTACAAGAAAGATTGGCTCATTTTCTTTATAGTTATCTAACAGGTACTCATATAAAGTTTCCATACTCGCCTCCTGTCACAACATCGTGTATCATTATTTCTATTCTGTTATTATTATACCCACTTTTTGTAACAATATCAAGCCTGCTATTGTTGCAAAAAAGAAAAAAAGAAAAAGGCAGCTTCTTCCTACCCACTTATTTTATCTGGATTCAGATAAACAGTATCTGGAAGATTCCAGTTGTGGATTGCGCGTCCATTCCAGCGTTCCGGATGTTCTGCTTTGTGTCGAGAATTATCTCTGTCATCTTTACGATTATTTTCACCGCCAGTTACTAATGCGTAGATGCAAACCACCACTTGAAGTGATGATTTGTGTTTAACTTGTTCTAATTACTGATCCATTTTATAAATTCTTCTGAAAATTTTCATTTGGTCTTTATTCTTTTTATCGCATTTTTTGTGTGTCTGACACCAATGTGGTCAACTTAAATTCTTTTTTAATCTTAAGATTTCTCGATAATCAACCATAATTATCGAACCTCCCTATATGAATAGTCACACGTATCTTGTGCCAACTTCATTATAGGATAAATTTATATGAATGGCTCACCTTCCGTAAAGGTGGCTCTGAATCCCCGTGCAGATGGTTCCATGTCCAGACAGTTGGCTCAGAGAGCCTCGGAATAATCAGGAACAGACAGAACTCTGTCCACTTCCCTCTTCGGTTTCTTCAAATTCATAATTATTTATAATTCCTACCTTCAGCATTCGTCTGATAAGGCGGAGGATATTGGAATCTTTGTTCCTTGATCCTATAAGACGTATAATCCATTCATAGTCAAGATGTTAAAAAAATCCTTTAATGTCTGCATCCACTACATAGTTTATTGGTTTTCTCTCCAACATTATGTTTAGTTTTCGACTACCTGCATTTCTTTTGCCATCCTTCTTTTGGTTGTCTTCCATCCAAACCACGATGTCGGCCTTCTGATGGCTTTGAAATTTCGATGCTCAATAGCTATCCCTGTTTATCTTGCTGTCTACGCTTAGCCTACAACGTTACCGCGACAGATTCAAGACTTGCTTCAAATGCTGTGGTTAGCAGCTTATTTTTTTTTGGGGGGGATTCCCCCACCGAACTATATAACCCTTAGCTGGACGCACAGTCTGCCCCCGAGGTGTGGTCTTGACCCCGAGATGCTTCTGAACTCTTATGCGATATGTCTAGCAGCGTGTTATATGTATCTGACCATCTTTCATATTCTGAATCTTTTAATTTTTCTATTTCATTCATCAAGTGTTTTAAACTATGATCATTTGTCAAATCGCTCCAGTACAAAACCAATAATCTTTTGAGTCTTTCTATAGAATCCCTATAAATCTTCCATTTCTCTCTACACCCAGTTAATGCAAGATATGATGTAGAAAATGAAGCTACTAAAGAACACACTACTGTTACTAGTTTTATCACATCCACAGATACTATATTCAATGTATTAAAAGCAGTTACTATTAATGGTGCTATTATCCCAATAAAACTAACTAAATAAAATTTGAACTTATTCACACATGCATACTTTATATACCATTCTCCTAAACTTTTTATTCGATTCTTTAAAACTTCATCTGAAATATTTTCATACAATATTTTCAGGATTATCAGTTTTCTTTTGAGAGTTGGACCCCAATATGCTGTCAATTTAATAAGTCCGTACTTTTTATCTATTTCTTTTCTTTTAATTCTTCCTCTATCTTCTGTACGACAAACATAATTTTTCTAACCTTTGTCTCTTTTTGTTTTAATTTTATAGCTATAATACCAACTACTATAACTAAAAATATAATTAACGCAGCTGTAAATCCCAATGTCAAAGCCATATCCTGAATTTGAGATTTTTCTTGTAAATCAACAATCGATATGAACACCGCTAACAATGATATAATAACCGCTACAACACTCATATTAAACTCAATAAATCTTGCTTGTAAATATGCATCGCAACATATTTTATAATCCTCTATTACATGTTCTCTATTTTTATATCCTTTTGTACTTTTCTCTATTCTTTTCATCAAATGCTCTGTAAGAGTCTCTCCCATATTCAAATCATGGTCACACTCAGCCTGTTGGTACATCTTCATTAACTTTTGCAACTCTTTCTCCATATCCATCTTCTCCTTCTTGTAAAAACGTAAAAAGACAAAGTCTCCCTGTTCCTAAAGAAACTTTGCCTTTTTAATCACCACAAGTTAATTATACCACTTTTCAATAAAAGAACAATCCTCTACGTAAGTCTTTTTTGTTTTTGAAAAAGATAACTTTTTTATTCATTTAGGTGTAAAATTTACTGGAAGTTCACATTATTCCTGTTCCAAATCGGCTACCGATTCCGGCCACCATGATAAGTAATGTTGTTTTCATAAGCTCTCCTTACTGTGTATTGGTGTTTCATAAAGTCTGACTCTAATACCAAACTGAATCATCACTTCCTTTCATTTCATCCAGAAAAAGCAGAAATTTCAGTTAAGATTACTTAAATTCGCACTTATATTCCATATATTTCTTAACTTTTTTTAAGTCTACTTTATCGTCCAGATAGTCTTTAGGTCTTATGGAAATAATTAATTTTTGTACTATTTTATCATGAGAATTCACAAATCGATCAATCATATCCTCTATCACATTTTCTAATGTTGCTTCACGAATTGCAGCCTTTCCAGTCCCAATAAGAGGCATAGCAAGGTTATCACAATGTCCAAACTTATTTATAAATTCCAACAATCTATTCAATGCAGTATCAACATTGGTATAGTCCTGATTTTCCGGTTTTCCAAATTTATTTACATCATTAATAGCTAAAAAATAATAATGCTTTCCTCTGTAATCAACTTTAGCTACAGTTCCTATTGGATACTTCTTTGTTTGACCATGTATGTCTGAACTATCTTCACCCTCAATTCCCTGTTGCATAAGACTTTCAGCAATTAAGTTATCCAATTCACCTATATTATTTTTGAAATATCTAAGTTGAAATGCCCCCTGCACACTTTCCGAACTAATATAGTCGCCCTCCATCACTGTTCGGAAAAATGTATTGGTAGGTATAACATAGCTGGACGCTTTAATAGAAAATAAATCACTCACTTTAACTTCAATCTGCAAATCGGCATCTTCCATTGTTCCTTTGCAAGATATTTTTTCATGATTGTGAATAAAAGAAGCAACAATGCCAATCAGCACTAATCCTAACCAATAGTTTTTACACAATATTTCAGCTTTATCAAAACCTGCTAAATCTTTCAGAAGCACTGCAAATGCAAAAATCGATGAGATATATCCTATGGCTGTATACAACAACTTCCATACTGCATCCAGAGAATTTTTCTCGGTGCCAAAACTTTTTAACAACACTTTTATTCTATCCCACACATCCTTATTCATATCCAAGTGCATCCTTTATGTACTGATAATCTCCAACTCTTTTTCCCCATGAATTCTTTATCCAAAATGGATGCGCATCTTTTTCATAGGCACTCATATAGTCTGGAAGCCAGCCAGATTGTTTGTTTAATGAGTTATATACAATAATAATTGTCCTTTTTTTCTTTTCTGCCTGTCTAAACTCATGTTCAAGATAAGAGCATGTATTGATCTTACCATAATTTTCATCAGGTCCTGGAGTATATGTCCTTCCATAGATTTTACATATACCAGCTCCATTTGAATTTTGCTTATATGGCGTACATGCACACCCTTCTCCTTCACTGTTTCTCTTACAATAACTTCCTGCTGTCCGAAAAGCCGTTTTATCTCCTATGATAAATATAACTGCCGAAGAAGCATTAATCTGTCTATTAAATTCTTCCTTCAAATCACATGGACGACAGTCCTCATCTTCAGATATGCTTCCAGAAACCACCTGAGCTGTATCTACATAATCCACTTTATGTTTATTATCACGTCCCCATATATGAAGTTCTTCCACAACATCCCGATCACCATCATTTTCAGAATAATCTGCACTAATATAAACCCGTTTACTCAAAACTTGTTTTCTCCTTCCTCTTAAATAATTTCTTATTCAAAATAATATTCATACATTTTTCCATTTTCAAAATTATTCTTACCCCAATAGTCTAATGTGATTTCGTCTTGGAATAAAATTGCTTTCAAAACTTTTAAAGTTTGATTATGAGCACATACCAGAACATTCTTCTCTGCTTTTACAAGTCTATCCAGATAAAATGAATATACTCGTTCATAAAATTCACTAAACGTTTCGCCTTCAGGAATCGTTTTAAATACATTAAGCTTTCCCTTAATAAAATATTCTGGGAATTTCTGTTGCATTTCAAACCGTTTATTCCCTTCGAAAATACCCATGCAACGTTCTGTTAATCTTGAATCATAAACTACAGAATCCAACAACTTCGGACACAATTTTTCTAATGTCTGTCTACATCTTTTTAGTGGTGATGAATAAATTACTCCGGTAAAGTCGTCAATAAATTCTAGTGCCGTATCCTGTAAAATTGCTATATCCGCCTGTCCTGAAATACGTTTTGTTTCATTATACTCTGTTTTAACATGCCTTATCAATATAACTCTATGCTTCCCTGTCATTTACCTTCCCTTTCTTTGTATTGCAATACAGATACAAAGGCCTAAGCGTCTTTACAATTTCTCACTTCAACATTTTCTTTCCTCTTTCAAAAAATTCTGCCCCATCCTGAAAATCCCGAATATGTTTACCTTCAGTTATTCTTGACTTGGAATGTACTTTATATATTTCTCTATCAATTTTTAACTGTTTCTTTTTAAAGTCAGAACTAATAGATCGAACATTATCTATCACCTGACCCCATCCATGTGGCACCAAACACCTTTCTTCTCCATTGATTCTGATTTTCCAATTTTCATCAGATACTTTAAACAGATAAATATCTTTTCCAACGGATGAAAAAATTGGAAGTATTGTTCCTGGTTTTTCCACAAAAGTTCCTATCGCAATAGTAGAATCATTTGGCATATAATAATGATGAAACGTATTTTTCTTTATAAAAGCATCTTCTTGTATTCCAATCTGCTCTGCATACCATTTATGAATCTGCACATTATATTGTTCCAATTTATGAGCATAGGCGGCAAATTGTCTTGCATCTTCATCCTTAATGTATCTTAAATATCTTCCATTATCATGATATGTGCGTATCGAATCACTAAACCAGTTTTCTTCTACCGGATATAATCCCATATAAGAATCCTTAAATTCTTTCACTGAAGAATGCATAACAACATACAAAGCTTTATCATCCAGGCTTTGTGCAATCATTATAAAATGATTTCCATTGTCAAAACTAAATGAATATCCCTTCTCTTTTGTCGCTTTCATAACAATACTATCAATATATTTTTCAAATTCCTGATCACTCATTTCCGGAAAGTCATTAATTCGGTATACACTGCTGGAACATACATTCACAGTTGCATCAACTGGTATTATGGCTGTTCCACATTTCCATGTAACAAGCATTCCTGTTGCGAAGCCGCCCGCCAAACGCTGAACATTATTTGGAAAGCCTAAATCCAGAGACGGATAAATCATAATGCCACTACTTGGCACTTCAACACCATCAATCTCAAGTGTACTTGAATCATACTTTTTGAGCACCCCTTCAAATAATTCTTTTGTACGTTTTATATATTTAAGTAATACTGTCTGAGTTGCATCACCTAACAAATTTTTTGCCTTAAACAATTCTCCATATTCTCTTATATCATCAGATGGAATAAATGCCGCATTAATACGTGGTTCCTTTGTCCAATCTTCTGTCACATAATTTACAATTTGCGAATGATACAATTTATGCAGCTTCACACGATCATACTTTAATTCTTTAATTCTTTTTCTCCAATGTTGATGACTTTCCTGTGCCTTTGTTTTTACCTGTTGCGGTTTTAATGTATCTATTTCAAAATCTATTCTGGTACTTGTACTCATCAACTTTTCCAAATATCTGCGGTGTGCATCGTATTCTGAATTTTTCACATGAATATTTCGATACACTGAAAAGTCTCCTTTAAATCTTCCATCTACAGTCCATAATTTTGTACTTCTGTAACCCATATATTCTTCACTGATTACAGCATGATCAATTTCAAGCAATGGTACAAAATAAATATTAATTACGCAATTCATTTTTTTACATATTGGAATAATTTCAGTAATCAATGTATTCATTGTAATTGTCACACGACTTAAAGGCGTTCCAATTTCATATTCATTTACATTGCTAAACATTGATGGATCTACAATCAATATACAGACTTCTGTTATTTCTTTTGCTAAAATCGTTGATCTCAGAGGTTCAATTATTGTCATATCCGTACTTTCACTAAAAGCCTCATCTAATGACTGTCCTGCCAGGATAATCTTTCCACTTGCAAGATTAATAATCTTTTTTCTCGTTTCTCCAAAAACTGATGGGGTCAATTCAGCAATAAAACTTTTGTCATCTGCATAGAGAGATACTCCTTTACTGAACAGAAATTTTTCCAAAGCATCTTTTGAAAAACAGATTCTTTTTCCTTTGAAAAACGTTCAAATTCTTCACTGATTATTTCATCTGCTCTCAAAATATGTTTCCACTCCATCTGCTTATATAAAATTCCGCATAAGTGTAATATACCTTCTAAGTTAAACTCAATTCTGCTTTGAAAAAGCCTTAATGGATGTTCCGCAATTCTATTCTTATTATCAACATCAATAAATACAGGAATAACAAGAGAATCATACTCCGATGCGTATAAAGAGCTCCAGCTTCAAAATTCAACCATGGACGTGAAATATCTTCTCTTGTCACAAGTATAATACCTATTTTAGATTCTTTCAGTGCCTTATCAATTTCCTGAATCCACATTCTTCCATCAGTAATCTGCCTTGAACAAAAAACTATTTCATTTTCCTCAAATATTTTATTCAGCAAATCTGAAAGAAAATCCGCACACGTTCTCGCTTTGTTCTCACTCCAGCTTATAAAAGCTTTATTTTTCTTCTGTAATATTCCATCCATCGTGTTCTCTCCTTTCTTTACATAATAGTCCTCAAATAATCTCTAAGCCTGAATTTCTCTAGCTTTTAAGATACTTATATTTTTCATAAGGGCTGACTCAAAGAATCATATACTCATTCTATTATGTATTTTATGTAAATAATAAACACCTTTGTCATGGTCTTGTTTCAAAAGCAGTAATTCTGCTTTTCAAGCAAAGCTACAACGCTTAATTTAGAACAGCGTGTTATGGTAAATGTTTTGAAAATTGTAAGCTATCAACATCTATCATAATATCTCCTTCATGGGGGCTAACCCCAAGAGTTGTTCATAAATCTCTACTGTATTATCCATGCCACTTCACCCCATCAAACTTTTTTATATCATCTATGATATATCCGGTCAATATAATTTCATGTGTTTATACTTTTTTAATGGGTCGAGTAGATACATCCGTTACCAGATGTATCTACTCGACCTTACATTTGCTTTATAGATAAAATCCTATTCCTTCGATTCTTGTAACGTTCAATCAAGTGTAACGCTTCAAAATGACTTTTTATAATTTCAGTAGTTTGTGTTTCTGTTTCAAAGTCCAACCAGAAGGAAATTGGTAGAATATTGTCCTCTACATAAAAAACAGTTTTTAAGTAATCTGTCTGTGGAAGGATATCATAATGAAATGAATAATGGTTCTTTTTGAAATTGATTTTTTTACACAAACGCCTTTTCTCCAATGTTAATCAAATTACACTTATCCTCTTCAATCTCAGAAATAACTTTTCGAATGTCCGCATTATTAATGGTAATTCCTATTATCACCTGACAATCAGGCTCCAACTTCAAAATGCTATCGGAAAAGGCCCTCGTATCATCCGCTCCTATACTATGTTGCGCCGGCTCATCAAAAATCAGCATTCCCGGATGATTGCCTCCGCATTTATACTGCTGCTTTAAAAACAATACAGTATTCAACTGTTTTCCCTCTCACTCTTTCTTTCCTTTTTTTCCCTTGGCTCATATGCCTGTGTTCTACAGCATATATATATATGTCACATGGTTTTTTTTCTAAAACGCCCTCTATAACTCTTATCATATCCGCAGAGCCATTATTCGAATAACTCCATGCACATACATAGTTATTTTTCAACACTTCCGTAATAAGAAAGACAAATTGATTTTCTACTTTTCCAACATTCCGTGTAGAAAATTCTGACCGGAAACGTTCTCCTTTACTTATAGACCGTGTTCTGCTTTTATATTCTGAATCAGGATAATCATATCTTGCCAATGTTTCAAGAACATGATAGTATCTGCTATAATCATCTCTTTTGTATGGAGCATCAACATACACCAGTGCATTTCCAATATTGCGTGCTTTTAAAAATGCCAGTGCGTCCTGCCATGGTCCTGGGATTATGTGAATAGAGTTTTTTCTCTTTTCACTTTCCTCTGCAATTGCCATTAATCTTCTGGAAAATTCAAGCCATACTGATTTTTTTCTTTGATCAAGTATAGATTCCAGATTCTCCTGACAGATCTTTTTAGGTTGTGCAAAATGACCACCATAATTAGATGCAACAACACTTGCTGTTATAATCAAAACTCCTGTCATCCAGTCTTGTAACTGTTTATCCTCAAACTGTTCGATTGCATAACGGATGCTATCAATCTGAAAAGATTGTTCCATTCCAAAATAAATATTTGAAAAATAAGTAGTAAATAAACAATAGGGAAAGGATTTATGATTTTGTTTTCTTTGATCCACTAACAACTGAATCTGTTTTGAAGTATTATCTGTTGAAGAATACAGTTGTGTATTATTTACAAACTGCGTATAGAGGTCTAAAATCTTATTTTTATTCGACAAATCCATGTGAAATATATTGTTTTCAGTAATTATACTTTCGCCAAAGAGATCTTTTAATTTCTCCATGTTATATAAATAATCGTAATAAATTTGTGTTAATGCTTCTAATGCCCTGTTAACAGAAATTCCTTTTCCCTGCACTTTGGCTAATAGTGTGCAAAATAACTGCGAATCTGAAGCATATGTAGTTCCCAATTTTGAAAAAGTATTTGCTACGGAACCTGATCCACACATCAAATCTACAAACACACTTTCAGGATTACAATGTATGATAATTGATTCCATTACAAAATCAATTATATTTTTCTTAATCCCCATATAAGTGCTTGTATTTGCAAAATCATTATTTTCAAATTCCGTATACATTCCTTCTCTATTTTTTACATCATCTAAATAATGGATAACAAACAGATTGTCCGAAACTACAGTACACTCTGGCAGATTAAATGTCTTTTCATCTGTTTTCTCATAAATCTTATTCTCTGACAGAAATAAAAGGTTTCTTATATAAGCCGGAACTCTTTTCTTTTCGGTTCCTTTAAGCGTCTTAAGAAAAGTTCCGTCTGTTATTTTGGTAATATCGAAAAACACATCCATCCTAAAGCCAAAGAAAGAAATAATCTCGTCTGATATCTTATAATTCTGCTCGAGTAGTTTTTTGCATAAGTAAACGTCTTTTTCAATAAAATACTGTGTCTGCTCCCTGTTAAGTGAGACGATAAATCCCCTGTCTACAATATCATCCAATATTTCTTCATCATATTTTTTTTCAAGTTCCACACTAAGCCAGTTTTTCAACTCACAGTATGTATAAAAATATTTTTGCATGTTATTTCCAATACCTTTTCGCTGTTTCAATAACTATCAACATATCCAGATATCCCTCTGCACAATCTCTTCTGCACAAATAGTCAGCACTTTTTCTGGCAGTTGATGATGAATTTGCAACAGCCACACTAATGTCAGCTATCTTAAATAAATCGATATCATTATCATTATCGCCTATTGCCAGTATTTTTCCTTTTTTTTCACTGTCCCGTTTTTTTAGTTCCTCGATCAAAATACTCTTTTTATTCTGCACTGCACGTATTTCAATAAATCCACTTCCACTGTCTGTATAAGATACCTTTGGATTAGATTCTAAATATTTGATGATCTGACTGCCGATTAATTCTGTAAGTTCTCTTCTCTCAATTAAAATTGAAACTACTTTTTTATCCTTTATCTCTCGCAGGAGCATTGGTTTTACATAATTTCCATTTATATCTGTTCTTCTTTCAATATTTCCTGCATACCAGACTTCTTCGCAAAATTTGCCTGATGTAAAAAAGGACTGAATATCTGACATATCCTCATCACATGTATAGACATAGATTCCCGCCCCACATTTTCCGGCAAAACAGAGTAATGTCTGAACTTCCTCAAAAGCAATACTGCATTCTCTGATGATATGTCCGGTATTGTGTTCCAAAAGAACACCACCATTATATAATACCAGTGGTGTTCCATCTGCAATCCCCAATTGTTGAATCACATTGTAAGCTCCACGGTAAGGTCTGCCGGTAGCCACTGTTGTAATTACTCTTTTTTTTCGTAAATGAATTGTTTTTTTTCTTATCTGCTCAAATATTGGGCTGCTTCCCTTCGTAAGTGTTCCATCAATATCAGAAACAATATAATTGACCTCTGAAAACAAACAATATTCATTCAGCAGACTATTATTATCCGGTAAATATGATATCATTTTTTATTCTCTCACCTGCACACTTTAATAATATGATGCTTGTTTTCTTTTCTTTCATGACTTGATGTACTATATCCCTTACTGTTGAAATAACATTCTTTTTCTACTGTTCCATAGGAACTTAAAACTTTTTGTGCATCCTCAATTCGAATCAAGCCATAATCCGTATAATGAAATATGATACATTTTGCATCTGCATGGTCAATCAATTCCTTAAATGCTTCCAAAGCATGATTCTTCTTATTATATTCAGAAGTTTTTTCTCCTTCTAATCGAAACACTCCTGATTTCCCACTTGGTACCGGTACGACTCCTGCCGCTATCGTTTCTGGCAGGTGATAGTATCTTGCATAATTCCGTTCATTATACGGTGGATCCAGATATAATACATCACATTTACAGTTACTTACTAATTCGATTGCATCTGCCTTTAGCGAATAAGATGTTTTTCCCCTGGCTACCGGTAACATGGCAAATCTGAACTCTTTTAATGCACGTCTGTCAAATTGTTTCAAATATCCATAATAGGTTCCTGCTGTATTTGCCACCTTATCAAAAGAATTGATCAAAGATGCTACAAGTACTTTTCGTCCATTGTCAGTAATTAATTCTTCGCTATACCATTCCTGTATTAAGTTTATGCAGCCTTGAATTCTTTTTGCATTGTCCTTTGTAAAAAATCTCCTTTGCTCTGAATATTCCTTAATCAGCCATCCATCGTTTACAACTGACCGGTTCATCAGATTTTCAAATTGTTCTTTACTATTAATCTGTAATGCCTGATACAATTTTGTAAAGTCCGATTCCGCACTTCTTTCAATTAAAGTATACTGAAAAAAATGTGCAAAATTTAAGATATCACCTGTAATAACATGAAAATCTTTCTTTTTCATGTAAGAACCTACTGTTCCAATGCCGCCAAATGGATCACAAAAAATTCCTTCCCTATATTCCTTGATCAAATCATAAATTTGTTCTAATAGAAGCGTCTTTGAACCTAAATACCGCATGGTCATCTATTCCTTGCTGTCATAATCATAATATATGTATTTTCTGTTATTCCTGAACTTTTATCTAATCCGTTCCCTTATCTTCCGGATCACAAATTCTACAAAGCTGATCAATAATCTGCCTATGAAATCAAAGAGATGACTAAACAGCCATATTCCTATTGCAATAAGCATAACTTTAATCAAAATCGGAGAAGAATTAAATATTGGAATTATATATGTCTTCAAAAAAGCTTCTGCCTTTGTTGCAACTGTAACGATGATTCCACATGTAAAAAGAATTCCAACAATTGCCTCTACCATTTGATTTCTGAATGCTCCTGCAACACTTTTTATGAAATTTTTTCCTGGCTTTTTTGCATTTGCAAGCTCTTTGTTATCATCTCTGAATTTCGAAATTGGAGACACACTCTCTTTATCATAGCCATGAGTTCCTGTCTTATCACAATATTTTGCTGAACTCGGCTGAACTGTCCGAAACAGTAACAATTGGGCAACCTGAATTTCTGGATAGATACAAATAGAATTGGCTGTATTGTTCTTGATCTGAAAATGTATCTTTCCTTCATGTCCCGGCTGGATCACACTGGTTCCCAACTCTATTGAGAGTCCCAGCTGTGTATATGAAAATTTGGAAGAAACAAGACCATAAATATCATGCGGCATTGTTATACTTTCAACAGATGAACATAAAATCGTTTCATCTGGTTTTAACACATAACCAAGTGAAATATTTTTCTCTTTATAAATACTTGACAGCTTTGAATCCAGAACACATTCATCCTGTGCCATATCTATGTAATTATTAATCAAAGGCCTTTTAATAATTCGTATAGTACTGGACAAGGATAGTTGAATCGCACAGCCTGAAAGTATCTTTTTGCTTTCTGAAGCAGACAACGTATTCTCCTTATGTTTGATCAACAACTTGTCTTTCAGACGCTTTTCAATCATATACATAATATCGTCATCACTGAGTGGTCCCGGTATGCGGTCAGGTGATGTTGGCATGACCATGAGTTTCGGCAGAATGTAGTTTTCAAGACTTGAACAGATACTATATGGCTGGTCACCTTTTATCTCCTCATCAAAGTACTTCGTATTTTTTGAATATACACTTCTCTCCTTTTTTGCATGGGCAAATCTTCTCCGAAATTGCTCTTCGTCAATATTATTCTCTAGATCACTGCCATTCTGATACTGTGAGTCCATTTTTATAAATCTTTTTCTGAAAAACTCCTCTGTTAATGCCTCACTGTAATCCAAAAATATAATATATAAATGCCCCTTGCTCTTTGCTCTATATTCCTTGGAAATATTGATTGCATTTCCTACAGATGCATGGATTATAAAATTTGAATAACTATTGATCGCCTGTTCTATGTCTGATTTCTTGTATGCATAAATTATCTGGTCGCCATTATTTTTATATCTAAATGGACGATCATGTATAAATGCATCATTATCGATATCAGTCGCATTATCCTGATCCACATAATGATATTTGATTCCTTCCACTTCTCCGCTTTGTCTTTTTACCGGTTTCGTAGTATATGGAATAATGCTTGAAAAAGAATATAATTTCATAAAATGAGATAACGCTGTTTTTTTCCCTACATATGAAGGACCTGCTAAGACAAATAACATTCACTTCACCCCCATCAATTCAGATTTTCTTAATTATCCATATAATCTGTCTCCTGAATCTCCCACTCCCGGATAAATATATGCTCGTTCATCCAATCCATCTCGTTCGGAAGCTGTTATTAATGCTGTAATTTTATCTGAAAGATTGGAAATCCCCAATGGAGTCGACAATATTGATGCACAGATTATCTGTTTCGGCTCATACTTCGTAATTAATTCAACAGCAGCATTTACGGTACCTGCTGTTGCCAGCATGGTATCAAGAATAATGATTGTTTTACCTTGAAGATCAACATCTCCATTTTCATTTCTCGGAAATTTTGCTTTATCTATAACCGGAAGAACTTCCTCTGTTCTATGTGCCCACACAAAACCTGTTTTCGTCTTTGGCAATAATCTTTGATATGCACTAAGCATAGATACCCCTGCCCTTAATACAGGTACCAGTACTACTTCTTCATCAATGACGGGGCAGATTATCTGCCCAAGAGGAGTAGTGACATTTTCTTCTGTAGTCTGTAAAAATTTTGAAGTCTCTCCTGCAAGAAAAAAAGAAATGTTTTCCACCGCAATATTGCAGTTGTAGGTATCCGTGTCTTTGTTTCTGAATGATGCCAGAAAATAATCTATAATCGGATTGTTAACAATAATCTTCCTCATATACTCTCTCCCTTCAAGTGATAGGTACATCCACACTCTGCAACATAAGACGTTCCATCATCTCCCCAAATACTCACAAATATCCTTGAAACTTTGTTACCATAGCTTCCGAGGGGGCAAACCATGTTGTCTTCAATTTGAGTCCAAATCATCATTTTCTAATTTGGCCATAAACTTCTTGCTATTCCAAAGTTCAAAACTTTTCTCTATCCTTTGGCTTTGAAAATGGTTTTTGCATAGTAGACATCATACATTTTTCTATTATACTAGCTTGATAGATTAATTGCTTATGAAATGCATCGATTTTTCCATACATATACTGACCGATCATAATGCAGCATCCCGGTTCAGTTGCTGTACTGGTCTCCTGTAATATCACTCAATACTCCCATTCTCTAATGTGAGCCACACATGACTTTCCGATTTATTCTCTCTAGATGTGTATCAACTTCTTACATTGTCATATTCCAGAAAGTATCTCACCAGCAAATTGTAGACTATTCAACAGTTGCCTCTTGAAAACAGTTCAATAAAACCGTCTCTAAAGAATTCACCGTTCGCATTTGTCCTCAATATGGCGCTCCTAAACTTTTCAGCTAATTGAAAAATTTCATTATCAGTCATTGTCTTGGATCACTTAATTTTCCCTTCACATCTCAGCCGCCCATATAGACGTTGCCTGCCGCTCACCACGGAGAGGTGTGTGAAGATTTGAGCAGCTACCGTGTGGATAATATTATCCACACGGCCAAAAAAAGTTAGCACTTGATGCTTTTTGCTGATATCCCAAACTTATTCTTTATAGGAAAGATCATAAATACTTACTGCATTCTCCCCCCCCCGAAAGATTTTAATGTATTAAGGACAGATTTAAGTCGACGTTTGTAATACATCTTGGGGTAACATTTTGCAATTGCTCGATAAAAGCCTTTATCTATATTTTCAAAAAACAAATCCCTTTTTTCTGGCATTTCAGAAGGATGTCTTAATTGATGATTTGCTGCCACAGCCTTTTCCAAATCAACATCTCTGATTTCAAATCCCGCCGCACGAACAAGTTCAACGCCTTTTGGAGATTGGCACAGAATCAAAGATATTCCTTTTTTTTGTTCCATATCGCTAAGTTCACTTCCCCAAGAATCACCTAATGTGATATCAGAAACTCTTTCCAATGATGCATATCTGCATGAATAACAATTTTCTGTATAATCCAGCGATGTGAGGAAAGCAAAAGTGTACAAATCTTGTTGATTGTCAAAAGAAATTCTTTTATAGCCAGACTCCAATCCAAATGCCGTTTTATTTCGGAACTTCAAATCTTTAATTGCTGCAATGTCGATTCTATTCTCGTTTAAGAATCTTTCCAAAATTCGAGGAGATGGTGAACCATGACAAATCAAATCGACAGTATATAAATTTTCTCTGTTTCTTACAAAGTTCTTTAAAGCCGCCACTTGGCATGGTAGGCCAATAAACATCACCTTGTTTCCGTCTTTCAATTTCTCTGCAATTTTAGAATAAATATTAGCTGGATTACTCTTTACATATTTTGATCCAGCAAAACGTTTTGCATAATCAATGTCATTGGTGATGTCAAATAAGAATTGTCCATCTCTAAAAAGACATGCTGCGACATAGCCACCATTTAGTATAAATGTCTTTATCAGACCGGAGGCTGCACCCCCGGATGACGAGTGATTCCGCACAGCCGGAACCCAACCCTGATACCACTCGATAGGTTTTTCTTTTTTTGCCTCAGTGTTATTGGGGCATACTTTCTCACAGGCGCTACAATTGACACAAAGACTTTCATCAATTACAGCGTTCATTGTCTTTAACGAATCTTTTATGGAAATAGCATTTTTCTTACATACATCCACACAAGCTCCGCAACCGGCACACTTGTTCAAATCACATACCGTTTTCATTTCTCTTTCTCCTTTTCTAGAAAAGAACGATGAAAACCATATTATCTTGATTTTCTCTTAAAAATCATCTGAATAACTTTCTTCCGTTCGTTCTTATTGAATAACAAAATTAAAACCACAATATAGCCTACAATTCCTGCACACGCACAAACAAGCATAAATGTAAGCCATGAGTTTATAACGGCAAATCTTCTAATTGCTTCAAAAAGCGCATAAATAACGCAGGAAATGAGTATACTTTTAATCAGTGCTGGATAAAAAGTCAGCTTTGGCAAATTTAAAACATGAGAGCAATACAATGGTGTAACGATTGCATGTCTGACAATCATGAAGCACGAACTTGTTCCCGCGATAATAATCAAGGGATTAAAACTTGTTGCCTTCAAAAGTAGGAATTCCGTACCAATACTTGCTACACTGAATATTGTTGTAATGATTACCGATCCTTTAATCTTATTAGTAAGTGTATTCGCATAGTATAATCCTTCTACATACGCATTGACCAACAATGGCAACACCGTAAGAATCGAAAGAATCTGAATTGTATTTATTTCTTCTACTGACTTTCCATTAAGCCAAAGGGTATAAAATTCTTTGCCAAATACCACAAAACCTATAAGTGGGACTATCATCATGAAACTCAAGAAATTTATAGTGAATTTAAATTTTTCAATAAGTTCTTCTTTCTTGTTTTCAGCATACAATTTTGCCAATTCAGGATTGAAAACATTTGCTACAAGTTGTGGTATCTGAGCCAGAACAACTGGAATTTGTTTAGCTATTGAGAAAAGGCCCATAGCACTTGGATTAACAAAAAGATTCGTCACCAACAGATCAAGACCTGTTTGAAGCATCTTATTAAGACTCTCCAAGCTGACCCAGATACCGCTCTTTAAGATTTCAAGAACACGCTTTAAGTTGAAATACTCACGTTTAATCTTTATTTCTGGTAGAAGTTTTTTGGTAATACAATATTGCAACGTCATTGTAATAAGTCCCGTACAAATTGCTGCAATAGAATAGTACCACATATGTGGCACAAACAACCAGAACGAAACCACTAGTATAAGCACCCTCGTGATATTTGCAGTCATCTGTGCCAATGAATTCATGTATAATTTGTTTTTTATAAATGCGGCTACACCGAATACAACGCCAACTAAAGAAATTGCCGAGCTAAAAAAGGCTAAAATAACTGTAATTTTAACATCCTTAACTAAGCTGTCCGGAATATTAATCAAAGATTGGATATTGATGCACAAAATAACTGATGCAATCAAAACTATAATTCCAATAAAAGTATCCGCAAAAAAGACTGACGAGTAATATTCTCTCACCTTTTTTTCGTCATTTTTATGATAGGAAAGTGTAATAAATCTTCCGGCCAACGAATTGAGTGCAATAGTGATAACAGATAAATAGCTCACAAAGTTATTTACCAATCCGATGAATCCATATGCTTCCGTGCCCAATTTACTTATGATAAATGGTGTAAAGAAAAAACTAATAATCATATTAGTAGCAAACACCATCATCTGTGCTATTAAATTAATCAAAAAATCTCGATTACTGCTTTTCATATTCTTTCATTACTAGTCCTTTCTCATGATAAATTTATTCATCAACTTAATTGCTTTTCTTCGTGAGTATAAAAGCGTTTCATATATGCCCACAATTTTTACCGAAAACCACAATGGAGACTTCATTCTATTTTTACACGACTGATATAGTTTTTCCATTTGCCATGTATCGTAGTCCATCAACTTTTTTAGCGCAATGAAAGATATCGCACATCCATGCACTTTTGAACAAATTTTAATCACCTTAACACTATGGCACATCATTGCATACTGGGCCTGCTCAATATCCTGCTCACAAAATGCCAGCTCAAAATAATATATTGGAGAATCCCCCTAGATGCAATATGCTGCTCCAATACAATTTGAATTTTTTGAATACATAGCTTGCAAAAATGAATTTGTTTCTACATGCGTCCAATGATGCAGTAACGAAAACTGTCCTGCAAAATCTAGGCAAAACTTTGCATTAAGGCTAGATGCCAATATTGCAGCCATAAATCCACCCAAAGAGATTCCTACTGTCATTACTTCTAATCCGGTTGTTTCTTCCTTCATCTTTTCAATAATACTCTCTAAAGTATAATATCTTGAATTCAAGCCATTACTGTACTAGCTTAGCCATACATCCCTTATGTAAATTACTTTTTCGTGATCTACATCCAACGTTATGTTTTCCCACTCAAATCTATTGTTTTCTATAATTTTTGAAACAAAGTCTACCCTATCATCTTTTTTGTACAGTGCATTCGAAGAAAAGTATATATATGCCACACCATCTTTTTTCCCGGTTCGTATTTTTATATTACTCTCTTCAGATGCATATACTTCTTTTATATCAGGATTATTCCAATCCAATGTTTCCCAATTGTCATGACAATCCGTCTCTATGTCTCCACACACTGTTTGTCCTCCCATGCCAACCCAACAAAAGCAAGTAAAATAATGAATTTCAGGTTTAATGTTACTTCTACCATTGATAGTATTCCAAAAATATATATTCCACTTAGAAATGCATAGTCGCTTTTTTCTTTTCCTTTTTTTATCATCGCATATGCTAGAGCAAATATCATAGCAGTTCCAATTACACCACAAGACACCATGCTGTCAAATACGCCATTCTGTGCATTGTAAATCGGTAGTAAGCTATTACTTGTTAATCCCCTCAAACATATCCAATAGTTATGATCCAAGCCATATCCTATCAAATAATGTCCTCTCATCATTAAGAAAAATCTAGCATATGCTCCCATTCTCCCTGTTAATGTTATATCTTTTCCTAATACATTGGTAATAAAATTGCTAATAGCTGGCACGTTAAGAATTGCACTATTTACAATCAGCAGCAAATCCAATCCCAATGTCAATACGATAAAAAACAATGGTTTTTCCATGAGTTCATATATTGCTTTTTTCATAACAAGAAATACAGCCAAGATAACAAATGAAATGATTCCCGTTGTACAATTTACCGATGAAGCAATAGCTATGGACTCTAATAGAAAAGCTGCAAATACAATCCTATTGCTCTTTTTATTTATCTGATACACCGCTAAAAAGAATATCAATAAATAGAGATGCGTATAGCAGACATTAAATTTATTGCCAACCAAATATGCATCATTATGTAGTAAAAAAGAATACTTTGCTGGAAACACAACCATAAGCATATCATTTAGCACGCAAGAAATGAAACAGCAAAAGAATATTATCTTACATCCATAATCTACTTTTTTTGTTTCTCGAAAAATCTCAGCCGTAAAAAAAGTTTCGAGAATACTAAAGCCAAAAACCATGACACTTACATAGTCTGTTCCTTGATATCCACGGTTTAGGAAAGAGCTTGCACCACATAGAAACACAAAGAATAACAACCCCGCATTAAGCAACTGATATTCATTTTTTAACATTATACGGGCGCGTTTCAATATTACAACTCCGCCCAAAAATAGCATTAGAATTTTCAGTTCTCTATAATTGGAAATATGGAATGTACTAATATTTATAAATGAAGTAAAAGCAATGATTGTCGCCAACAATCCCATTTCCAAATCTATATATTTAATTTTCATTTTTACCTCTCTTTGGAAACCGACAAATTATCGCGTAAATAATTCATGCTTTTTGACATTTCGCTTTTCCGAATCAAATCGACATTTTTATAATCAATTTCATGCTGCAAAACGTCCCCTATTTTTCCCACATCTTTAATAAGCTGTTTTTCCAAATGTAATCTAACCAATAAATCCAAAAGCTTTTCCTGATTTGTGGAGCCTGTATTTGATTTGACCCTACAAAACGTTCCAAATTGCTTATGATATATGACAGAAAAGATCGTTCCATGAAATGTGTCTGTCACAATATAATCCGCATTCTTAAAGTACCCTAAGATTTCGTCTGGGCGACATACAATATGCTGGTCACAAAAATCTTGATAGTCGCACAAAGAAATGGTTATTAATCCGTTTTTGTGCGCAAACCTTATAATCTCTTTCTTTTCATCATCTGAAAAACGATTTGCATAGCCATACACAATCATATAGTTCTTCAGCGTTGGTTCCTTCCAGGATTCCTTTTCCACTCCTGACACTAAAACCGGATCCAAGTTTAATATTGGTTCTCTATTGCATAATTTTTTAATTATATTATATGAATTTTGGTCTCTTACTGATATAACTGAAAAACGATTCAAATCTCTCTTGATTTGTTGTTCAATATTGAAGAAGCATATTTTTTCATATGTCGTGCTCCCAAAAGAAGCGGCATATGTTATTAATTTTTTTGCCTTGCTATTTTCACCAAAAAAGTCTAAAGCAAATCCAACTTTAGGATTTCTTTGAGTACAGTTAAAGACCTCATCGCTTCCTACTATAAGAACATCAACTTTCGTATGGTATGCTTTAAACTTTGAAATTCCTAATAAAGGATAGCATTCAACAAATTTTTTCTGCTGTTCTCCATACTTTCTTAAGATATGGAATTTTATACTATCTTTAATTTCCTGATAAAACAGTTCTTTTTTTTTCTTTTTATCATTTCGATCTTCAATTAAAACATTGGTTTTATAATCAACAAAAACCACTCTGTGACCTAACGATTCAACCATCTTTTTCAGTGAATATGCTTGCATAAATGATCCATAATTCACAATTTTTTGCATTGAAAGAATGCCTACTAACATGATTTTCTCCTTTTCATATAACTATTTCTTTTTTATGTATACCTTATACAGTAACTCAAAATAGTATTTTCTTTCTCCCAATGGCACAAATCTATTTAATATAGCTGTATTTAATTGCGTGCGAGCGAGTTCTTTTACTCGTTTTAAATCTTTTTCACTTATCTGTGCAGCATCTGAAGCACTCCGCAATAAGGCACATGTACATCTAAACAAAAAATATTTTGCTTTTTCTTCAAGCTCTTTATATGTGTCTTTAACAAACTGGCAATTCAATCTTGCCTGTTCATAAATATCGAATTTTTGTGTGGTAAATGGTTTATTGCATATACTATTTTTGCGAATCAAGTAATTATATAAAGGCATCCCTGTCAGAACAATCTTATTACTTTCACTAAATAGTTTAGACGTAAAATTCAAATCTTCATGAAGTACCCCAACTGGATATCTACGCCCTCTGAACAGTTTCACCTTATAAAGTTTATCCCATGCTGCCGAATCGCAACCATCCCATACAAGTAGTTTTCCTATCGCCTGACAAGGTGATAATACTTGTTCCCTATCCGAGGTAAAATATGATGTTTTTGTACCATCACTTTCTTGAACCACATACCTTCCGCAGCATGAAATATCCGCCTCGTTTATGCGCATTCTTTCCTCAAGAACCTCATACATATTTTTTTCAATGCAATCATCGCTGTCAACAAAACCTATAAGTTCACCTGTTGCTCTATCTAATCCGGCATTTCGTGCATCAGAAAGTCCACCATTTTTCTTATGTATAACTGTTACTCGATTATCCGAGCAAGCTAACATATCACAGATCTTACCACTTTCATCTGTCGAGCCATCATCCACCAATATAATTTCAAGATTTTTATAAGTCTGCTGTAAAATACTTTCAACTGACTTTCTAACATATTTCTGTACATTATATACTGGAACAATAACGCTAATCAACGGCTTATTTTCCATCCTTATCTACCTCTCTATTTTTTTGCATAATTGATCTATAAATATCGATCAAAGCACTCAGGTTCCGATTCGCATCATGAGTTGTTTTTGCATGTTGTTTTGCATTTTTTGAAAAGTTTAAACATTTTTCCTTATTTTTAAATAACTCCATCACATAAAAAGCTAGCATATATTGTGCATCATGTTGGTACAAAAAGCCTTCTTCCTTATGTGTCAACATGTTTTTCACTCCACCAACATCAGAACTTACAACAGGAGTTCCTAAAATCATCGCTTCCCCTACAGAATTTGGGGAATTTTCAATTGATGAAGGAGAAACAAATACATTTGCCAATAAATACTGTTCCTTCATTTCTTCGGCATTTAAACTTCCCAAAAACTCAATGCTATTTTCCAGACTATACTGTCTTATAAGTTTCTCCAAATAATTAATGTATACAGATCTTTTTTGTTTTTCAATCCAATTTCTACTCAGTGGGCTTGTCCCTGTAACATATAGTTTTACATCCGGATAAAATCTTTTGATTATATTTAAGGCTTCTAACATATAATGCATTCCCTTGATACTGTTGTACCCTTGACTCATGAAAACGCTGTGCTTTCTGCATTTTTCGTAATTCCACTCTCCTAAGTAGAACTCCGGTCGAAGAGTTTCATTGCAAAAGTGGTATTCCGCAGATGGATTAATCTCCATTGTACAAGCTCTATCCCAATCTGTTCTTCCCATAATATGATGAACTTTTTGGATTGCCTGAATCTCATATGTTCCACGTAATTTCATCGTTTGTTTAGCTTTAATCGGATTATTCATGCGGATAATATCACGAATAGTCCACGACTTTAAAACGCAAATGGGAAGATTTGCATAGGTATGTTCTGCATACACTGATACCATTCCCTGAATTGAAATAACAACTTTATTTATTTCGCCACAGCTTTCTGCCGCCAAAACTGCTGACAAACTGTGTCCATACTCTGTCCCCATTATGTGTATAACATCAATTTGTGGGATTTCATTTAAAATTTCTTCAAAGATACGCTGGTGTGATTCTTCAAACTCCCAATCATATCTTTTTGTCTTTGGATATCCATAATATTGAATATTTTCAATTTTTCCCTTTATAACTTCTTTAGTTTTTCTTTGTGGAAAAACATAGAATATATTGCATTCTACAGTTTGCAACATCGCTATCGCTGCACTTACCCAACCTTCCTTAGGCGAAAACGGTAAATTTAATGCATCCGTTATTCTTTTTATTGGTGCATTACTAAAAATCACAACATTCATTTATGCTTTCCTTTCATCTTCTTCTAATCCACTTATGCCTTTCTTCAACGCAGCGAACCCAAGTTCAACATTCCTTCTAACTTTTGCCAGCTCTATACCAGAATCACAATACTCCCGTTTGAAGACTTCCAATTTATCTTTCCATTCATATGGCACGCAAATGCATCCCTGTTGCATTGCTAAAATCATAGCATGCATTCTTCCAGAAATGACATAGTCTACATCTTCTAATTGGCTCCAATACTCATCCACAGTATCAGGAAAAGATACACAACTTTTCTGCCAGACATATTTCTTTGAAAATTCTTCTGTTGTCTTTCTATCTTCTATTGTAGTTGAACTAAACAGAATAATAGTATCTGAATCAGTATAGGAATCTAGAATTTCTTTCCACTCATCAAAATACTCTTCTTTTGATTTGCTACCGCCTGCACTCTTGTAATAATCATACGATAAAATATTGCAACATACTTTCTTTCCTTTACTATTTTTATCGTATGTTTTTTTCTCTTTTCCATACAAAAATACAACATCCGGATAACAGGCGTTCTTGCATAACATTTCTCTACAACCTGCTTTGAATAAGCATCCCTCACGCAAATCTCATCGGCTTTTGCCAGTGCTGATTTATACCTCATGCGATAAATTGGGTTTGTATACCCTCCCCGATTTTCCAAAGGAACACAGGGATTTTTCTTTTATGTAACTGCTCTATCCAAATTTTCATAGCAGAATTAAAGTTCATATTTGTAGCTAAAAGCTCTCCGCCTCCAATAATAGCCGCGCTAATAGGTTCACTAATCTCATTTAGCTGCTTCTTTATCCACCTTCTATATCTACCGGTCAAGTTTAATCAGTCCAAGGATTTTTGAGGCAGTAGTCTGTGCTGGTTTTGCCATAATTGGAGCAAACTGCAACTCAAGTGGGTGAAAGTCTTTCAGTTCTTTCTTTAACGTCTTTCCAATTGCTACATCTCCTAAGTTATCAGTCCAGCCTTGATTTATAATAATAACCCCCATAGATTCTCCTCAATTTCCATAAATTTTGCTGATAAATCTCCTATATGCGCGCACAATAGACTTATTATTCAATACTTTTTTTCTAAGAGTTGGGAATGTTAACTTATGCTGGATTCCATATTTCAAACGCTCTGCTACTGAAAAATACATTTTTGTCAGTCGTTCTTTCTCACTTGCCAACAGTTTCTTTGCTTTATCTGTTGTACAAAATCCCCCACCTTGAAATGCAACAACAACTACTGGAAGATAAGTACATCTCACCTTTTCCTTAATAACGGCATATAACATTCTTTCTCGGTCTGCACTTACCGTATATGAAACATCATATCCACGTTTTTTCAGCATACTAGCTTTATAAATCGTTGCTTGATGACAGATCATTGATCTGTAGCAGAAATATTTTGTCAGTTTTTTAGGGGCGGGATCCACCACATCTAGTATTTGATTGTAACATCTTCCATAATACAAATCTCCTGGGTTTTTCTTAATTCCATTAGCAATATGTCCAAGAACCTCATAATCATAAAATCTGTCACCTGCATTCATAAAAATTAAGTAGTCACCTTGTGCAACTTCAATTCCTTGATTCATTGCATCATATATACCTGAGTCCTTTTTTTGTACAACATGAATCCTTTTATCCTGTGGTAACTTACTAATAGATTCATCTTTTGAAAAGCCATCTTTTACAATAATTTCAAACTCATCATAGGACTGCTTTAATGTACTCTCAACGGTCTCTAATAAATCATTTCCAGCATTTAAGCACACTGTTATGATACTAAATTTAATCATTTTCCTATCCTCCGCAAAACATTTCTTGCAAAGCTTTCTACTCCAATTACAGATATCGGATATTCTACTCTGATTATGTTTTTTATTTTCCGATTTAAACATCGATATTTTTTCAAATTTGTTCCCATGAAACTATCTGGTTCTATGTATTTCATTTTTTCGTCATTCAGGACTTTCAAAAAAAGTTGATTCCATTCTTTAATTATCTTATCTGGCGTGAATTTTTTGCACAGCTGAACACCGTCTCGCCCGTATTGTTCATTAAGTTTGTCATTCTTCAACAACATTATAATGTCTTTTGCAAAATCATTTGTATTTCCATAAAGCAGTCCGGTCTTTTCATTCAAAACGGTATCTAAAAATCCCCCTTTTGCAATGGTAACCACCGGCACATTCATACTTTCAAAATCGAGTGCGCTAATTCCAAAAGTTTCTGTCCGTCCCGTAGGGTTAATGACTCCCACACAAGTATCACGAATTACGTCATTCTTTTCGACACCAAGAACTCCAAAAAAGTGTACTGATGGCAAAATGTTTCCTTCATCATCAGTTAAGCCGGACATAAACTGTTCTTCATAAGATTCTTCTGCAATATTATATTTTCCCAATTTCGAGTTTCGACCATATAACTTTCCACTTCCAACAACATTAAGTGTTGCATCTGGAACCTCTTTCAAAATAGTTTTCCAAATAGCAGCAAGTAAATGAAATCCTTTTGTCGGAACTAATGAACCAATATACGTAACTGCATGGTTTTCTATCTTCTCTCGATGTAATTCACCAGTTTCTGGATACATATTATATATGTATGTTGACTTTTTAATAACAGTATGATCAATATATCGATCATACTGCTGTCTACCAACAAATACATTTGCCCTTGCATATTCGCATCTGCAAATTTTATTACAGAAATCGCTTAAATAAAAGTTATGTCCCCACAGAATTGTTTTGACTTTTTTTTCATCAATATGATTGAAAAAGCTCTGTGGAAGTGGCATACCATTGTGAACAGCACTAACAACAAGAATATCAATGCCTTCTTCTTTTGCTCTGTTTGGCAGATCGTCAATATCATTAACAATCACATAATTATCAACTTCTGGTAAATTTCCCTGATTAGCCACAAATAATGTAACCTTATTGTTTGAATAATACATCTTATATACTTGGGCTAACAGTAAGATACAATATTCGGTCCCACCTATTCCCGGATTACCCAACAACAAATTTTTACAATTAACATCTGCTATGTTTTCATTATTTATATAAATTCCAATATGCATTCTTTATTCCTTTATAAACTGCAACAACCTCTGTTCAAAATATTGGTCATCGTCCTTAATTTGAATATATTCTTTTTCATATGGATAACTTTTTAAATTTAAATTTTGATACCACTTTATAAACTCTTCAAAATCAAAGTTATCTATATCAGTAATATACGCATACTTATTAGTTTCCATTATTTCTGCCATATAAGAGCCTTTTGAAATAAGCATTGGCAATCCATAACGGATAGCATCATAAAGCTTAACCGTCATAGCTAACTTTTGTTGTGCATCGTTTGCGTATAAATTAAGCAAAACATCTGTTTGCTCTGCAAAAGATGAGATTTGATCTGTTGTATATCTACCTGTAAAAGCAATATTCTGATATTTGGCACAGTATTCTTTTAGTTCCTCTGTATGTCCTTCTCCACGATATACTAGTTCTATTCCAGACACATTTCCAAATACATCACAAATTTTTTTATTCCACTCGACCTGCCTTATCATTCCCCAAAAAACAATCCGAATATTCTGATTCTGTTGCTTCGGCAAAAATTCCATCTTCAGATTACTTACATTATGTGAAACTACAAATTTATTGCTTTCCCCTAAAACTTTTTTAAATCCCATTGAAGAAATAGCTGTGAATTGTGATTCAGTAATTAATTTTTTTATAATTTTCTTGCAGATAGAATTTTGTTCATATGTCAAATCTCTGTAGTCAAATATGTATTTTGAGTTTCTTACTGTTTTACTTAATATATAAACAGGTAATGCCGTTTGAGTTGTCAGCAAAATTATATGATCATACTTTTTATCTCGAATAATTTTGCAAAAAAACTTTATACAGCCTATAAAGCCTTTAACTTTTTTCCATTTGGGTTGATAATTACTCATCTTATATCGGTACGCTATCTTATTCCCTGAAAATGTTTTATACTTAATACTAGAATCCATGTCACGATCCCAATATAATACATCATAAGAAATACCTCTTGAGTCTAATATATCCGTATATTTATATAAAAATTGCATTAAATGTAAATTGTGAACTCCAACAATAGCTATTTTACTCATACCCATAATGCCTTTCCAAATTATATAACTACTCGCTTTTATTATTAAGAAAGTTTCTTAATAACCTTTGCTGGATTCCCAGCTATTATGCAATTATCTTCAAATCTACCGCTTACTACAGCTCCTGCTCCAACCACACAATTATCTCCCAAAACCGTTCCTTTTAAGATAATGCTGTTGCATCCAATAAAGCAATTTTTACCTATTATTACTTCTTTCATCGGAATAATATCAGTAAGTTCCCCTGGATGATCTGCATAGATTTGTTCAAGTCTTAAATTAGAATCTATTGGATGAAAATCGTTATCAATTATCTTTGCATTTCCACCTATCAACGTATTGTCTCCAATATAAATCTTCTTTCGTGCATATATTGTTGCCCCGGAAATGCCTACATGATCTCCAATTTTAATTTCTGCTCCATGTGTACGCGTCACAATAATTGTTCTTGAATACAATCCTACTAAATTACTTAAAAAGCTACTATTGATTGTTACATTTTCACCAATTTCAATTGTTGCACCTTTTTTGTTGAAAACAATCGGCATGCCTTTCAATAGCAAGTTTTTTCCATACTGCACTTTGGTCATTTTCATCAATACTTTGAACCAATTGCTACTCATAAATTCTTCCCTTCACTAGCTTATTATTGTAAAGTAAACTGCTTTGAACACTTCCCATCCATAAGACTCTATCCAATATATTTTTGAATATCCATTTCCTATGTATGCTTCATACTTTTCCTTGGCTCGTCTTATTACTTTTTTCATGTTTGTGTTTGTACTGACACCATCAGCAACAAAGTTAGTTATCACTTTATCAATTACTCTGATTTTCACACCTTTTTTTCGCATCTTGAGATATAAATCAAAGTCTGCATACGCACGAAACTTCTCATTAAATTTATATTTTTTATAAAGTTTTGTACTCATAAACATGCTTGGGTGATTCCAATGGCGGCTGGTTACTATTCCTTTTTCATCATTTTTAGACATTTTATTAGTAATTGTTCCATTTGGATTCACATAATGTAATCCCCCATATGTCAAATCAAAGCTATCCTCTTCATAGAATTTATTAATATTCTCCAATGCATCTAGTTCATACCAGTCTCCTGCATTAAGAAATGAAATAAAATCACCTTCTGCGAGATCTATTCCTTTATTCATTGCATTATAAATCCCATTATCTTTTTCGCTCACAATTTTCAAGGTAATATTCTTTTCTTCAAAATGCTTGGAATACTTTCTTATAATCTCTACTGTTTTATCACTGGATTTTCCATCGATAATGAGATATTCATAAGGAGTATATGTTTGATTCAAAACGGATTTTATGGTTTTTTCAATTACATCTTCTGCATTAAATACAGCAGTTACAACCGTAAACTTTAAGCTCATCCCTTAACCTTCTCCTTACTTTTAGAACAATCCTTCTTTATTACAATCATTGAACCAATCTCTAAAGCTCTCTTCTAATGTATAATGGAATTTATAATCTGAAGCTGCTAATTTCTTTCCACAAATATTAGTTGAAACCATCAATTTCTTTACACGATCTGGATGAATTCCAACTTTTTTTCCACCAATCGGACCTAATACAGAAGCAGCAAACATTAACAGACCTCCTGGAATCAATGGAATATTTCGTTTCATATTTATTGCTTTCTGCATTGTAGTACATATTTCTTCAATCGTATAAGCTGGCTCAAATGTACAATTAAAAATATCTGTTCCAACAAAATCATTATCAATCATCCTGTATTTAAAGAATCTGACCAATTCTTTCACATAAATGCTAGCTTTTACTGTATCCTTTCTTCCGGCATAGAAGAAATATCTTTTTTTCTGTCCTTTATATAAGCGGGTCATATTTCCATGTTCACCTTTTCCGTATACGATTCCCGGACGAACAATTGTCAGCTCCCTCTTCTCATCTTTTACCTGCCACATTTGATGTATTTTTTCTGCTACTAATTTACTGATTCCGTAAGGTGTGTTCGGTGTCGGTAATGTTTTCTCTGTTTTCAATTCTTCTGCAGCACCATAAGGAGCAATAGAACTTGTAAATAGTATTTTCTTAATATTATGTTTTTCAGCAAAGGCTGTTACATTTTCCGCGCCTCTGATGTTAGTTTCAAAATATGCGTGATCCGGATGTCCCGGTGTACGATGAACCGCAGCAAGGTTAAAAATAATATCATCCTTCGTAGGTTCAAAATCAAACTCAATTGCTTGTCTTACATCTAATCTGATATATTCAACGCCTTCATTTTTTTCTACGATTCCAGGTACAACACCTTCTTCTCCAGGCATAACAATATCCAAATCGTATATTTTATCACCCGGTTTTAAACATTCATCTTTTAATAAATGAATCAAATGAGTTCCTATAAATCCTGAACCACCAAAAATAATATAATTCATCTTTTTTTCCTCACATTTCTTTTAAATCATATCTTTCTATTTACTGATGAAAGTTTCTATTTATTAACCTTCCTCACAACTTCCAGCCCCACCGTCACCTTCGTCTTTCTTCCCAAAAACTCCAGTTCCAGCACTGCTGTCCGTTTATGCCGGTCAATCTTCATGACCTTCCCCTGATAATCTTTCAGAGGTCCGTCTGTTACAACCAACTCGGATCCAACCAGATATCCTTCGGACATCTTCAGAATCCTCTCATCACCCGTGTACCTCTGAAGGAATTCTACTTCCTCCTGATACAGCGGAATTGCTCCATCATCATCACCAAGTGTTTTTGCAAACTCCGGAATTCTTTTCAGAAGTTTCTGAAGTTCCTGCGGATGGTCACTGACAAAGAAGAGGTATCCAGGCAATAAATGAGCCAGCTGTTTTGTTGGCTGGCCTTTTACTTTTCTATATTTTTCATACGTTGGGATAAAGCATTCCTCGTATGCATCCGGATGATAATGACGGAATGTCTTACATAACTCCAGAACTCTGTCTTCCTGTCCACTTCGCACCCATACTGCATACCACATAATTTTATTCACTCAACTTTCCCTGATTTTAAGTGCGCTTCGCCATATCACAGGGAATTTCATGAAACATATCGTTTCTTTCTCTGTGACTCTCTTCTTTCCCTATGACCATATACACTGGAAACGCGGCGATGCGACGATTTCTTCCTGTATAATCCTGCCTGCCGCTCACCTGATTCCGATAAACTGCAGGGAATCATTTCTATCTATCTCAATTACTCTTAATTTCCTGACATCCTGCTTCTACCTGTAATTCTCCGTTCACTTTCCGAACATTGAATACAAGCGGATGTTCTTTTCCCCACTGTGGGTCTTCCTGATCTTTCTGATTCCATTCCTTCCATATATTAATGAAACTGTTATGGATCAGATTTTCTGCTTCCAGACGCGCCTGAACTGCTTCGTCATAATCTTCAAAAAGTCCGACATAATACCGTTTCCCTTTGAATCCGATATCCACGCGGTAACGGTTGCTGCTCTTCAGATAAAAGACACCTCGGAAACCACTTTCATTGTCTCTTCGTTTCTTTCTCTTCTCCAGAACTTCCACACAGGTTCCATCGACAAGGTGTCTTCTCTGTGCAATCTGCTTCTGGTTCTTGTCTTTCAGACATCCACAGCTTCTGTTATTGCCATTCATCAATGCACCTGCTGATACATCGATCTCATTCCCACATTCACAGACACAATGCCAGTACACAGAACCTCTATGGTCTCTGCGTTCTGTCGGATACATGGCAGTAAGTAGTCCAAACTTCTGTCCACTTAGATCTCTGGGGCTTCTTCCCATACTCATTCCTATCCTTATTCTGTTTTTGAATTTCGTAGAGTATACAACTCTACGAATTCATTTATAGTTAATTTACGGTTTAAAAAGACTTTAATCATTGATATCTTACTCTCATTATACGTTCAAGTCAAGGCAGAAATGTCGAAATTTGTGTATTCTTATCAATAATACGCGAAAATTTAATCGTTTTCATCACACAGCACTGCTTATTTTTTGTGATTATTGACTTATTTACCGTCAAAAAAATGGTCAAAATGGAGGAGAAAAACATGCCACGAAAAGGAGAAAATATTTACAAAAGAAAGGACGGACGCTGGGAAGCCAGATACATTTATGCATTCAAAGAAGATGGAAGTCCCAGATACCGTTCTATCTATGCAGCAGATTATTTAACTGTTAAGAAAAAGCAAAATGATGCAAAGAGAAAGATGGATCCACGTCTTTTTCAAAGTGTCCGCATGAAGAAGAACATTTCCTTTTATGGACTGCTTTGGTTGGAACGGCTGAAGCCTTTCAGCAAGGAATCTACTTATGTAAGATACCATTATCTTTTCAGTCACTATATCAGTCCTATGATTGGTGATCGCCTTGTCTATACGTTCAGTAATAAAGATTGTGAAGTATTTCTGAACAAGTTGTTGCTTTCAGGAAAAAGTGATGGTTCCGGATTGGCTCCGAAAACAGTTACCGATATCCGTTCTGTTGTCAAATTGATTTTAAAAACTGCTGAAAAGGAAGGGGAACTGTCTCTTTGTAATCCGGAACTTTGTCTTGTTAAGCCTGTCAGAAAACCGCTTCGGATTCTCTCTTTAAAGGAACAGCAAGCCTTGCAGGACTACTTATTAGGGAATCTGACACATAAAAACATCGGGACGCTGATTGCACTATATACAGGAGTACGTCTTGGGGAACTTTGTGCAATGCAGTGGAAGGATATTCATTTTCAGGAACAATATCTGGAAATATCTAAGACTTTACACAGAGTTAAGGATCACACAGATGATTCGGAACATAATACAAAAATCATTATCACTCCACCAAAAACAGAAAGCTCCATCCGTAATATTCCGATTCCGGATTTCCTGTTTGAGATCTTGCAGCAATACGTCCAATCTCACACGATAGATCCCGAAGCATATATCCTCACTGGAAAGAAGATGAGTTTTCGCGAGCCGCGGTCGATCGAATATTATTTCAAAAAAACTTTGAAAAAATGTCAGATCGAACCACTTCATTTTCATTGTCTGCGACATACTTTTGCAACACGTTGCGTAGAACTTGGGTTCGATATGAAGACATTAAGTGAGATTTTAGGACACTCCAATATTAACACAACTCTAAACCGGTATGTGCATCCTTCTATGGAGCAGAAACAACAAAACATGGATAAGCTAAACGCTGTATTTACCGTCAAATAATTGGTCATATCTTTTAAAAACCCCATAAATTCAACTTAATTTCATTTTTTTCGTAGAGTTGTATACTCTACGAAATTTATAACTGTTCAGAGTCAAGCAAAATTTCAAAAAACAGGTTTAAAATGCATAGCATTTTGGAGGTTGGCTCTGGCCAGTTACCATTTTCCCTTATACATGAAAAGAGCCTTAATATCTTCCACAATACCCTCGTATCATTCAGATATTAAAGCTCTTTTTATTCCTTTTATTTTTCTTTTCTTATACCACAGCTTCTATGATCGTCTTAGAATCCACTTCTACCTGCTGCACTCCGATTTCTTTCTTCTGATAAAAGCATGCGGACAGCTCATATCAATATTAAACTCTGCTGCACATTTTCCTACTTAAGATTCTACCATTGCACCTTATAAAAGGCAAGTTTGTTATTTTCTGTCTTGTTCTGTAAAAAATACATTTTATCGTCCACTCTCCGCCCTGCCCTCCTTGAATTTTCTCCTGAAAAATGGTATAACGTTAAATGTATAATGATTAATCTGTTAATTCTAATTAATCAATTCGCGTTACCGTCCGATTTCTTAAGACGGTTAAAAATTAATTCACACTGAGGAGAAGAAAATGACGAACATCGAAATGTTAGAAAACACACTCCCGATTGCACCTCTGAAACTGATTGCTATGGAGAGCTGCAAACCTCTGGGACAGAAGGTAAATGATTATATTGTTTCCTTCCGTGAGAACACGATCAACGAAGTAACAGAATCCCCACTTTACAGAAACTATAAGGCCAACAATTACCAGGTAGACTGTAGTTGTCCGAGATTCGGTTCCGGTGAAGCTAAGGGTATCCTGAAAGAGACAATCCGTGGTACTGATCTTTTTATCATGACTGATGTATGCAACTACAGCCTGACCTACACAGTAAACGGACATCTTAACCATATGTCTCCAGATGACCATTATCAGGATCTGAAGAGAATTATCGCTGCTGCAACAGGTAAGGCTCGCCGTATCAATGTTATCATGCCTTTCCTTTACGAAAGCAGACAGCACAAGCGTACAAGAAGAGAGTCTCTGGACTGTGCTCTTGCACTGGAAGAACTGGACGCAATGGGCGTTTCCAACATCATTACATTTGATGCTCATGACCCACGTGTACAGAATGCAATTCCACTTAGTGGATTTGACAGCTTTAACCCGCAGTATCAGTTCTTAAAAGCACTGTTCCGTGAAGTACCAGATCTGAAAGCTGACAAAGAACACCTGATGATCATCAGCCCGGATGAAGGAGCTATGCACCGTGCAGTATACTTCTCTAACGTACTTGGTGTTGATATGGGTATGTTCTACAAACGCCGTGACTACTCTACAGTTGTAAACGGAAAGAACCCGATCGTTGCCCATGAATTCCTCGGTGATGATGTGACAGGAAAGGATGTTCTTATCGTTGACGATATGATCTCTTCCGGAGAAAGTATGCTTGATGTTGCAAAACAGCTGAAAGAGCGTAAGGCCGGACGTGTCTTTGTATGTACAACATTCGGACTGTTCACAGACGGATTTGATAAATTCGATGAGTATTACAATAAGGGATATATCAGTAAAGTTATTACAACAAACCTTACATATCTCCCACCGGAACTTTATGAGAAACCTTACTTTGTAAAAGCTGATATGAGTAAATTTATCGCACTGATCATTGATTCCCTGAACCATGATGTGCCGATCAGCTCTGTTATCAGCCCGACAGATAAGATTCATGCTCTTCTTGAGAAGCGTGAAAAAGGACTTCTGTAAAAATCTATAAAAATACCTGCAAGATGTCAAAATTGATATCTGCAGGTATTTTTTTAATACTTAAATTATTTTATTTCATCTCCGCAACGCGGTCCTGAATCGTCTTATTGAAATTCTCAATCTGTCTGGAATAAGGCTCATTCATGAACTTGCTGTTCAGCATGAAGTCTGCTGTTGCAAGGTTGTTCGCAACCGGAATATCATATACTACTGCGATTCTAAGAAGTGCCTTAACGTCCGGGTCATGTGGCTGTGCCTCTAACGGATCCCACAAAAAGATCATGAAATCAATCTGTCCTTCTACGATCTTCGCACCGATCTGCTGGTCTCCACCAAGTGGACCACTGCAGTATCCTTTTACCGGAAGTCCTGTTTTCTCTGCGATCAGACGGGCTGTTGTTCCTGTTCCGCATAGGAAATGTCCCTGTAATACTTCTTTATTTCTATCACACCATTCAATCAGTTCTTTCTTCTTTCCATCATGGGCTACGAGTGCAATGTGTTTTGCTTTTCCAATTTCCATTGTTACAAAATTATCTGTAAGCATTTTCGTGTCCTCCTTCAAGTCTTCCTGTTGTTGATTTTTATATTCTTCAACAGTTTTTTCTCTGATGTCTATTATATTTTCTTTTCCCTGTTACTTCAACCTGTTTTGTTGATTCTTAACAGAATTTTTACGGTTACCATTCACAAATTTTTACTCTTCCGTATTTCGATGTTCTTCATCATAGAATTTCATCAACGCCTGTGTTCCGAGATCTCCGTATCCTTCCTGCTCAAGTTCTTCGTAATTGGCAAGAACCATACTGAGTACATCAAGGGAAAGTCCTTTTCTGTTCGCTTCGATCAGTGCAAGCTTCATATCTTTGATGAAGTGTTTCATAAAGAATCCCGGTGCATAATCATCTTTTAAGATCTTTGGTCCGAATGTGTCAAGCTGCTTGCTTCCTGCTGCCCCAGTCGCAACGGACTTCATGAATACTTCCGGATCCAGTCCCTGTTCTTTTGCATAAGTAAGTGCCTCGCACACACCGGACAGTGTTCCGGCGATCATGATCTGGTTCGCCAGCTTGCAGTGCTGTCCGCATCCAGCCTTACCCTGATAATTAATGTTTGTTCCCATTGCTTCAAAGAGTGGCATACAGGCTTCGTAATCTTCTTTCTCTCCGCCAACAAGGATGGACAATGTTCCGGCTTTCGCTCCTGTATCTCCGCCTGTGACAGGTGCATCCATCACATGGAAGCCTCGCTTTGTGCCTTCCGCGTAGATCTTCTCAGCAATCTGCGGACTTGTTGTTGTCATATCGATCAGATAAGCACCTTTCTTTGCACTGTCTAAGATATTCCCCTGGTCAAAGTATACTTCTTCTACATCCTGTGGGAAACCGACAATTGTGATAACTGCATCACAATCCTGCACGCAATCCTTGATCGACTCATGGAACTGTGCTCCTTCGCCGATCACATCTTCTACTTTACTCTTTGTTCTTGCATAGATATGTAATTCAAATCCGGCTTTCATGAGATTTCTGACCATGGATTTTCCCATGATTCCTACACCGATAAAACCTACTTTATTCATCTGCTTTATTCCTCCTGTCTAAGATAGCTCCCATGTTATCACACAGGAGCCATTCTTATCATTTTCTATTTTCAACTATCTTTCTTCTTTTGTCACAACTTCGCCCTGTTTTTTGTAAATACTGTTTGCCGGAACGAATCCTCGTACAGAGGAAAGTGGATAGATGTTACTGTGATTTCCAACAACTGTTCCCGGATTCAGAACGCTTCCGCATCCTACTTCTACTTCATCTCCAAGCATTGCGCCGAACTTCTTCATGCCTGTCTCAATCTTCTCTTCTCCGGCTTTTACCACAACAAGTTTCTTATCTGATTTTACGTTAGATGTAATTGATCCGGCTCCCATATGAGATTTGTATCCAAGAACAGAATCACCTACATAATTATAGTGCGGAACCTGAACTTTATTAAAAAGGATCACGTTTTTAAGCTCCGTGGAATTTCCTACAACAGCTCCTTCTCCTACGATCGCATTTCCACGGATAAATGCACAGTGACGAACCTCTGCATCCTTTCCGATGATTGCCGGTCCATTGATAAATGCAGTCGGAGCAACCTTTGCAGATTTCGCTACCCATACATTTTCTCCGCGTTTCTCGTATTCATCTTCGCTTAATGTAGCTCCAAGCTCAAGGATGAAGCTGCTGATCTTCGGAAGTACTTCCCACGGATAAGTAACTCCGTTGAAGATATCTTTTGCGATTGTCTGGTCTAATGAATAATTTTCTTTTACTGTTAATGCTTCTAACATGGTAATTCCTTTCTGCCGGCTAGAACCGACTTACATTTATGTCTTATTATTGTGTCATTTACTTTTGTTTCCTGTTTTTGTTCTACCTGTCGTTTTATTACTATTTACAGACGGATAAAACCCAGCGGCTTTTTCATAGCAGGCTCTAAGCTGATATTGATTGTTCAGCCCTTTCACCCCAACGGTTCTGCTGGTGATGAAATGATCGAGTTTTCTCATATATTCATCTGATGTGATGGAACCTTCTGCCACATAGTTCAGCCCCTTCTCCCAGCTTGCTGTAAGTTCCGGGTTCAAAAGTGACCGGATGGAATGATCAACAACATCATAGATCATCTCTCCCTGCAGCGTCGGTGTGATCACCTGTGTCTTCTTGTTCAATGCGAGATACTTGATATTCACAAGCTTTTTCAGAATCTCTGCTCTTGTCGCACTTGTTCCGATCCCGCTTCCTTTGATCTGGGCACGGAGTTCTTCGTCCTCGATCAGCTGTCCTGCATTCTCCATTGCAAGGATCATAGAACCGGAATTGTAACGCTTCGGAGGTGAGGTCTCTCCTTCTTTGATATCCAATGCTCTGACCTGAAGGACTGCACCCTTCTTTAATGACTTGATCACTTCGAACAATCCGGTGTCCAGGCTTTGATCGGAAGAATCGGAACCTGCCTCGTCATTTGTATCATTATTATTATTCTCACTGTTTCCATTACTGCTATCTTTTGTGGCTGTCTGAGAAGCTTTCTTCTTCGGAATGCCTGCCACTTTCAGATAACCTTCCTCAGCAAGTACTTTGAAGCTTGAGAAGAAGCTTTCTTCTTTGATCTTCGTCACGATAGCAACCTTCTGGTAAACTGCCGGCGGATAGAAGATACTTAGGAATCTTCGCACGATCAGATCGTACACGCCTTTTGCAGTAGAGGATACGGTATTTAGTGCATTCAATCCTTGTCCTGTAGGAATGATTGCATAATGGTCTGTGATCTGCTTGTCATTCACATAACGTGTCTTGGCAAGTGTCTTATAGCTTCCGAAACTCAGGATATCCTGCATATACGGTGCAGCCATCGGATATTTTGACAGCCCGTTCAGATTTCTTGTGATTTCCTTTGCCACTGCGGTAGACAGAACACGGGCATCTGTTCTCGGATAAGTCACAAGCTTCTTTTCATACAACTCCTGCACGATTCGCAATGTCTCATCCGGACTGATCTTAAATCTCTTGGAGCAATCATTCTGAAGCTCCGCCAGGTTATATAAAAGAGGGGGATTCTTCTTCTCTTTCTTTTTCTCAATCGACTCGATCCTGCAGTTCAATCCTGACTGTCCCTGTATTCCTGCTACATTTACAGACTCGTCATCCGGTGTCTGCAGGTATTGAATCAATTCTTCCGCTTTCTTGCGCTCCTTGAATCCATTTTCCTTATAAAGGTCATAGGACTCAAAATAGCGGGAGCCTTTCACTGCTCTCCACTCACCCTCGAACGTATGCCCCTGTGCATCAATTGTGCTGAGTACACGGTAAAACGGTGTCTTGACGAAATCACGGATCTCACGTTCTCTGCGCACAACCATGCCAAGAACACACGTCATAACACGTCCTACAGATACAACGGAATACTTCGTTTGCAGAAAATTTGAAATACTGTTGCCATATTTCAAGGTCAGCAGACGGGAGAAGTTGATTCCCATCAGATAATCTTCTTTGGCGCGCAAGTATGCGGATGCTCCGAGATTATCATACTCTGACAGATCTTTGGCTTCACGGATTCCTCGAAGAATCTCTTCTTCTGTCTGGGAATCGATCCACACTCTCCGGCGCTTTTTCCCCTCAACGTGTGCTTCCTGTTCCACGAGACGATAGATATATTCTCCCTCTCGCCCGGAGTCGGTACAGACATAGATCGTATCGACATCTTCCCGGTTCAGGATCCCACTGACAATCTGGAACTGCTTTGCCACTGACGGAATGACTTCGTATTTGAATTCTTCCGGGATAAATGGCAGCGTCTGCAAGTTCCATTTCTTAAGTGCCGGATCATATTCCTCCGGATAGCTCATCGTCACCAGATGGCCGACGCACCAGGTGACGATGGCTTCGTCTGACTCAAGATATCCGTCCCGTCGTTTTGTATTTAGTTTCAATGCTTTTGCGAATTCCTGGGCAACGCTCGGTTTCTCCGCAATGTATACTGATTTTCCCATAAACTAGTTATCTATCTTCCATTCAATTATTTTACACGAAATCTGTAGGCAGTGCGGGTATCGTATTTCTCACCTTTCTTACAGATCGGTCCCGGGAAGTTCTCGTGGTGGATCGCATCCGGATAGTACTGTGTCTCCAGACAGATCGCATCTCTCATCTCATAAACCGCTCCGTCTCTTCCTTTCACTCCGTCAAGGAAGTTCGCAGTATAGATCTGCACTCCCGGAAGGTCTGTCAGTACACTCATATGGATTCCACTTTCATCCCCAGCCACTTCTGCTACTTTATCAAATTCGCCTTCATTTTTCAATACCCAGTTGTGGTCGTATCCATTTCCGAATACCAGCGGTTCATAGTCTACTCCAATGTCTTTTCCGATTGTCTTATCTGTTCTGAAATCCATCGGAGTTCCTTCCACACTGCGGATCTCACCTGTCGGAATGGATGCTGCGTCTGCCGGTGTAAATGCATCCGCATTCAGCCATAATGTATGATTCAGAACGTCTCCGCTCTTATGTCCGTTCAGGTTAAAGTAACTGTGATTTGTCATATTGATGATCGTATCCTGATCCGGCTCTGCTTCGTAGTGGATCATCAAAGTATTCTCTTCATCCAGAGAATAGGTCACTTTCATAACAAGTGCTCCCGGATATCCCTGATCCCCATCCGGGCTGTCCATCTCAAATGTTACATGAGTATCATCTGCATCCACAACCTTCCACATTCTTCCGTGATAGAAATCAAGTCCGCTGTGCAAGTTGTTCTCTCCGTCATTCTTTGTCAAGTGATATTCTGTTCCATTGATCTCGATCACTGCCCCACCGATACGGTTTGCGTTACGTCCGACAGATGCTCCGAATGCATTTCCAAGTCCGGCTTCATATCCGGTTGCATCATCATATCCAAGTGTCACTTCTACCGGATTGTTATCTTTATCCGGAACAAGTACGCTTGTCAGCGTTGCTCCGAAGTCAGATACGCTGATCTGCATTCCTGCTTCATTTTCCAGTGTATATACGGTAGCCAATTCCCCTTTCGATGTCTTTCCAAAGTCTTTTTTCTGTAACGGTTTCATCTTTCTCTGCTCCTCCATCTCTCGTCCTTCTATTGTTTTTTTCTGAAAATCTTCAGTACGGTTGTTAAGAATCCTTCTTTTTTCTTCTTCGGCACATTGGCTGCAGCCGGACGTTTTGCCTGTGATGCTTCTCT
Organism: Mediterraneibacter sp. 210702-DFI.5.30; assembly: GCF_020560115.1. Classification (NCBI taxonomy): domain Bacteria; kingdom Bacillati; phylum Bacillota; class Clostridia; order Lachnospirales; family Lachnospiraceae; genus Mediterraneibacter; species Mediterraneibacter sp. 210702-DFI.5.30. The sequence continues at coordinate 132,690 of NZ_JAJCME010000003.1, forward strand.
CATAAAGGTCTCCTGTGCATTCACAAGACTTGCTCCGTCTTCCACCGGTTTCTTCACATATGTTCCGTCACTTGTCATCGCACGGGCTTTCACATTGTCAGAAAGCATTACATGAAGCTGATGGAACAGGCGTTTCCGAATCTCTACATCATAGACCGGGCACGCGACTTCTACACGCTTCTCTGTATTTCTTGTCATCATATCAGCAGATCCAATATAAACTGTTGCATCTGCTCCTTTTCCGAAGACGAAAAGTCTTGGATGCTCCAGATATCTTCCGACGATACTTGTCACACGCAGATTCTCTGTCTTTCCCTTGATTCCCGGGAGGATACAGCAGATCCCACGCACGATCAGATCTATCTTCACCCCTGCCTGAGATGCTTCTGTTACTTTTCGAATGAAATCCATGTCCGTAACAGAATTCATTTTCATAATGATTCTTCCGTTCTCACCTTTTGCAATTTCTTCATCCATCAAGGCAAGTACTTTCTGTTTCAGGCTTGTCGGTGAAACAATCAGATGCTTGTAAACTCCATTCAGATTGCTGATCGACATATTCTGGAAAAAGACTGCTGCGTCTTCACCAATCTCTTGTCTGCTTGTCATCAGCGAGTAATCGGTATACATCTTCGCTGTCTTTTCGTTATAATTTCCGGTTCCAATCTGTGTAATGTAATGAATTCCGGTACGGTTTCTGTATGTGATCAGGCAGATCTTGGAGTGTACCTTATAACCCTCGAATCCGTACAGAACACGGCATCCGGCCTCTTCCAGACGCTCGGACCAGTCAATGTTGTTCTGCTCATCAAAACGTGCTCTCAGCTCGATCAGGACCGTAACCTCTTTTCCATTCTCAGCCGCTGCGCAGAGATATTCTACAAGTCGTGCTTTCTTCGCCAGACGGTAGATTGTGATCTTGATCGTAAGAACTTCCGGGTCTGTTGATGCTTCTTTGATCAGCTGAAGGAACGGTTCCATGCTTTCGTATGGATAGCAAAGGAGTACATCTTTCTTCTTTATCTGCGGAATCACCTTACCCTCTGCAAGCATGGAAGACGGCTGCGGAGAAAATGGTACATCCACGAGCGTTGTTTTCTTCGAATCCGGAAGTTTATCAGCGATTGCAAAGATAAAGTCCAGCTTCATCGGCATCTTTGTTCGGAAAATGCATTCCGGATGGATATTGAATTTCTCACAGAAATATTTCTCCATCTCTTTACTCAGAGAATTGGCTGCCTCAAGACGGACAACGGCCATCCTTCTTCTCTTATGAAGTGTCTCCTGCATCACATGACGGAAATCTCCGCTGTCTGCATAAGCTTCATCATCCGGTGATACATCTGCATTTCTCGTTACACGTATATAGTTCTTGTCTGAAATCTGATACTGGTCAAAAACAAGATCAATAAATTCCAGGATAATCTTTTCCATACGGATATAACGGATGTCATACCCCGGAAGATAGAGAATATTAGAAATATATTGTGGTACCGGGATGATTCCGAGCATCGTCTTTTCTCCCTGCTTCAAATTCGCAACCACATACAGTTCTTTACTTAACAGATGTGGGAACGGATGGTTCGCATCTACGATCTGTGGGGAAAGCACCGGCATTACTTCTTCTTTGAAATATTTCTTTACAAACTTCTTCTCCTGCTGTTCCAGTTCCTTGAAGTCAAGACCGCAGACACCATACGGACTTAACTGTTTCTTGATCTCTGCATATGTCTTATCTCGTTCCTTGTAAAGTGGGGAAACAGCTCGATAAATTGCATCTAACTGCTGTTTTGCTGTCATACCGGATCGCTGATCGATCTTTTTGCTGTCTGCTGATGCCATATCATACAGACTTCCTACGCGGATCATAAAAAACTCGTCTAAGTTACTTGTGAAAATAGCTACGAATTTCATACGTTCCATCAAAGGAACTGTCTCGTCCCGTGCTTCTTCGAGAACGCGCTGATTGAACCGAAGCCACGATAATTCACGGTTCTGAGTTTCTTCTAAAATCTCTCTCATATAACTCAACTCCCTTTTCTCTCTTCTTTTAACAAGTCGATTTATTTTTATTACTGTTCAAGATACTTCAGCATTTCTTCTGTCTTTCGCTCCATCAGATGATATCCATGCTCATAAAATGCATGCAGGACATCCGGATGCTGTTCGAGCCGTGATACTGGTTTTACATGTGGACGAAGGACGTAGATCTCTCCACGCTTCTCAAGCTGATCCAGATAATTCATCGTCTTATTATAGATAAAACTTCTTCTGAAGATTGTCCGGACTGCATTCGGATAGGACTTATATGCCTGTCTGTAAAGCTTCTGCACTGCCGGTGAGATCACTTTCTTACGATAGCCCTGATTTCTCGTCAAGATCACTATGATCTTCTCATTCCCAAGCTTCTGTGCACGACGGATCGGAACAGAATCTGCAAGTCCGCCATCCAGATACGGGACACCGTCAATATTCACCATCGGAGTCACAAGCGGCATACTGCTTGATGCACGACAGATCTTCATCAATCGGTCAGGATCTTCTGTTTCCGTCATATATTCTGCATTTCCAGTCAGACAGTTTGTCGTTACCAGCTCACAGTGCATCTCTGACTGAAAATATGTATCAAAATCAAATGGGATCAGTTCATTCGGATATTTATCAAAAATCAAATCCATATTCATCAGACTTTTCTCCCTGATCGTATCTTTCACTCCATTAATATACTTCATATCTTTTGTATTCGGAATCATACAGTCCCTTGTACGTCCCGGCTGTCTGGAAACATAATCTACTGCATTACATGCGCCGGCAGACACACCGATCACATCTGAAAAATAAATATCCTGTTCCATAAGGTAATCCAGAGCACCAGAAGTAAATATGCCTCTTGTTGCTCCACCTTCCAGTACGATTGTTGCTTTCTTAAGTGCCATGGTTTCTCCTCTTTTCTACTGCTATTTATATTGTGAGATTCTTAGTAACATTATAACTTTTTACAATGGAAAGAACAAGGATTAGTTCTTATACATTTTCACACAGTTTGCCCTGCTTTTTCGTATGCATTTTTCTATTTCAGTACTTGTCAGCACCCTTTCTTCTATGTTAATATATGGATTGGTATGTTCTTATTCACACGTATTTGAAAAAGGACAATTATAACAACGTAATCACAATTCTAATTTATTTACAAGGAGACTTTCAAATGATTAGTGCAAATAATGTAACCCTTCGCGTCGGGAAAAAGGCGCTGTTTGAAGATGTTAACATCAAATTCACAGAGGGGAACTGTTACGGAATGATCGGTGCGAATGGTGCCGGTAAATCTACATTTCTTAAGATTCTTTCCGGACAGCTTGAGCCGACATCCGGTGATGTAGTTATCTCCCCGGGCGAGAGACTTTCTTTCCTTCAGCAGGATCATTTCAAATATGACGAATTCCCTGTTCTTGATACAGTTATCATGGGAAATGCACGTCTGTATGAAATCATGAAAGAGAAAGAAGAAATTTACGCAAAAGAAGATTTCACAGATGAAGACGGAATCAAAGCAAGTGAGCTGGAAGCTGAGTTCGCTACAATGGATGGATGGGAAGCAGAATCTGATGCTGCCAACCTTCTGAACGGACTTGGTATCGAGACAGAGCTTCATTATAAACTGATGAAAGACCTGACAGGTTCTGAGAAGGTTAAGGTTCTTCTTGCACAGGCACTGTTCGGAAACCCGGATATCCTGCTTCTTGACGAGCCTACCAACCACTTGGATCTTGATGCGATCGCATGGCTGGAAGAATTCCTGATCAACTTTGACAACACTGTTATCGTTGTATCCCATGACCGTTACTTCCTGAACAAGGTATGTACACAGATTGCCGATATCGATTACGGCAAGATCCAGCTTTACGCAGGAAACTACGACTTCTGGTACGAGTCAAGCCAGCTGCTGATCCGTCAGATGAAAGAGGCCAACAAGAAAAAAGAAGAAAAGATCAAAGAGCTGCAGGAATTTATTTCCCGATTCAGTGCGAACGCTTCCAAGTCCAAACAGGCTACTTCCAGAAAGCGTGCCCTGGAGAAAATCCAGCTTGATGAGATCAGACCTTCCAGCCGTAAATATCCTTACATCGACTTCCGTCCGAACCGTGAGATTGGTAATGAAGTTCTCACTGTAGAAGGACTTTCCAAGACAATTGACGGCGAGAAGATTCTTGATAATCTTACATTCACACTTGGCCGTGAGGATAAAGTTGCTTTTGTTGGTGGAAATGAGTTTGCTAAGACAATCCTCTTCAAGATCCTGATCGGCGAGATGGAACCGGATGAGGGAACATATAAATGGGGAGTTACAACTTCTCAGGCTTACTTCCCGAAAGATTTCGGCGGAGAATTCGACAATGACTACAATATCACAGAATGGCTGACACAGTACTCTGAGGAAAAGGATGTAACTTATGTTCGTGGATTCCTTGGAAGAATGCTCTTCTCCGGTGAAGACGGAGTGAAGAAAGTTGCTGTACTTTCCGGTGGTGAGAAGGTTCGCTGCCTGCTCTCCAAGATGATGATCTCAGGAGCAAATGTACTGCTTCTTGATGAGCCAACAAACCACCTGGATATGGAGTCTATCACAGCACTCAACAACGGTCTGATCAAGTTCCCTGGAGTACTTCTCTTTACTTCCAGAGACCACCAGATCGTACAGACAACAGCGAACCGTATCATGGAGATTGTTCCGGGCGGTAAGCTGATCGATAAGATCACAACTTACGATGAATATCTTGAGAGCGATGAGATGGCAAGAAAGAGACAGACTTACTCTGTACAGACAGATGATGAGGATTAAGATATAATTAAGAGCCAGAACAGACACCGTGTGTTGTGCCTGTCCTGGCTCTTTCTAATATTTATCAATTATTCACTCCATGGTGCGCTGCCACACTATCAACGGTCAGTCCTTTGAATGTGTATCCCTGACTTCTATAGTAATCAATAATCTGTGGCAATGCCTGTACGGTTGTATCTTTTGCATCTGTATCATGCATCAGAATATCAACATGATTTGCCGTGCAGGATGTTGCGTTGGAAACCAGCTTTTCTACCGGCACATTATTTCCGCTTGCGTCAGTAGAATCACAGTTCCAGTCAAAATACTGATATCCTTTGTCTCTCACTGCTTTCGTAAGTGTTGTCATCAATCCTTTGACATATTTTGCACTGATGGTGTTGCTGGATCCTCCCGGGAAACGAATGATCATGGATTTTGTTCCTGTGATACTCTCTACCAGATCCGATACTTTCTGCAGATCTGCGAAGTATGCATCTTCAGATGCGTAAACTGTTGCATAATCGTGTGTATAGGTATGAAGTCCGATCGAATGTCCTTCGGAAAAGGCTCTTTTTATCATATCATCATGTTCCTGATTATTTCCTGTAACGAAAAAGGTTGCCTTTGCATTTTTTTCTTTCAGGATATCAAGAATCTCTCCGGTATTCTCTGACGGACCATCATCGAAAGTCAGATAAACAACTTTCTCATTCCAATCCGGATTCTTCTTCACTTTGATCTTTCGCTCAATCTTTGTCTCATTTCCGGAACGGTCTTTTGCAAGATAGGTGACAATATAGGTTCCCGGTGTCGCAAAATCCACTTTGTCAGCACCCTGTACTTCCAATGTTGGCTCTGGATCCATATCATCCTTTATCGTAACCCCTTCATTCAAGTCCATCGTATCGCCCTGTGCAAGTTCTTTATCATCTGCTCCTTCAATAGTCGGTCCTGTTGTATCCTCTTCCAGATTCAGTGTTGATTTACCTTCTGTTTTATGACCGTCACTATCTGTTGCAGCAACAGTTACTTCGTATTTTCCTTTCTTCTCCCAGGAATCCTGTCCGACAAATTCAAGTGTGACATCTGATGCATCTTTTACTGATTCTACAAAATCTTCCGGCTTGATATCTTTCGGAAGTTCTGTTGTATAACTGTCTTTCATTTTAAGCTCAGGTGCTTTTGTATCCTTAACTTCGACTTCAGCTTTTACTTTTTGTTTACCATAGACATAGTAAACCGTATATTTTCCTTCTTTATTCGTATCTACTTTGCCTTCTGTCTTCACATCTTTCGCTTTTCCACCAACAACGAAACGGATGTTGGACATCAGATCCATACTTTCTTTCTTTTCCTGCGCGATCACTTTACTCCGTAATACAATCGGATTCATTTTAAAATAAGTAAATGTTGAAACTGCCGGAACTAATACAACGAGCAGAATCAATACGATTGCAATTCTCCTTCGTCTCTTGAGGCGTCGAATGCGTTGTTCATTCCTCTTGCGTCTCTCCCACTCTTTTCTAATGGAATCTGTGCTTTTTCCCATCGCGCTATAATGTTCGTAAAACGCTTGTTCTTTCTTGCGTTCTTTTTCTTCTTTTGTTTCTTTAGACCACATGCTTATCCCTTTTTTTCTTTTCTATTCTTAGAATCAGGGGACAATCAAAATTGTCCCCTGACTTTTTCTTCCATATTAATCATAGCATTCCTTTTTTGCAGAAACAAGGGAACTCCATCAATCCTAATGATTTATTAAGAATCTTAAAGATTGTTCTTTAGATTTCTTCATCTTTCCAGTGTTTCAGACGCTTTACTGCATCTGGATTCTGTTTCTCAAGTCTTCGCTCCAGCCGCTCTCTTCGCTCTTCAATATGCTCAACAATCTCTGGATGCTCTTTCAGAAGACGATCTCTAAGTTTTCTTCTTCTACGCTCGATTAATTCAATGACGAGTTTTTTGTTTTCTTTTACATCACTTGGAAGATCATCTAAGTGAAGTTCCATTCTGCGGAGCAACTCATCTTCATCAAGTGCTCCAAGTGAATTCCAAAATTCCAGTTTTTCTTTGATTCCTTCATCGGAAAGTTTTTCGAGATCTGTAATCTCATGGATCTGCTTCACAATAGAAAGCACTCGTTTCTCAATTTCTTTGACTGCATCATCACCAAATGCCCATGCAAACTCTTCCAATGTATTTTCTTCTTCTGCAGGAAGGGAAAAATATTCTCTTCGCTTAAGTTTTTCGAGATCTTCTTCTGGAATATCCAATGGGCAAGGCTGCTCAATCCCCGCATCATGAAGTGCCGCAAGAATTGTTCTTCGCACAGCACCTTCTTTTATCAAATGTCCGATTCCAAGCTTTCTCATCTGATCGTTAACTTCTCTGGAATGTTCTGTGATATAGAACTTAATTCCACGTTTTTTCAGACTTGCTGCAAGCATTTCGAGTGCATCTGCCGCTGTAATATCCAGGCTGTTGATTGCTGATGCGTCCAGAATTACGACCTTTGTATCCTCTTTGATGCTGTTTTCAATATCTGAAACCAGCACTTTGATATTTGCAAAGAAAAGGTTCTCACTAAATCTGTAAATAATCACATGCTTGATTGGATATGCAAAACGGTTTCTCTCCAGATCATAATAAACTTCTTTTCCCGGAATCATTCCACGGAAAGATCTCGGAGGGTTTGTAGCCCTTAAAATCACTGCTACAAAAGATAACAGAATTCCGATCACAACTCCGTAAATCGTACCAAGGAACAGCACACCGATCCCTGCTGCAATAAAAATATAGAATTCGTTTCTGCTTACTTTAAATAAGCGTACTGCAAGATGTGTCTCTACAACATTCATCAGTGCAGAGATTACGATTGCCGTCAATACCGGAACCGGAAGATATTCGATAAATCCGGTTGCACCTATAAGTACAACTGCCATGGTCAATCCCGCTGTAATGGATACAACCTGTGTCTTTCCTCCATACTGTTCATTCATGGAAGTCCTGGAAATACTTCCATTTACCGGGCAGCATCCAACTGCACCGGCAGCAAGATTTCCTGCGGCACAGGCAAGGATTTCCTGACGGTCATCCAGTTCATATCCGTTTTTGGATGCAAAATTGTTCTCTGACAAAAGTGTCTCTGCCATGATCACAACAGCAACCATAAGTGCTCTTCCCACGGCCTGTGTAAGATTGATTCCTGTAAAATCCGGGAAAATAAGCCGCGGAAGCCCTGGTTGAACTGCCTGCAGGAGAACTACACCATACTGGTTTACATGAAAGACAATTGTCGAGAGAACTCCGGCAATCATAATAACGATTGCCATCGGGAACTTTGGAATCAGTTTTTTGGATACAATCAAGATTACAAGTGCTCCAATTCCCATTCCAAAGGACAACCAGTTTATCTTTGTGATTGCCAGAAAAATATGTTCTGCAAGTTCTATGAATTCTCCAGTCCCCGCCGGGCTTCCCATCAGTTTCGGAATCTGCATCATAATAATTGTCACTGCAATACCACTGATAAATCCGCCCATAACCGGTGTCGAGATAAAATCAACAATCTTATCTGCATGTAAAAGATAAAACAACAATAACCAGAGTCCTGTAAACAATGCGATCAATGGTACATACTGCAATGCCTGGGCTGATTCTGCCGTCACTCCAAGTGTTGCCAGTGCAGCTCCGACAATTGCCGCCGGTGCCGCATCTACTCCGAAGATAAACTGTTTTGAAGTTGAGAGCATGGCAAATAGCAGGATCGGCAGAACAGATCCATAAAGTCCATACACCGCCGGAACACCTGCGATCTGTGCATACCCCATAGAGATTGGGATTGAGACCGCTGCCATGATAATTCCGCTTAAAATATCTTTTGGCAAATATTCTTTTTTATAATTTTTTAATGTTGAAAATATTTTTACAGACACTTTTATGTCACTTCTTTCTTTTACTTCTTTTTTGCTGTTAATTCTCTACGCTTCCAAATGGTCCGATGTCCAGAGGATTCTTGTTCTGAACTGCGTCTGTCCCATCAGCATCTTCTGATATACCGTAACCTTTTTTATCACCTGCTGTCACTTCTTGAATCTTATCAAGAAAAACTGCTCCGTACTGTTCATATTTCTTAAATCCCATACCGTGTACTTCAAGCAATTCCTCTTTTTCAAATGGAACAAGTACACACATCTCATGTAATGTACGATCTGAAGCGACCATATATGGCGGAATTCCTTTTTTCTTTGCCAAAGAATAACGCACAGAGCGCAATTCTTCGAATAATTCTCGGCTTTTATCTGTAAGATTCCCGAAACTCTCTCCCTTTCTATGAGACGCTTTCTTTCCACTTCCGGACTTCTTCTTTTCTGTAAGTTCTGACTTCTTGCAGCGAAGTTTCAATTCTCTCGATTTCAGTAATTCTTCTGACCGGTCTGTCAGTTTCAGGATCGCATAACGATCTGCGCTCTGTTGAAGGTATCCGTGTTCGAGCAGTGTATAAACTACGTCTTTCAGCCTCTGCTGAGAACATTTACTCTGTCTTCCATAAATGGAAAGTTCATTCATCCCTGCACTTCTGATCTTCGCTGTATTCGCTCCCGCCAGTGTGGAAAGGATCATTGTCATACCGTATCTCTGTCTGGATTCGCGCACACACTCGATCACGTCTGCCGCAATCTCTCCGACATCAAACTCTACGAATTCTTCCAGACAATTGGAACAATTCCCACAATGTTCTTCTGTCTCTTGTCCAAAATAATTCAATATGTATTTTCTAAGACACATGCTTGTCGTACAATAATTACTCATCTTACGCAGCCGGAGAACATCCTGTTCCCGGATCACCTGGAGTTCTTCTTCTGTGTATTCTCCAATCTGCTCTTTACTATCCAGCAGGAGCTGATTGATCATGATATCCTGCGGTGAATAGAAAAGGATACATTCTGCCGGTTCTCCGTCTCGTCCGGCTCTGCCTGCCTCCTGGTAATAATTTTCCATGCTCTGCGGCATATTATAATGAAGTACAAAACGGACATTGGACTTATCTATTCCCATTCCAAATGCATTCGTTGCGATCATAATCTCTGTCCTGTCATAAATGAAATCTTCCTGACTTTCATTTCTTGCCTCTGTCCCCATTCCTGCGTGATATCTTCCGACAGAGAATCCGGCATTCTGCAATTCCAAATAGAGTTCATCTACATTTTTTCTTGTTGCACAGTAAATAATTCCGCTGTCTTCTCTGTGCTGTGTGAGATATTCCTTGATTGCTTCCTTCTTCCCACGCGCCGTTCTTACTTCGAAGTAAAGGTTCTCTCTGTCAAAACCGGATACATTTATATAAGGAGATTCAAGATCAAGTACTTCAAGAATGTCTTCTCTTACTTTCTGTGTTGCTGTTGCTGTAAATGCACTGACGACCGGGCGTCTTGGAAGCTGGCGGATGAATTCTGTGATCTTCACATAACTTGGGCGAAAATCCTGTCCCCACTGGGAAATACAGTGAGCCTCATCGATTGTCACCATGGAAAGTTCTGTATGACATGCAAAGTCCAGAAACCGTGGTGTCAACAAGCGTTCCGGAGCGACATAGATCATCTTATATCTGCCTGCTGCTGCCAGTTCTAATGCTTTTGTAATCTGCCGTTCTGTCAGTGCACTATTAATATACGCTGCATGAACTCCTGCTTCATTCAGTGCCTTCACCTGATCGATCATCAATGAAATCAGCGGTGATACTACGATCGTGATCCCAGACATCAGAAGTGCCGGAACCTGATAACAAAGTGATTTTCCTGCTCCGGTCGGCATGATTGCCAGCACATCTCTTCCATTCAAAATCTGATCTACAATCTCCTCCTGTCCTTTACGGAAAGAATCGTATCCAAAAATTTCTTTTAATATCTGTGTTTTTCTACTGTTGCTTTCCATCTACTGATGCCTTTCACCTGTTGTTAACTTTCACTTCTAAAATCCAAACATTGCATTCAGTCTTTCCAGTCTTTCTTCAAATTCCGGATAAAACTGTGCTTCTTCCTCTGCCTGATAAGGCATTTGATAAAAGTTGCGGAGAACCACAACCGTCAGTACTTTCGCGTTCTGCTCATCAAGTTCTTTCATTCCTTCTTCACAGTTCTTAAGAAATGTATGCCATCTCCACACGAAATCTTCGTATCTCTTCTGATCTGCAATTCCAAGCCACTTCTTAATCTTCACTTTACCACGTTCCTGCTTCTTACACTCATGCACCTGGATAAAATACTTGAATCCATTCTCCTCATAAATACGTCCAAGAGGGAACAAACGGCAGATTCCCGGTCTGTATCCATGAATAGAACATCTTCCATCTTTCAAGAACAGACAGGCTTCTTCCTCTCCTGCCATCTTTAAATTAGGAAGTACCATCCCGTCAACTACATTCAATTCCAGATAGTTTGCAAGCAGTGTATCAAAATTCTCTTTTTTTCCGAGTTGCAATCTCCACAGATCCATTGGATCCAATATGATGGAATTTCCCATTCCCTGGCAGCATGCAGAGCAGCCTTCACAATCATGACAGTCCACCTTAACCATATCTCCGGAGGAATACAGACGTCCGTCTGAAATTTCATTAAGATCTACTTCGCGCTTCATTTTTCTATCTCCAATTTCTTCTGAATTTAATCGTGTTCTATTAGTATAATACAGATGGACTGTTGGTTGCAAGAGCTGTGTTATTGTTCGCGGTTGGTCAACATAATTTACAAATGATACAAAAAAGTTGTTGATGGCACAGGAAACTACACTATCATCGCGCGCCCCTGCTCATCAACAACTTTCTATTTCACATTATAAATGATTAATCAATCTTAATCCTCGTATCCGTTTGGATTCATGCTCTGCCATCTCCAGGAATCTTCACACATCTTGTTCAGATCTCTCTCAGCTACCCAGTGCAGTTCTTCCTTTGCCTTGGAAGCATCACAGTAACATGTAGCAATGTCACCTGCACGACGTGGTTTAATCTGATAAGGGATCTCTTTTCCACAAGCTTTGGAGAATGCTTTTACCATATCAAGTACGGAATATCCGTTTCCTGTTCCAAGATTATATACGGAAACTCCTGCTTTCTCTTTCAGTTTTTCTACTGCGCGGACATGTCCGATTGCAAGATCGACTACGTGAATATAATCACGTACACCTGTTCCGTCATGTGTATCATAATCGTCTCCAAATACACCAAGACACTCAAGTTTACCGATTGCGACCTGTGTAATGTATGGAATCAAGTTGTTCGGGATTCCCTTCGGATCTTCTCCGATCAGTCCGCTCTCATGAGCTCCGATTGGATTGAAGTAGCGAAGAAGTACGACATTCCACTCCGGATCTGCTGTATGAAGATCTGTCAGGATCTGCTCCAGCATCCATTTTGTCCATCCGTATGGGTTTGTACATGTTCCCTTTGGACACTCTTCTGTGATCGGGATAAATGCCGGGTCACCATATACTGTTGCAGAAGAACTGAAGATGATATTCTTCACGCCGTGATTTCTCATTACATCACAGAGAACTAAAGTTCCGGCAATGTTATTCTCGTAGTATTCGAGTGGTTTAACAACTGATTCACCTACTGCCTTGAGTCCTGCGAAATGAATAACCGACTCGATCTCTTCTTTCTCAAAGATCTCGTTCATTGCTTCTTTGTCGCGGATATCTGCTTTATAGAACTTCAGGTCTTTTCCTGTGATCTGTTTTACTCTGTCTACAGCTTTCTCTGATGCGTTGTAAAGGTTATCTGCGATTACAACATCATATCCTGCATTTAAAAGTTCTACACATGTGTGGCTTCCGATAAATCCGGCGCCTCCTGTTACTAAAATTGCCATTTTAAAATTCCTCCTCTGAGCTTTATTGCTCAAATTGCTGCTCCTCACAGTAACTGTGTTCAGCAGCTTGCTTATCTTTGCTTTGTTGTCTCTGATTATAACACATCCACCACAAAAATCTTTATACGAATAGTTCCTCTTATGGTAAAAATGTTGCATGATTATTATGATTCACAAATTCTGTAACTGACAACACATAATCTAATCCCACAATTTCTGTGGATAAAGACCTTCGTCTTTCAAAGCCTGTACCGCTGCAACTACAACCGGCTTGTCCTCTTTGTATGTAACTCCATACCATTTATCTTCGGATTCAAGCACTCTTACGGTTGCTCTGCCCTCTGCCAGAAGGTCACTGACTACGGATGGCAGGAAGTACTCACATTTCATCGGATTCTCCTTAATACCTTTATCAAGGAATGCCGGGAATCCTGCTTTGATCTCATCTAAAATACTTCTTGTGAATCCCCACATATTCATGGATACAAGAGTATCTCCGTCGATAGTTGTCCATGTCTCTCCGTCGTCTTCTGAGAAAGCGATTCCACCGTCACGCTTCTCGATCTTTGTACGCTCTGTGATTCCAACCAGCTCTTTCGCCTCATTGAGTTCACATACGCCACGAGCAACATGTCCGTTATCTGTAACTGTATTCTTCAGACGATAACCTACCATTGTATAACGGTACTTATCATCATCTTCATGTGTTGTAAGAAATTCATAGATCGTCTCAAATGCATGACGTCCGTAATAATCGTCCGCGTTGATTACTGCAAATGGTCCATCCACCTCATCGATCGCACTTAAAACAGCATGTGCTGTTCCCCAAGGCTTTACACGTCCTTCCGGAACTTCGTAGCCCTCCGGAAGATTGTTCAGATCCTGGAATACATACGCTACATCCATGATCTTCTCAATTCTCTTTCCAACGGCTTCTTTAAAATCTGCTTCATTTTCTTTCTTAATAATAAATACGACTTTCTCAAATCCTGCGCGTTTTGCATCAAAGATCGAGAAATCCATAATAATATGTCCTTCCTGATCTACCGGGTCAATCTGCTTCAGCCCGCCATATCTGCTTCCCATTCCTGCTGCCATAATGACCAGAACCGGTTTCTTCATAATGAAATCCTCCAAATATTATTAAATATTATGTTGCCTGACGGCAATTACATTTCTATTGTATGACATATAGCTAAAAAAATCTAGATGGAAATCAAAGAAATACATGCACAAAAATCCATGCATTTCATCCCACTGAGATCATAAAATGCATGGATTTTCCTGACTGTCAGGTTATTTTACTGATGTTATTTCACATTAAATGCGTCATTTCCCGGATATACTGCGCTTGTTCCAAGTTCTTCCTCGATGCGGAGTAACTGATTATATTTCGCTACACGCTCCGAACGGCTCGGCGCTCCGGTCTTGATCTGGCAGGTATTCAGTGCTACTGCAAGATCTGCAATCGTTGTGTCCTCTGTCTCACCGGAACGGTGGGAAGAAATTGCTGTGTAACCTGCTTTGTGTGCCATCTTGATTGCTTCAAGAGTCTCAGATACAGATCCAATCTGATTCAGTTTGATCAGAATAGAATTTCCGCATCCAAGCTTAATTCCTTTCGCCAGTCTCTCTGTGTTTGTGACAAAAAGATCATCTCCAACCAGCTGGACTTTATCTCCCAGCTCTGCTGTCAGCTTTTTCCAGCCTTCCCAGTCTTCCTCATCAAGTGCATCTTCGATTGAGATGATCGGATATTTCTCTACCAGTTTCTTCCAGTGGTCAATGAGCTGTTCTGAAGTATAAACTGTTCCTGCCTTTGGAAGTTTATACTCTCCAATCGTCCCTGTCTTCCATTCTGAAGATGCCGCATCCATCGCGATCTTGAAGTCTTTTCCAGGCTCATATCCAGCCTTCTTCACAGCCTCAAGAATTGTCTCGATTGCTTCTTCGTCTGATTTCAGTGCCGGGGCAAATCCACCCTCATCACCTACAGATGTTGCAAGTCCTCTGTCTTTCAAGATTCCTGCAAGTGCATGGAATACCTCTGTACACCAGCGGATGCATTCTTTAAAAGACGGTGCTCCCACCGGCATGATCATGAACTCCTGCACATCCAGTCCAGAAGAAAGTGCATGACACCCGCCATTTACAATGTTCATCATTGGAACAGGAAGTCTGTTTCCATTCACTCCTCCAAGGAAACGGTACAGCGGAATCTCAAGTGCATCTGCTGCCGCTCTTGCACATGCGATTGAAACCGCAAGAATTGCATTTGCGCCAAGATTTGATTTATCTTTTGTTCCATCTGCCTGGATCATTGCCTGATCAATTGCATAAGTGTCTCCTGCATCCATTCCAACCAATGCACTGTTGATCGTTGTATTAATATTTTCTACTGCACGGGAAACACCTTTTCCACCGAATCTTGACTTGTCTCCATCACGAAGTTCAAGTGCCTCAAATTCTCCGGTAGAAGCACCACTTGGAGCTGCACCTCTTGCTACAGTTCCATCTACAAGATGCACTTCTGCCTCAACCGTTGGATTTCCGCGTGAGTCGATAATTTCTCTTCCAATTACTTTTTCAATTTCCAGATAATTCATAGTTGTCCATCCTTTCTGAGGACTCCCTCGCCTGTGTTCAGGTATTACAGACAAAGGAGTATACATGATTTATTCACACAGTTAGTTTTCTCTAACCATATGTATTCTATCAAGTTTCTTTACAAAACGCAATATTTCTACATGATAATGATTCTCATTTTATAGGCTTCTACATATTATCTGCACTTGCTATTATTTATATTCTTACTTTTTTATAAATACTCCCTCAGCTTCTCAACCTTCTCCATATCTGTCGCCCAGCTCGTAGCAAATCTGACTACCGTATGTTTCTCATCCGTCTTCTCCCAGAAGCTGACCCTGACATTCTTCTCAAGTTCTTTCAGCTTCTCGTCTTCCATCTCAACAAAGATCTGGTTCGTCGGGGAATCAATATAGAAATCATATCCTTTTTCTTTCAGGATTTTCTTCAGTCTCGCAGCTGTTTCGATTGCATTCTTACTGATTTTCATATACAGATCATCTGTAAATAACGTATCAAACTGAACACCAAGGAACCAGCCTTTGGCAAGCAGTGCTCCGTGCTGTTTGATCAGCGTCACAAAATGTCTCGGTGCATTTTCTTTTGTAAATACAACTGCCTCTCCGCAGAAGGCACCTACCTTTGTTCCACCAATATAGAAAATGTCACAGTATTCTGCAATATCTTCCATTGTCACATCTGTATCTTCTACTGCAAGACCATATCCAAGACGTGCTCCATCGAGATACAGTGGAATATGGTACTGCTGACAGATATCAGAAAGCTCTGCGAGCTCGCCACGTGTATACAGTGTGCCATACTCTGTTGGGTGAGAGATGTAGACCATCCCCGGAAAAACCATGTGTTCATGATTCCCATCACTATAAAACTGATTCAAATAATCTGCCACATCTTTGGGCTGAATCTTTCCTTCCAGCTGCGGAAGGGTCAGTACTTTATGACCGGATGCTTCAATCGCACCCGCCTCGTGTGATGCAACATGACCTGTCTCAGCCGCGATAACACCTTCATAGCTCTGGAGCACGGAATCAATTACTGTCTGATTTGTCTGTGTTCCTCCCACAAGGAAGTAAATGTCTGCCTCCGGGCATTTACATGCCTGACGGATCTTTTCCTTTGCGAATTCACAATATGAATCATTTCCGTATCCTGTAATTCCTTCTTTATTTACTTCTGCCAGTCTGCGCAGGATTTCCTCATGTGCGCCTTCTGAATAGTCATTTTCAAATGAAATCATTTCTTAGCTTTTCCTTTCTTTCTGAATGTTGCATTTTTATTTACAGTTCTTTTCTCCGGAGATTTCTTGCTCCTTGATTCATTTTTTGTTGTGATCTTCTTAGCAGTTCGTTTGTCAACGGTCTTCTTTTTTCTCACGCTGTATCCAAACGTTCCGATCTTTTTTCCAAGTCCAAGATATTCTCCATGGGAATATGCCAGAAGACCTGTCTTATTGAGTTCGAATTTGCCCTTCTCATCCATATAGGACTCGTCCACCTGAACCGCTTTCACTTCTGCAAGAAACATATGGTGACTTCCAAGTTTCTCAATTTTTGTCACTACACATTCAATATTGACCGGTGCTTCTTCAATGACCGGTGCGTAAGTAAGCTTCTCTGCCTTTTTCGCAGTCAAATGACACTCTTTCCATTTATCCACATCCCGGCCGGAGCGCACACCACAGTAATCAGTCGCATGGGCGAGCTGTTCGGTTGTCAGATTGATCACAAACTCTCCGCTCTCTTCAATCATATGATACGAATATCTTTCCGGTCTTACGGAAATGTATACCATCGCCGGATTTGTACATACAGTTCCTGTCCATGCAACGGTAAAAATGTTCGTATTTCCTTCTTTATCTGCCGTACTTACCATAACTGCCGGAAGCGGGTAGACCATATTACCGGCTTTCCATACCTGTTTCGCCATTTCTCTTTCCTCCTGAAAACCGTCCCCTGTTACGGAGACGGTTCTGACTTTTCTATATTAAAAATTCTTATAACTGTTCTTACTGCTGCAATGCTGATACAAGTGCCGGAACAAGCTGTTTCTTACGTGATACGACACCTTTGAGCATCAGTTTCTGTGCATTATCTTCCAGATCATAAGCTCCGATAATCTTCTCTCTTGACTCATTACCACAGCAGATCAGTTCCGAAGATTCTGTAATAATATTTGTCAGCATAAAGAAAATCATATCCAGACTGTGATTTTGTCTTGTCTTTTCCATCTCCGGAAGTACTGTTGCCTTAATCTCTTCAAGCTCTTCTTCGCTCATTGAATTCACCTGACCAACACCAAATACCGTATCATTCACTGTAAACTGTTTGAAATCAAGGAAAAGAATCTCTTCTGCTGTCTTTCCTTTCAGGTTACTTCCTGCCTTGAACATTGCCTGCGCAAGCTTCTCTATATTGATCCCTGCAATCTCTGCAAGCTTTTTCGCTGTGCTTTCATCAAGTGGTGTGCAAGTTGGGGAACGGAACATCAATGTATCGGAAATGATCGCGGAACAAAGAAGTCCTGCATTCACCGGATCTATTTCGACACCATTTTCCTCGTACATCTGAGATACAATTGTTGCTGTACATCCAACCGGCTGATTTCTGAAAAATACAGGTCCGATCGTCTCGATACTGCTCAATCTGTGGTGATCAATAATCTCCTGGACATCTGCCTCTTCCACTCCGTCTACTGCCTGGTTCTTCTCATTATGATCAACAAGGATTACCTGTTTCTTGCTGACATTGAGAAGTCTTCGTCTGGAAACAAGACCTAAGAACTTTCCATCTTCATCTACAACAGGGAAGTCGCGGAAACGCTTGCGTGCCATCACTTCTTTCACATCATCTACATAATCATTCTTACGGAATGTTACAAGTTGATCCTTTGTCATGAAAGATCTTACCGGAATACTTTGGCTGATATGCTGCGCTGCCGTAAATGTATCATGCTGTGTCCAGATAACGACAATTTCTTTTGCCTCTGCCTGACGCAGAATATCTTCTGAGATCGGATCATTCTGGCAGACTACCATACAGCTTGCATCCAGATCAACTGCACACTGCTGTGCATCAATTCGATCCCCAATGATAACAAGATCATCTTTCTCGATAAAGCTTGTCATCAACTCTTTGCTTGATGCTGCAACAGTTACTTTTCCTTTATAAAAATAACCATGTTCATTTCCTGTTACAATTTCACCTTCTACTGCCGCTGCAATATTACGGTACTGTGTTCTTGCCTTCGCAAGCATTGTGTTATCATAGACTTCCATATAGGATTTCGCAATATCACCTTTTGTGATCACACCTTCCAGCACACCATTACGTGTGATCGGAATCGTATGAGTATTCATCTCTGACATCTTTTCCCATGCTGTACGGATTGAGAGGCTTCCCTGAATTTCCTGACTTTCTTTCAATTCCACATTTTTAATCTGTTCTCTAAGATCAGAAAGTAATAACGGAACTTTTACGCCAAAGTGTTCCAGTACATATTGTGTCTCCTCGTTAAGCTGCCCTGCACGACGAGGCTCATACGTTTCTCCGGTAATCTTTGTCTTAAGATTTGCATAAGCAATTGCTGTACAAATAGAATCTGTATCCGGATTCTTATGACCTACAACATACACCTTTTTATTCTCAGCCATTTTTCTATCTCTCCTTCTCAAATTTATCTCTTATTTACTTTTACACTCACATCAATTTATCTCTGTATTCTGTCGTCTTACATGAACAGCTTCTTCATTAAGTATTAAACCTGACAATTCACTATTCAATAAGTAGAGTAACATTTTTTTTCTATTAATCCAACCGCATTTTTCATTTTCTTCACGGATTTTGGCTCTTTTGTTGTATTTTTTCTCATACATATGTTATACTTTTGATTAACGAGAAAAAGAAAATGAGGTGCTTTTAATGAGCGAAGAAATGAAAGAATTACAGACAAATGAAGTAACAGAAACAATGGCAGACTATGAAGATCATTTCGATGATGCGAATCCATGGAACAGAGTCCAGGATTATATGGATAAGAAAACTGTTCTTCCTGTTAAAATTGAAGGTGTTGTCAACGGTGGCGTAATTGTAATGGTAGAAGGACTTCGCGGATTCGTTCCGGCTTCTAAGCTGTCCCTTTCCTATATCGAGAATCTGGAAGATTATCTTCTCAAGGATATCGAAGTACAGGTGATTGATGTTGACCAGGCGAATAATCGTCTTGTCCTTTCTGCACGTGAGCTTCTGAAGGAAAAGGAAAAAGCAGCACGTGATGCACAAATTGCAAGTATGAAGGTTGGAACTGTTCTGAAAGGAACTGTAGAAACACTTCAGAACTATGGAGCATTTGTAAAGTTGGAGAACGGACTTTCCGGTCTGGTTCACGTTTCACAGATCTCCCAGAAACGTATAAAAATGCCTTCTGATGTTCTCACAGTTGGCGATGAAGTTGAAGTGAAAGTCATCGGTATCAAAGATGGCAAGATCAGCCTTAGCATGAAAGCTCTCGAAGAAGACAAAGAGAAGGCTGAAGAGAAAGCTGAAAAGGTTGTGATTCCGAAAGCGGAAGATATCGGAACAAACCTTGGAGATCTCTTTAAAAATATCCAGTTATAGAAATTGGTGCTGTGATCCTGTTCAGATTGATAATCTGCGTAATTGGCAGCATGATACAGAAAAAGTCCCTTTCAGAAGTTTATTTCTTCTGAAGGGACTTTTCTATTTTCATAGTTTCAATAATTCAGCAATATTTATTATGCACAAACATTCTCCAGAATCTCTTCCAGTGCATTCTTACTGCTAGTGTGACAACGAACCACATCTGCATTACATCTGCCGGCTTCTTCTACTGCACAGCGAACCATTTTATGGGATACTGTGTTTGTGAAAAGAACGATCAGATCAGGACTTCCAATCTGTTTGCTTAAGCTTGCTGACATCTGGGTGAAGATCTTCGCCTTACAATTAAACTGTTTACAGACTTTCTTATACTGACATACCATTCTGTCATGTCCTCCAATGATTACTACACTCATACTGAACCTCCTGAAATTAAGATCTGATTATCTATTGCTTTACTTATTACTTTCCTGTATGTTTTATGAATTCATTTCCACATATCTTCCTTGTTCGTTAGTTGTGTCTAACCTATGTATTTACTATACTATAACGGAAACGTAATATCAATATTATTTACTGATAATGTTTCTCATTAGAATAAAGAATGTGCCTTGGCACATTCTTGCGCCTGCGGCGGTCGCTTGCGACACCTACCTTGTACGCCGCAGTGCGCATCCTGAGCGGAGCGTTTTTTATATGTTAGGAAAGAACTTTCCTAACATATAAAAAAGAACTACCGGGACAAACCTCTATAAAAGTTAATCCCGGCAGTTCTTTTTCTTGCCTTTTTTATTTTATATTGTTTCACTCAAGATTGCTGTTCACAGTAACTACTCAAGTTCTGTTCTTTTATTTTCATCCAGCAGATTCTTCATACTTCCAAGGCTTATCATCAATGTAGACGCATTGTGCAAAAGTGCAGATACTGTCGGCTGGACAATTCCTGTCACGCCAAGCAGAATCAGTCCTGAATTGATTCCGACGATATTTCTGTAATTCTTATGTATCCGCTTCATCATGGCATTTGCCAGAAGTTTCAGCGTCACAACTTCACGCAGATCATCTGCCGCAATCGTGATATCTGCAATCTCTCTTGCAATCTCTGCGCCGTCACTGATCGCAATCCCCGCATCCGCTGCTGAAAGAGCAGGTGAATCATTGATCCCATCACCGATCATAATTACTTTTCTTCCTTCTGCTTTTTCTTTCTCAACGAAATTCGCTTTATCTTCCGGAAGAACCTCAGCATAATACTCATCAACGCCAACGCGTTTCGCAATTGCCGCCGCTGTACGTTCACTGTCACCTGTCATCATAACGACTTTACGGATACCGGCTTTCTTCAGATTACGAACCATTTCTGTTGCCTCTTCACGAAGTGGGTCTTCAATGCAGATAACTGCAACAAGTTGTTTCTCGATTGCCAGATACAGATGAGAGTATTCTGGTTTTAGTGAATCGTATCTATCCTGATATTCGGATGGAATCGTACATCCTTCATCTTCGAAAATGAAATGACTGCTTCCGATCAGAACCTTTTTATCATCAATAGAGGAAGAGATTCCATGTGCCACAACATATTCTACCTTTGAGTGCATTTCTTCATGAGACAAATGTCTTTCTTTCGCTGCATCTACAACGGCCTTTGCCATAGAATGAGGAAAATGTTCTTCCAGACATGCTGCAATACGAAGCAGATCATTTTCTGAGTATTCACTGAAAGCAACAATCTCTTTCACTGTCGGCGTTGCCTTTGTCAATGTTCCTGTCTTATCGAAAACGATTGTATCTGCATCGGCCACGGCCTCTAAGAACTTACCACCCTTTACTGTGATATTGTTCTCGCCTGCCTCACGGATTGCCGAAAGTACAGTGATCGGCATCGCAAGCTTCAATGCACAGGAGAAATCTACCATCAGAACAGATAGTGTCTTCGTAATATTTCTTGTCAGGAGCCAGACTGCACCTGTCCCCAGTAATGTATATGGAACAAGTCTATCTGCAAGATGTTCTGCCTTCCCTTCTACAGAAGACTTCAGTTTTTCAGAATCCTCGATCATTGTCACAATCTTTTCAAATCTGGTAGAGCCTGATACCGCTTTGACAAGAACTTCAATCTCACCTTCTTCGAGAACTGTTCCGGCGAAAACAGACTGTCCTACACTTCTTCTTACAGGAAGTGACTCACCTGTAAGAGATGCCTGATTGACCATTCCTTCACCAGTAACTACTTCCCCATCAAACGGGATCACATTTCCCATACGGATCACAACATGGTCTCCCGGCTCAATATCTGATGATTTTACAAGAATCTCCTGTTCATTTCTCTTCAGCCACACTTTATTGACATTAAGTGACATACTGCGCGCAAGATCTCCGACAGACTTTTTATGCGTCCATTCTTCTATGATCTCACCAATTCCAAGCAGGAACATGACAGATCCGGCTGTAGCATAATCTCTACGGAATACGGAAACGCTGATTGCTGTAGCATCCAGGACAGGAACCTCTATCTTACCATGCATCAGGCAACGGATTCCGTGCCAGATATATTTCACTGATTTTACAGATGTAATCACTGCACGGACCGGCATTGGAAGGAATAACTTGCTTCCATAATGAAGAACTGTCTTCATGACCAGCTTTTCCTGATAAACAGCATTCAGCTCTCTTCCAGAACCTGCAGCAACATGTTCCGGAAGAATTGCATTTTCATAAGAAAACTGCTTCAATAAATTCAAGATCTCTTCCTTATCTCCAACATAACAGATCACAGCATCTGCGGTGCGTTCATATACTTTTACATCTGTTACATTCTTCTGATTGGAGAGAAACCAGGATAGAGTATCCGCCTCCGTATATGTCATCCTTTTCTGGACAACATGGATACGAAGGCGGCCATTGATCTCATGCTTTACAATAAATTTCATAGAGATTTAAACTTCTTCCTCTTTGAAATCCTGCGCACCTATATTCTCTTCCTGAGTTTCTGTCTCTTCTGCTTCTTCTGCTTCGTAGACAGCCTCAGCCTCTTTTGCTGCACGTGACTCATTGATCTGCTGAGCCTCTGCAAGGATATCTTCTGCATTCTCCTGAACAGTTGTTGCTGTCTTCATCACACAGTCTTTTGCTCTTAAAACTGCTGCTGTACAGTTTGTGTAAACTTTCTTTGCATCATCACTTGCAAGAATTTTCACTCCCGCTGTTCCGAAAAGAACACCTCCTGCAAAGATTCCTGCTTTTTTCAATTTAAATATATCCCACATTGTATAAAACCTCCTAAAATTTTTATACATCATATCAACTCACTATGCGGATAGTCAATTCTAACTGCATTTGTCGATAAATTTTATCGTTTATTATCCGGTAATTTAATTGATGTTACTTTTTGATCTTTTACATAACCGCAATGTTTCAGTCCTTCGCGGATCACCTTGTTCCACCCTGTTTCCGTAAGTTTAAAGATCGTATCATCATCCAGCATGATGATACATCCCCCATCTTCCGGACAATCCTGCGCACAATCAACTTTATACATATTTTTTCTGTTGATTGCTCCGATTTCTTCTAATGCATTGATCATTCTGTAAACAGTTGCCACACCGATCTTTTCATCTGCCTGGGATGCCTTATAAAAGATTTCTTTACAGCTTGAGCATTCATTTTCTAAAATAATATCAATCAACATTTTACGCTGTTTTGTGATCCGGCACCCGTTTTCTTTTAGTTTTTCAATAATCTGTTCTTTCTTACTCACGGTACACCTCCTGCTTCCTGGTTTTCGCTGTATCAGTTGCTTTGCCATCTCTCACAGAGTTTTACTCTTATGAGATAGAAGTGACCTCATACCCTGCTTTTTTTACTGCATTTTTCAAATCTGTCAGATCAATTTCTCTGTCGTAGGAAACTTCTGCACTATTGTCCTTTAAATTCACTTTTGCAGTAATACCGTCCAATCCATTCAATGCATTTGTTACGGTATTCGCACAATGCTCGCAGTGCATTCCTGAAATCTTCAACGTTTTTCTGCCAATCACCGGACCGTCTAAAAACTTTGTTTTTGCTTTCTTGTTGCTTCCTGAACCGCCTCCGCAACAAGGACCTTCTCCTTTAAAATGTTTGATTGATCCTTTCAGAGCCAACCCAAGCAAGATGATTACAATTAATATAATGATAATATCTGCCATTTTGTGATCCCTCTTTTAGTCTTCTTTCTCTTCTCTGTTTTCTCGCCATTTCTTGATCCACAGATAAATCTGATAGATGGATACACCAACAAGGTAAATCAAAAGAAATGCACCAAATGCGTAAAACATAGAACCTGTTGAATTTCCCATTCTAATCACCTTTTACTTTTTCTTTGTATATTGAGATTTTCCAGCTGCCGCACTGCATCCGCCGCAGCTTCCACAGTTGCCACTGCATCCGGCGCATCCGACATGTTTCCCTTCTTTATGGTTCTTATATCCTTTATAAATGAGAAAAATACAATATCCGATAATTAAAGTTATTATTACAATATTTGCTATCATTGTCATCAACACCTCTTTTTTCTCTTATTATAACAGAGAGCCGGATACATTTCCTGCATCCAGCTCTATTTTTCAAGAACGCTTTCACGTTCTTGTTTCTCTCATATTACGCTGCCTGCACAGAACGTTTTGAGTATACTTTCTGATCTTTGTACGGATCTGGTCTGAAGAGCATGAACAGAAGGAAGATCAATAAGATAAATCCTACTGCTGTACCTACGCCAAATGCTCCGCCTGTTACGAAAGATCCTACCTGGTATACGATCAGGCAAACAACATAAGCAAATACATTCTGGAACAGGATTGCAAACCAGAACCATTTTCTGGACTGCATCTGCTGTGCCATTGTCGCGATTGCTGCAAGACAAGGTGAGTCAAGCAGGTTGAACAGAAGGAATGTAAATGCTGCAATTGTTGACGGGAACCAGGAAGCAACTCCCTGCGCTACTGTCACTGCGTCTTCTGTATCTCCGGACACATTTGCAAGAACTCCCATTGTAGAAACGATTGCTTCTTTCGCTGTAAATCCTGAGATAGATGCTGCTACAGGCTGCCACTCACCAAATCCAAGTGGTGCGAACAGTGGAGCGATCACTCCGCCGATTGCTGCCATCAAGCTGTCTGCGCTGTCTTCTACAAGTCCAAATCCATCTGCTGTAAATCCGAATCCTCCAAGGAACCACATTACTACGCATGCAAGGAACAGGATTGTTCCGGCTTTGATGATGAATCCTTTCAGTCTCTCCCAAACATGAAGGAGAACTGTCTTAGCCTGTGGAATATGGTACTGTGGAAGCTCCATTACGAACGGAGCCGGTTTTCCTGAGAAAGGTTTTGTCTTCTTCAGGATGATTGCAGAAACAAGTACTGCAACGATTCCTACAAAGTACATCAATGGTGCAATGAAGGAGCTCTCCTGATATCCTGCTACTTCACCGGCAATAACTCCACCCATCATAGCAATAACCGGAAGTTTTGCTCCACATGGGATAAATGTTGCTGTCATGATTGTAAGACGTCTGTCGTTGTCCTGCTCAATTGTCTTGGAAGCCATGATTCCAGGGATTCCACATCCTGAAGAAATCAGAAGCGGAATAAAGCTCTTGCCTGAAAGTCCGAAATGTCTGAACACACGGTCCATGACGAATGCGATACGTACCATGTATCCACAGTCTTCAAGAATAGACAGGAAAAGGAACAGGATTGCCATCTGTGGAACGAATCCAAGTACTGCTCCAAGTCCGCCGATGATACCATCCACTACAAGTCCGTTGATCAGATCACTTGCTCCGACATTTGTAAGGAATCCTCCAACTGCCTCCTGAATGGCTCCAACGAATGTATCATTTGTCCAGTCTGTTACAAATGTACCTACTGTTGTGACAGATATGTAATATACAAGCCACATAACTGCAATGAAAATCGGAATACCGAGGATACGGTTTGTAACGATACGGTCAATTTTATCCGATGTTGTCAGTTTTTCTTTTGCTTTTTTAACAGTAGTTCCTACAATTTTCTGAATAAACTGATAACGTCCGTCAGTTACAATACTTTCCATATCGTCATCATGTTTCTTTTCCAGTTTTGTTCTTTCATCTTCAACAACTGCTTTTGCTGCACCTGAGAGCTTTATCTGATCTACAACTTTGCTGTCATTTTCAAGGAACTTTACAGCGTACCATCTTTTTTTATCTTCTGTAATTGTATCAGGAAGGATTTCCTTTACGCTTTCTACAGCAGCTTCTATATCTTTTGCAAAGATCTCACTAGGAAGTTTTACTTCCTTCTGCTTTGCAACTTTGATTGCTTCATCGATCAGTTCATCCAGACCTTTCTGCTTCAATGCTGAAATCTCAACAATTGGGCATCCGATCAACATGGAAAGACGTTTTACATCAATCTTAATGCCTCTCTTAGCGAGAAGATCGCACATGTTCAATGCGATTACAACCGGTACTCCTGTCTCAACAAGCTGTGTTGTAAGATACAGGTTACGTTCGATGTTAGTTGCATCAACAAGGTCGACGATTACATCCGGATTCTCATTCAGAACGTAATCACGGCTGACAACCTCCTCAAGTGTATATGGAGAAAGGGAATAAATTCCCGGAAGGTCAGTTACTGTAACGTCTTCCTTTTTGTATTTCTTATTCTTGATCTTACCTTCTTTTTTCTCTACCGTTACTCCCGGCCAGTTTCCAACATACTGGTTGGCTCCTGTAAGAGCATTAAACAGTGTTGTCTTACCGCAGTTCGGGTTTCCTGCAAGTGCAATTGTGATTGCCATTACTCTCTTTACCTCCTTAAATTCTAGAATCTCTCATCAGGTTCTTTGTATCTGTAGGCTTATTTAACCTCTACACACTGTGCATCTGCCTTTCTGACAGTAAGCTCGTATCCACGAACTGTAATTTCAACCGGGTCACCAAGTGGTGCAACTTTTCTGATAAAAAGTTCACTTCCTTTTGTTATTCCCATGTCCATAATACGGCGTTTGTAAGCACTGTCTCCTTCGATTTTTGTAACTACAACAGTAGTTCCTACTTTTGCATCACCTAAAGTCATAACACATACTCCTTTCTTAATTTACTCATCACTTTTTCAGCGTCTCAATCAGATCATGATATGGCGCGCCATATCAGCATTTACTGCTACTCTCGAATCTTTAATATTAACAATAACGTTACCGCCAATTGCAGATAGCACGATCACTTCTGCTCCGGGCACAAATCCAAGATTCGCAAGAAAACGCTTTGTCTCATCATTTCCGCTTACTCTCTTAATTGTATTGGTTTCGCCAATGTTGGCCATTGTAAGTGGCATAATCTCACGCTTCTTTCTTAAATGATATTAGAATCCATTCTCATTTGATATAGATTATTAAAAACAGTTGAGATTGATAATTTTTTTCATTTTCTCTTCCGCTCGTAAGTTAGTATATGCTAATCTCTATTAGTTGTCAATGACTAATTTGCAGTTTTTCTATTTTTTTCTGTTCAACGACTTTCCAAATCTATGTTGAATTTGTCTGGCAAATTATTTGCTGTGAGGAATAAATTATGATATACTAAGCAAAGACATGAAATTTCACTGTAAATAGTGATACAGATAAATTATAATTTATTATATAGAGGAGGCCATTACCTATGCATGTAAATGAATCATCTGAAAATTATCTGGAGACAATCCTCATGTTAAGCAAAAAGCTTCCTGTCGTACGTGCCGTCGACATTGCAACAGAGCTTAACTTTAAGAAATCAAGTGTCAGTGTGGCAATGAAAAAGCTCAGAGAAAGCGAACACATTATTGTATCTCGTGAGGGCTATATTACATTAACAGAATCCGGACAGGCGATTGCTGACATGATATATGAGCGTCACACTCTTCTCTCTTCCTGGCTTGAGAGACTCGGAGTTGATCCACAGATTGCCGCTGATGATGCTTGTCGTATGGAGCATGTGATCAGTGAGGAAAGTTTCAATGCAATTAAGAAGCATATTGTTTCTCATTCTTAAAACGAAAAAGCACTAACAGAAGAGTGATATCTCTTCTGTTAGTGCTTTTTTCTTACTTTTACTTATCGTTATAATGATACCTACATGGTAAATACACAAGCGGAGTTGGTGGGATTCGAACCCACGTGCCCCGGAGGGCTAACGCATTTCGAGTGCGCCCCGTTATGACCACTTCGATACAACTCCTTCTCTTGCATCTGCCAAAGCAGACACAAGAATAATTATAGCATTTTCCTCTGAAAAATCAAGGGAGAATTTGCTTATAGTTTTTCTCTTTCTTTCATAATCCAGTCAATCACCTGTTCCAATCCTTCTCCCGTTTTTGCACTAACCGGAAGAACAACTGCATTTGGATTTAATTTCAAGATACGTTCCTTAGCAAGTTCAAAATCAAAATCAAAATACTCCAGAGTATCTATTTTATTGATCAGCACTAGATCACTTACCTGAAACATCAACGGATATTTCAGTGGTTTATCGTCCCCCTCAGGCACACTAAGAAGCATCACATTCTTATGTGCCCCAGTATCGAACTCTGCCGGACAGACAAGATTCCCGATATTTTCAAGAATTAACAGATCAAGGTTCTCTGTATCATATTCAAGCAGTGCGCGCGATACCATATCCGCATCAATATGACACAATCCGCAATTATGGATCTGAATGGATTCCACGCCTGTCAGATCTGCGACTCTCTGTGCATCTAGACTTGTCTCGATATCTACATCCATCTCACCAATTCTCAGCTGATTTTTTATTCTGTTGATCAATGCACTTAATAATGTTGTTTTTCCACTCCCCGGTCCGGACATGACATTTAAGAATAGTGTCCCCTGGGCACTCATTTTCTCGCGGATTGCCTTTGAAGTAGCATCATTATCCGCAAATACACTTTCTTTTATCTCAATCACTCTGACGTTTCCCATGTTTTTATTCCCTTCTTTTATATATTATGCATTCACTTCCTGTATCTTTTCCAACAGATAATCAGCCAATTCCTTCATACCCTCTCCTGTCTTTGCAGAGATGTAAAAAATCTTAATCTGTGGATTCAATCTTCTTGCACATGCTTCAACATAGTCTTTTCGGAAATCAAAAACAGGTAATGCATCGATTTTGTTTATCACTAACACATCAGATACTTCATACATCAACGGATATTTTGCCGGTTTATCGTCTCCTTCCGGAACTGAAAGAATTGTCAGATTAAAGTTTGCGCCTGTATCAAACTCTGCCGGGCAAACAAGATTTCCAATATTCTCAAGTACAACAAAATCCAGCTCATCTCTGTCAAATGCTCTTATTCCTTGCCGTGTCATATCTGCATCTAAATGACACATTCCTCCTGTATGCAGCTGAATCGATGGAATTCCCGCCTCGATCAGTGTATTCGCATCTACATCAGAATCAATGTCTGCCTCCATCACACCCCACTTGATTTTCCCTTCAAAATACGGTTTCAATGCCAGAAGCGTGCTTGTCTTTCCACTTCCCGGACTGGACATCAAATTCATCAGACACGTTTTCTGTGCCTTTAATTCCTGACGTAACACCTGTGCATCTGCATTGTTGTCTTCAAGAATTGTTTCTTTTAATTCTATTACTTTTGCTTTTTCCATGCGTTCTCCCCTCGGTGTCGAACACCGCTATTATTTTCTTTTCATTATAACAAAAAGAAATAATTTTGTACATTTGTTTAGTCACTCATAAATTTTATCGTTACAAATATAATAAATACGTATATAATAGATATGATATCAAAAACAGGCTCTTCCTTCTTATCTATATTACTTTCTAAGGGGGACTCTCATGAACCACAATACACTCGTAATTGAAATCAAATCTACACTTGATAAACTTATTGCTGCCAGAACTAGTCTTGGTTATGATTACATTGTGTATGGATTACTCTTGATAAACGAGGATCAGACTCGTGTATCCAATATTACCAAAGCTTTGTACATCGATATTGCTGCCCATTATGAGACAAGCTGGTCTTGTGTAGAAAAAAACATCCGCAACACGGTCAATGCAATCTGGACTTCGGAAAATAAAACTATTCTTGAAATGATTTTCAACAGAACCTATATGGACAGAAAACCAACGAATAAAGAATTTTTGAATATTTATACGATTTTATTTTCTTATCACAAGAAACCGTCCCGACCCAATCAGAAGAAAATGTATCTTCCATCCTCTGCCCTGTCTGTAACAATAAATGTCAGGTACTCGAAAGCATGCTTTCTTTTGTGGCAAAACGACTTCAACCTGAACCTGACTGCACGCATGTATGAAATATAATAATCAATCCGTTTTTCAAAAAGGACCTCCCTTCAATCATCGGGAAGCCCTTTTTATATCTGAAATAATTATAATTTTTTACATTTCTTATAGTGTCTTTTTCATCTTCTTTGTGGTATAATCGTTAGTTGTAACTAACGTATACTATTCATTTCTAATATGTGTGAGTTTTATCTATCCTTTTTCCAAACAAGGGAGCCTGAAATAAGATAAACTCAATTCTCACACAAGACAGGAGGCTGACTATGTTTTTATCCTTAACCAATATCAAAAAATCCTTTGGACAAGGCGACAGTCGTGTAGAAGTCTTAAAAGGCATTGATCTATTGATTGAAAAAGGAGAATTCTGTGTTCTTCTTGGACCTTCCGGCTCGGGAAAATCCACTTTGCTGAATATCATCGGAGGTATTGACCGGGCAGACAGCGGGCAGATCACAATTGAAGGCGAATTGATGGAAAAAATGACTGCAAAACGTCTTAGTCAATACCGAAGAAAACATCTTGGATATGTTTTCCAAATGTATAATCTGATTCCCAATCTTACTGTGCGCGAAAATATTGAAGTCGGTGCTTACTTAAGTGATCACGCGTTAGATGTAGATGAACTTCTTGATACCCTTGGTCTTTCTGCACATCAGAAGAAGCTGCCGAATCAGCTCTCTGGTGGCCAGCAACAACGTACTGCCATTGGCAGGGCGATTGTAAAGAATCCGGATATTCTGCTCTGTGATGAACCAACCGGTGCGCTTGATTATAAAACGTCGAAAGAAATACTGAAGCTAATTGAAACGGTCAATCAAAAGTACGGTAATACAGTTGTAATGGTAACACACAATGATGCGATCAAAGATATGGCAGACCATGTTGTCCGAATTCGTGACGGTATGATACGAAAAAATTATCTGAACGATCATAAGGTCAGTGCCCAGGATCTTGACTGGTAAAGGAGGCAACAGACAATGAAAAATCCATTAAACAAACGTCTCCCCAGAGAATTCCGGAAAGACTTTGGTAAGTATCTTGTTATCTTCCTTCTTCTTGTAATAACCATCGGATTCGTCTCCGGATTTCTTGTTGCCGATGGCAGCATGATCAAAGCTTATAATGAAGGAATTGATAACTATAATACAGAGAACGGACATTTCCGTACT
Organism: Mediterraneibacter sp. 210702-DFI.5.30; assembly: GCF_020560115.1. Taxonomy (NCBI): domain Bacteria; kingdom Bacillati; phylum Bacillota; class Clostridia; order Lachnospirales; family Lachnospiraceae; genus Mediterraneibacter; species Mediterraneibacter sp. 210702-DFI.5.30. Next base: position 164,102 of record NZ_JAJCME010000003.1, read on the forward strand.
TCTGAAAAAATGAATGATGCGCAGATTCAGTCTGTGGAAGAAAATGGTATCCGTATCTATGACAATTTCTATCTGGAACAGGATTTAACAAATGGCAGCACAATGCGTATTTTTGCAAACAGGGAGCAGGTGAATCTTGCCTGCCTCATGGAAGGAGAATTTCCAAAAGCGGCAAATGAAATCGCCATCGACCGTATGTATGCTGACAACAATAAGATTTCCATCGGAGACACACTGAAAAGTGATACACAGAACTGGAAGGTAACCGGATTCATTGCTCTTCCGGATTACAGCTGTCTCTTTCAGAACAACAACGATTCCATGTTTGATTCTGTCAAATTCGGAATTGGAGTTGTAACGTCCGAAGCATTTGAATCATTGGATTCTCCACTTGTAAAATACTGCTATGCGTGGAAATACAACGATGAACCTACGACAGAGAAAGAAGAAAAAGAAGTATCTGATGATCTGATGAAAGCAATCAACAAGGAGGTTTCTCTGGAAGAATTCGTTCCGCGTTATCTCAACCAGGCAATCATATTTACCCGGGATGATATGGGAAGCGACCGCGCAATGATGATCGTATTTCTTTATATTGTAATTGCGATCATGGCGTTTGTCTTTGGCATTACGATCAGCAACACCATTGCAAAAGAGGCAAATGTCATTGGAACTCTTCTTGCCAGCGGCTACACCAGATATGAACTGATCCGCCATTATATGGCCATGCCGATCCTTGTCACACTGGTCGGTGCTTTGATTGGAAATGTTCTTGGCTATACGATCATGAAAGATATCTGCGCCGGCATGTATTACGGAAGCTACAGTCTACCAACTTATGTGACCGTATGGAACGCAGAAGCATTTCTGCTTACCACGATCATTCCAATCTTGCTAATGCTTCTCGTCAATTACACAGTACTTCGCAGAAGACTATCGCTTTCTCCTTTGAAGTTCCTCCGCAGAGACTTAAAGAGAAGGCAACAAAAGCATGCATTATCACTGAACAGAAGAATTCCATTTTTCAGTCGTTTCCGACTGCGTGTGATTTTCCAGAATGTCAGCAATTACCTTCTGCTGTTCCTCGGAATCTTATTTGCAAACCTTCTGTTGATGTTCGGTCTGCTCTTCCCTGCTGTACTCGATCATTATCAGACTGTTCTAAAAGATAATCTGCTTTGTAACTACCAGTACATTTTGCAGATACCGATCAACGCCATGGACGAAGATCATAAACTTGAAAGCCTTGTAAATATGCTCTATTTTCAGCACGAGGTAGAAACCGATAACCCTGATGCGGAGAAATTCAGCGCTTATTCACTGAAAACAACAGATAAGAAATATAAGGAAGAGGAAATCCTGCTCTATGGACTTGCAGATAACAGCCGCTATCTTCCGATTGATTTTCAGGAAACTGTATCTGACAAAGATGTTTCAAAGAAAGAGGATGCTTCTGATGCAACTCCTGCATACATCTCTTCTGCTTATGCAGATAAATATCTTCTGGATATCGGTGATGAAATTACTTTAAAGGAAGCTTATGAAGATGATACATACACGTTTTCTATTGAAGGAATCTACGATTATGAAGGTGGTCTGACCGTTTTTCTTCCACAGGATACATTCAATGAACTGTTTGACCTTGGTTCCGATTACTTCAGTGGTTATCTCTCTGACAGCGAGATAACCGATATTGACCAGAAATACATCGGCTCTGTGATCGACCTCGACAGTCTGTCTAAAATCTCCAGACAATTGAATGTTTCGATGGGAAGCATGATGTATCTGTTAGACGGATTTTCAATCGTGCTCTTTATGATTCTGATCTATCTTTTGTCAAAGATCATTATCGAAAAGAATGCACAGTCAATCTCTATGACAAAAATACTTGGATACTCTGACCGGGAGATCAGCAGTCTGTATCTGCTGTCTACAACCATTATGGTCGTGATCTTCCTGCTTCTGAGTTTTCCGATAGAAACAGTTCTCATGAACGCTCTCTTCCGCGGAATTATGATCAGCAGTATTTCCGGTTGGATCCCGTTGTATATTGATCCGGTCCTGTATGTAAAAATGTTCCTGCTAGGATTTGGAACTTACCTGCTTGTTGCATTGATTGAATACCGCAGAATCAAGAAAGTTCCTATGGATCAGGCCCTAAAAAATATTGAATAATCGTGACTGTACCTGCATCTGCTGCCTAAGGACGTTACTGTTCACACGATGTGCGACCAGCAACGCATCTCGCCATTTTAAATCGCCTTTGGCGATGGGGCGAGATGCATTCAAGCCAAAACATGTATCCTCCGTGTCAATCAGCGAAGTGATTGACACGGGAGTGAACAGTAACCTGCAAACTTCTAAGTTAGGCATAACAGTGCAGGTACCATTTGAAAGGAGGATTTCTCGTGAAAAGAAAACTATTACAAAAATTAGTTCCCGGTCTGTGCGCCAGTCTTGTCCTGGTTTCTGCCACAAGTCTGACCGGATGCTCCACTGACACAAAGACAGCTGCCACAGCTTCAGATGCTGACAAATCAGAAACGGTATATGTAAAAGCTGATGCAAGCGGAACGATAAATGAGATCAAAGTCCAGACAGACTTGAAAAATAACGGAACATCAAAGGAAATCAAAGACTTCTCAACTCTGAAAGACATAAAAAATACGAAAGGAAATGAGTCCTTCACCCAGTCCTCTGACGGAACGATTACCTGGGAAAACAAAGGGGAGGACATTCATTATGAAGGTACTTCTACAGAAGAACTTCCTGTAAATGTAAAAATCAGTTACACACTGGATGGAAAATCTATACAACCGGAAGATCTCTCCGGAAAAAGCGGCAAACTTGGAATTCGTTTTGATTATGAAAATACTACCGAAGAAAATGTAACCGTAAATGGTGAAGAGATGACTTCTCCGGTTCCATTCGCAGTGATCTCCGCCATGATCCTTCCGGAAGACACCGCTTCTAATATCCAGGTAACAAATGGTAAAATATTTACCATGAATGACCAGAGCGTTGTTGTCGGTTATGCCTGCCCGGGACTCAAAGACAGTCTGAAACTCACTGATTACGAACCTACGAAAGATGTCTCTATCCCAGAGTCAGTGGAAGTAACTGCAGATGTAACAGATTTTGAGATGGACTTTACTGCAACTGTGGTCTCCTCCGGTCTGTTTGAAGATCTCGAAGAGGATTCCTTTGACGATATGGAGGATGCCGCTGACAGCCTGCAGGAACTCGGAGATGCATCCGGCAAACTTGCTGACGGAGCAGCGCAGCTGCTGGGCGGTGCTTCTACTTATCAAACTTATCTTGGGCAATATGTAGACGGTGTCTCACAACTTGCCGAAGGAACAGACACTCTAGATGACGGTGTAACTGCACTTAATGAAAATTCTGGAAAGCTGGTTTCAGGTGCTTCTTCTCTTCAAAATGGTCTTGAACAGCTGAATTCTGCTCTCTCTGTCCAGATAAGCACGGATTCTGGTTCTCTTCCGTCTGCTGAGACACTTTCAGCACTTCAGGAACAGATCAAATCACTCAGCCAACAGCTGGATTCTGTTGACTCCTCTCTTGCAGAGGCAAAATCTTCTTTCGCATCCATCAACTGGGATACTCTGAAATCTTCTATCACAGAAGATGCAAAAGAACAGTCCAAAACTGCTGCGACAGATGCTGTCCAGTCTGCGATCGATCAGATTGTTTCTGAAACTGCATCAGATTCAGAATTATCAGAAGAATCTAAAAATGCTGTCAACGATAAGATGTCACAATTGAAGAATGAAATAAATGATACGATTGCATCTGCAATTGATCAGAACCTTGATCTTTCTTCTTCCTCCACAGATATCGATCAGCTGAAATCCGCCACGGAAGGAACATTAAACAGCCTGACGGAACTGATTGCTTCCTGCCATACTACGCTTGACCAGATGTCTTCCGGTGCCGGTTCCTTTACTGAGGCAATGCAGAGTCTTTCTTCTCTCAGTGAGACATTAAAGACTTTGCAGAGCTCACTTTCAGCTTTATCTGCCGGCAGTTTACAGCTCACTCAGGGACTTACCTCTTTCCAACAGGGAATCAGTCAATTGTCTGAAGGCAGCTCAACGCTCTCTCAAGGAGCTACTAAACTGGGCACAGCCGGGAAAGAACTAAAAGAAGGATACACAACCCTTGCCGAAGGAATCTCTTCTCTTTCTGAAGGACTTACTCTCTTTGATAAAGAAGGAATTCAGGAACTTGAAAAACTAGGCGGGGATGATCTGAAGAATCTCTCCAAAAGAATGAAAGCTGTCAAAGAAGCGGACGCTGAATACGATAATTATGGCGGTAAGTTAGAAGAACAGACCGGGGAAGTACGGTTTATTATTGAGACAGATGGGATTGATTAAGAAGAAGGCTTTGGGTCAATAGAAATGACCCAAAGCCTTCTATAATTTTTTCTACATAAATCTTGTTCTACATTCCACTGCCTGCCCAAAGCTCCACATATACTGTTGCTCTTGGAACCGCTTTACCTCTTTGTAACAGTAGCTGTTGCTGTAGTTGTATTTGTAGGTTTACAAACTCCACTTCCACTTTCAATAATATCCTTCGCTTCTAATTCTGCAAATTTTTTATCAGCTTCAGCTTTAGCCCGGTTGTTTTCAATAATTTGTTCCCTCAAATTCTTTTCGAATTCCTCTGGTGTAATATCTATCTTTTGCTGTTTCTCCATTGAATATGTGCGTAATTCTTCCGAGTTCATAAAATGAATATCCATCGAATACTCTTTATTCAATTTATCAATCACTGTCTGATACGGATCTTCTGATGCAGCACATACAGAAATAGCTGTAAAAATACTTAAAACCAATGCCATAAAAGTTACCATAAATTTAATTTTTATTTTCATATTCTACCCCAAAAACATATTTTTATTTCCAAACAATAATTTACTTTTTTAATGTAACAATACATTCTCCATTTACTAATTCAAATTTTATAACCTCCTCATATGAAATTTCTTTATTTTCATTGTAAACTACTATTTCAAATTCACATTCGTTCACACAATTTGGACTACTATTTGTTAACTTCTCATTTTCGCTACTATAAATTTGTCCAAATGTATTTGACTCGGGAATCCAATATATTTTTTTCCCTTTTTGGTAAATTGTAAAAATACTATTTTCTTTTTCTGATGACTTGCAATTATACATATAATTCTCTGGTATATCTATCTGAAAAATATAACCATTTCCTACCGGCGTTTCCATCAATTTTAAAGTTTCTTTATGTTCTGGTATTAAAACAGAACCTTTCTCATTTCCATCTTGCGTCATCGCATAAACTGTGATTATTGATTTATTTTTTTGCAAGATATTTGTAAACACACACAAAAAAACTATGGCAGTTGCAACTATCCCCGTTGTAATTCTCTTTATGTGAATTTTCTGTTTCAAATTTTTTCTTCTTTCAATCCCATCAAAAATTCTCTGTTTGGATTCTTCTGTAAATTCAATTCCAGTCACAGCACTTTTAATTGAATTTTTATCCACACTCATTCACTCCCAACTTCTTTTTTAATAATTTTCGACCTCGTTCCAAACGCTTTTTCACAGTCGATTCCGTAATTTTCAAAATCTTACTTATTTCAAAGCATTTATATCCTTCTACATAATACAATAAAAGTACTTCCTTATATTTAGATGGTAATTCTAAAAGGATAGCAAGTATCTGATTATCTATACTATCCTCAGGATATGTAGTCTTAATTGTTTCGATATTTATATATGGATGTTGTTTATAGAAACGCAATTTATCTTTACAAAGATTTATTGTAACTCTAATTAACCATGCCTTTTCATGTTCATAAGTTTCAAAAAGAGGCTTTTTTGTCATATATTTTATTAATACATCTTGCACTGTATCTTCTGCATCATACGTATTTTTAAGCATTACGATACATATTTTATATAGCATTTCTCCATATTTCTGAAACATCTCCTCAACTGAAGCTTGTTCAAGCATACCTTTCACATTCCTCCCCCGATATCCTACTCAATTCCTTTTATAATAAAACGTTTCAAAATTTAAAAAAGTGACAAATTTAATCAAATATTTTTCCTATCGTATCGACATAATATCCTCTGCACCAAAAATGTCTGTTACCATATTTATACATGGAAAATCTCCGTCATTCTACAACAGAACAATGGAGATTTCAAAATAACATATTTTCTTTTACTCTTTTACAATTCAACTGCCAGTTTTCTTTGAACCAACTCTCTCTAATCGTCCTAATTCAGACAACTCTTTGATCATTCTCTGAACAGTGCTTCTCGACAAAGAGACTCGTTCAATAATTTCTTTTTGCGTAATTGTTGGATCATTGCGCAACATATCAAGGAGCATTTTCGTATGCGATACAGATTTTACTTACACACTTTACTTTTCTTGAAAAAGTACTATACTTATTTATGGTTTAAATCAGTTCTATTATGAAAGACTTTACAAGAATACGGAGATAATTTTATGACCATCAGTATACTTCTCATGAAACAAATTGCACAGCTTTTTCTTATGATCTTTATGGGATACTTAATTGTAAAAACAGGTATTGTCGAGGATACCGACAGTAAGGTATTATCCAAAATCATCCTTTATCTGGTCATCCCTTGTGTAATTATAAACGCTTTTCAAGTTGATTATACTTCTGACACTGTGAGAGGATTGCTACTGGCTTTTATAGCATCTGTTCTTACACAGATTATCCTTCTTATTGTTGTCTCTGTTTTAGGGAAACTTTTTCATTTAAACGAAGTAGAAATTGCCTCTATCTATTACTCTAATTCTGGTAATCTGATCGTACCAATCGTAACTTTTATCTTAGGAAAAGAGTGGGTATTATATGGATGTGTATTCATGAGCGTGCAACTCATTTTTATATGGACTCACTGTAAGAAAATTATCAGCCAAGAGGCTTCTTATGACTGGAAAAAGATTGTCCTCAATATAAATATGATTTCTATTTTTATTGGAATCCTGCTTTTCTTTACAAAAATCCATTTACCGGAAATCATAAATGATTCGATAAGTTCTGTCGGTAATATGATTGGACCAGCAAGTATGATCGTAACAGGTATGCTTTTCGCCGGTATGGATCTGAAACAGATTTTTACAAATAAGAAAGTATATTTTATCTCTATTCTCCGGTTAATCGTATTACCCGTATTTGCACTGATTCTGATTAAGTTGAGCCATCTCGCTGCTTTTTCAGCAGATGGAGATAAAATCATGCTCATTGTATTTCTTGCAATCATTACTCCATCCGCCTCAACTGTAACCCAGATGTGTCAAGTATACGGAAATGATTCTCAATATGCCAGTGCGATCAATGTTGTTACAACACTGTTTTCTATTGTTACCATGCCGCTTTTAGTGATGCTATTTCAAATGTTTTAGCTATGAAATTCTTCCATTCTCCATTTCATATACCACATCTGCCACGTTCATTGTGGATACTCGGTGGGATACCAGGACAACCGTTTTCTTCTTGGCCGATTCTTTCAATGATTTTAAAATGATTCCCTCATTTAAAGAGTCGAGGTTCGATGTAGGCTCATCGAGCAGGATCAGAGGGCATTCATGGAGAAATGCTCTTGCAATTCCGATTCTCTGTTTTTCACCACCGGACAGCGTATCACCTAGTTCTCCGACTTCTGTATCATATCTTTTCGGAAGTGTCATAATGAAATCGTGGATAGAAGCCTTCTTTGCGGCTTCCATAATCTCTTCTTTGGATGCTCCCGGCTTTGCGATTGCGATATTATTTGCAATGGAATCATGGAACAGGTGTGTTTCCTGCGTGACATAACTTTCCATATCTCTTAAATGCCTGATCGGAATCTTTCGGACATCTGTACCGTCTACCGACATGCTTCCACCCTGCACATCCCAAAAACGCATCAGCAGTTTTAAAAGTGTAGATTTTCCGGAACCGCTCGCACCATGAATCCCTGTGATTTTACCCGGCTGTAATTTCAGTGAATAGTTATCTAAAATAACTTCTTCACCGTAAGCAAATGTTACGTTCTCTGCCTCTGCTCCTGTAAATTCATGTTCCATGCTCTCTGCACCAGAAGTTTCCACATCACCCGAAATTTCTTCCACAAGCGGTGTCTCTTCCAGAAGAGAAAGGACACGCTCACCACTTGCCAGTGTCTGGTTCAGGTTGTTGGAAAGGCTTGATAATGCTACTACCGGTCCGAAAGAACCCATCATTGCGATGGTACAGGTTAAGATTCCCTCGAATCCCATCACACCTTTGTCGTACAGCCAGATCGTCAATGCCAGCATCCCAAAAGATGCAAGCAGAATAACCATATTCGTAAATGAACGCTGTGAGCCTTCCATTTTGCTTAATGATTCCTGCATTCCTGCAAGATTTTTGGATTGCTTGCTCATCTGCTCTCTTCTCTTTTCACCCTGTCCATACTGAATGGTCTCGTCCAGTCCACGTAGGGAATCCAGGACAAAACTATTCAGTTCTCCAAAGTTTGTCCGAAATTCCATTCCCTTCTGACTGCCACGTTTTCCATTCCACATTGGGATAGCTACACCGACAATAAGATAAGCTGCCAGTGCAAGCAGACCTGCCAACCAGTGATATCTTCCAATAAAAATCACCATAATGATAGAAGTCAATGTTGCAATCGCAATCGGGGAAATGGTATGTGCATAGAACACTTCCAGTAATTCGATATCGGTTGTAATAATCGAGATTAGATTTCCCTTATCCCGTCCTTCCAGTTTTGCCGGGCAGAGTTTTCTCAGTGCAGCAAACACTTTGTGGCGGATGATTGCCAACAGCTTAAATGCAATAAAATGATTACAATACTGTTCCATATAATGTAGGATTCCACGAAGCACTGCAATTACAATCATGACTGTGATAATCGTTTTTACCGGGGTAAATACTAACCACATATTGTTCACCGGAACAATCATTCCGGCTACCCCTGACAGAAGTCCATGCATGATGACCTGCCCTGCCAGTATCGTCAGGAAGATTGCACACAAGTAACCTAATGTTCCAAGGATGATTGCTGCCAGCATGATATGGAGCAGGGGTTTTACCAGACCAATCAGACTTCCCATGATCTGGATGGCACTTCTGCGTTTGGTTGTATTCGTATTTTCACTCATTATGCCACTCCTCCTTTTCCATAGTTTTCCAATGCCATCTGACTTTCATACAGATGTCTGTACGCACCATTCTGGCTCATCAGTTCTTCATGCTTTCCGCTTTCTTTGATTTCTCCGTCTTTTAAGAAATAAATCCTATCAGACTTCACAACATTTGCCAGTCTATGGGAAATCAGAAGCACCGTCTTTGTCTTTGCCAGATCATGAATCACATTCATGATCAGTTCTTCACTTTCCACATCGATATTAGATGCAGCTTCATCAAAAATGTAAACCTTGCTGTCTTCTTTTAATAAAGCTCTTGCAATCACCAGTCTCTGACACTGACCGCCGGACAGGTTGCTTGCTTTTTCCAATAACTGTGTCTGTAAGCCACCCTGTGTCTGCAAGAACCCTAAGAGATTGACTTTCTGAAGAACAGCTTCCATCTCTTCTTTCGTTGCGTCCGGTTTTGCCATCTTCAGATTTTCTTCTACTGTACCTTTGAACAGATAACTGTTATGGCGAACCAGAACAACCCTCTGCATCAGATTTGTTTCATTCACTTCATTAAGCGGTACGCCACCGATGGTGATTTCTCCGTTATATCCCCTGTTCTTTTGCTTATGTGTGATAAAGAAGTAATAGAAGTGTAAAAAATTTTGCCGTTCCTATCCGGCACTTGCGCAGGGTGTCGGATAGGTCGGGCTTTATTCTTCGGGCAAGTCAATCTTGCCTACAAAGCTGTAATAAATATCAATGCGCTGGCGGCGTACTTCGTTCTCGTCATACTCACATTCATAAACAACGATTTTCTCCACCATTTCACGCAAAAGAGTGTGTGTCAGTTCTTCGATAGAAAGGTACTTGCGGACAACGCTCATAAACTTTTCAGCGTTTACCGTGGCTTCCTGTGCCTTGTCCAGCTCGCCCTGCAAAGCGGCGGCTCTGTCTTTCAGTTCCCGCTGCTCGGCTTCGTAGTCTGCGGACATTTCCATGAAACGCTCATCACTGATTTTCCCGTTTACATTGTCCTCATACAGACGCTTGATGTAGCGGGAAAGTTCTGCAATGCGGCTCTGCACCTGTTCAAGCTGCTTGGCTGCCGCCGCCAGCTTCCGCTTGCCGCCCATTTCATTCTGCTGGATAAGCAGCTTCACGAACCGGGCTTCGTGCTTCTGTGCATAGGCGGTCACTTTCCGCAGATTGTCCAGCACACCCGCCGTCAAAAGGTCGGTGCGAATGAAGTGCGCCGTACAGTCGGCGGTGCGCTTCTTATAGCTGCCGCAGATGTAGCAATCCTGCTTTCTCTTGTCGGTCTGATACCGCTGCTGGTACATCACATGACCGCAGTCGGCGCAGAACAGCAAGCCGGAGAACAAGCCCACATCATCGTAGCGGTTGGGGCGTTTGCGCTGCTTGCGTAACTCCTGCACCCGTTCCCATGTCTGCAAGTCGATGATTGGCTCATGGTGGTTCTCGAAAATCGCCTGTTTCTCAATGGGATTGTCTATGCTGTGCTTCATCTTGTAGGACGGTTTTTCCGTCTTGAAGTTCACAAGACAGCCTGTGTACTCCCGGTTTTCCAGAAGATGAACAACAGTATTGGTCGCCCACTTACATTCATAGCCGGGGTGGTAGCGGCGTGTGCTGCCTGTGCGCTGGTATTCCAGCGTCCCCGGCGTGGGGATTTGCTGCTCGGTCAGCATACGGGCTATCTTGGTAGGCCCGTTTCCGGCAAGGCAAAGCTGGTAAATCTGCTTGACTACCGGGGCGGCTTCCTCGTCAATGATGAAATTCTCGTCATCGTCCATGAGGTAGCCGTACACGGGCTTGCTGGTAACAGGCTTTCCGCTTAGACCTTTTGCTTTCTTAACTGCCTTGATTTTTTTGCTCGTATCTCTCACCATCCATTCGTTGAAAAGATTACGCAGCGGGGTAAAATCGTTGTCGCCCATTGCGCTGTCCACTCCGTCATTGATAGCGATAAAGCGGACGCCTTTCTGTGGGAAAAGCATTTCTGTGTACATTCCCACTTGGAGATAATTTCGCCCTAAACGTGACATATCCTTGACTATGACTGTGCCGACTTTTCCGGCTTCAATGTCTGCAAGCATGGCTTGAAACCCGGGTCTTTGGAAGTTCGCACCACTATAACCATCGTCCGTGTACCAGCAGAGATTGGTAAAGCCGTTCTGCTTGGCGTAGGTTTCTAAAATGCGCTTTTGGTTGGATATAGAGTTGCTCTCCCCCTGCAATTCATCTTCATGGGATAATCTCGGATAAAGGGCGGTAATAAGGTTTTGGGTTGTCTGTCTTAACATGGTTTCCTCCGTTTCTGACAGCCAGCCCCACTATTCCGTACTTCGATTGTACCACATGGCGGGGCGGCGTGTATAGCGGCAAAATGTGAAAAATGCTTCTTTACCGCCCGTCATATTGCCGATTTTTGTGTAGCAGCTTCCGCTTCCAGCACCTTAGCCATTTTGTCGGCTGCGGTTTCCGTGGCACTCTGCTTGAAAAAGCCGGACACCACAAGAACAGAGTTCCCTATGCGGATTTCCGTCACGCAGTCGGCGGGTGCGGTGCTTTTCATGCTGTGTTTGATATGCTCTTTTTTATCGGTCATAGGCAAACTCCTTTCAATCGTTCATCAGCTTTTTCAGCCGTTCCATTTTCTCCTGTGCCTTTTCCCTGCGGAAATTCACGCCGGAGCAGCAGACAGGGGTACACATCTCTGTTACCCGGTCATAAATCCGCTTGTGGGCTGTGTCCGGGGGATTGTTCAGCTCGTCAAGGCTTAGATTGGTCGTGACGATCAGCGGCTTTTCGCTTCGGTAACGACTGTCAATCACATTGTAGACCTGCTCTAAGCCGTACTCTGTTCCACGCTCCATTCCAAAATCATCAAGAATAAGCAGCGGATAGCGGCAGAGCTTGGAAATATATTCGTTCCTGCCCTCAAAGGTGGCGGCAAGGTCATTGAGGACAGCGGCGAAGTTCGTCATTTTTACGGAGATTTCCTGCTCCATGAGGGCGTTTGCAATGCACCCGGCAAGGTAGCTTTTGCCTGTGCCGACGCTGCCCCAGAGCAGATAGCCGATGTTCCCGGCTTTCATGTCCTCCCAATGCTCCACATAGAAACGGGCGGTTTTCATCTGCGGGTTTCTGCCGTTGTCATTGGCAAAAGTCCATTCCCGCATAGCCGGGTCGGTAAAGCCCAGGCGTTTCAGTTCTTCTACCTTGTCCCGGTGCTTTCTCTGCTGTTCGGCGGCTTCACGCTCCATGCGCTGCGCCCGCTGGCAGTCACACTCTGCCGGGTGTCGGTCACGCCCGAACAGGGCAACCTTATCAGCCGGAAAATAGGCTTCTTTCGGTGTCCGGCACTTGCCGCAGTAGAGTAGACCGTCCTCACCTGTGTAGTCCTCCGGCTCGGCGGTGGCTGCTGGTATCTGTAAACTCATATCTTCAAAAGCTGGTTTCATAGACTTTCTCCCTCCTTGTAGCTGTAATCGGGTATGCCCTTTTTCGGGGCAGCTTTAGCGGTATCGTCAGCCGCCCATCTGCGGATAGTGGCGGCATGGTTCTTGTATTTCCTCCCGGTAGAAGCGATATAGCCGGATAGCCGGTCAATGTAATACTCCCATTTGTCGGGCAGTTCTGCTTTCAGTTCAGAAAGCTCTGTATCTGTCAAAATCACATTTTTATATCTGCCGTAAGCTGCGGGGGCGGCTCGTCCCGGTTTTAACTCTCTCTCTTTTTCTATCTCTATATCTATCTCTTTCTTTATCTCTATCTCTGGTGGACAAATGTCCGCTTTTGCTTCGGACACTTGTCCACTAAGCCGTTTTTGCTCTGAAATCTTCATTCTTGCCCTGCGCTTACGCTCCCCCTCGGTAGAGGACTGACCGATGAAAAGCTCGATATTGCTCATATACAAAGCCCCGTTGTCCAGCGGTTCAACAAGCCCCAGTTTCATAAAGATTTGCAAAGCCCTCTCGACTGTGCCGACCTGCTGGCGGGTAATGGTGGCTATCATTTGGGCGGTGTAGGGGATATTTTCGTCAAGCTGCAAAGTGCCGCCGTATTTCAGCGATTTTAAGTACAGCTTCAAGAGGATATTGGAATACAGCATACCGTCCTGCATACTTTCCAGCAGCACGATAGCGTCATCGTCAAAATAGCTTTCTTTCAGTTTGAGGTAATAATATTTGCGGTTATCTGACATAATCTTGGTTCTCCTTATCTGTGGGGCGGGCTTTCCATCTCTTTGAATAATACCGGGGGCAGAGTACCACGATAGCCCTAAAACTCTGCTTGCAGTCATGGGTACAGCCCCGGCAAAGGGCATTGAAAGTAATGCGGTTTCGCTCATTGAGGAAGAACGCCCATTCCAGCCGCCGCTTCTTGCTCATTCTCGGCATGAAAAAACGCTCCTTTCTTCGGTTTGGTCGGGTATGAGGGGACAGGGGCAAAATCTGTATGTTCCCGGTGCCATTTTCGGGAAAAATCTGCCCTGTAAGCCCCGTTGGAAAGGTCAGGGGTATTGCGGATAGGGTATGGCATACCCCCCTGCCTTTTGTATGGTTTCGGTATCATTTCGGGGCGGTTTTTAACGCTCCTGTTCATGCTTTTTCTGTCGGCTCGGTGTGCCGTGTAGTATCTGCTCTGCGTTCCGTTTGGCGGTGGCAAGCTGCTCATACTCGGCTTTTGCGGTGCGGTAGGTGTTGTAAGCTGCGTTTTTCTCGGAAATGAGGGCTTCAATCTCCGTATTCAGCTTGGAAGTGGCGGGCAGCTTCTTTCCCGGTGCAAGCACCTTTAGCTGGCGCAGGGCAGCTTCATAGATGATAAATTCCGCTTCGTGGGACTGGCGGTAGTTCTCCGCTTTTCTGCCGGACAGCTTTTTATGAGCGTCAATGGTGGGGCGGGTGCGGCGGTAATCGTTGACAACCTTTCGCAGACTTTTCTTGTCGGAAATGCTCTGCTCAATGCCCCGCAGACTTTCCCTTGCTTCGGAAAGAGCTTTCCGGCTGCTCTCCACGGCTGCGTCCAGCTTGTCAAGGTCAAGCAGTTCGTTCTCCATGAGGAAGTTGTGGGTAGCCGCCATCTGTTTGAGGTTGTGCAGGGAAGCCCAACGGTCATAGCCCACGCCCTTGCCCTCAGCTCGCTTGGCTTCCCGGTCAACCATGCGCTGCAAGGTGTTGTCTGCCGGGGCGGTTTTTGCGGTTTTTTCCTCTCGCAAGCGTTCCTTTTGGGTGTGGGGGTATTCGGGTATGGCTGTGGTCTGTTCGGCGGCTCTGTGGGCGTTCTGCGTGAGCAGGGCAAGGACAGCAGCCTTGTCAAAATCGTCCCCCAGCTTCCGGGCTGTGATAGGCTTTGTCCTGTCCGGCGTGAGGTAGGAAAGCCGCCCCCGGCTCTCCTTGACAGTTACGCCCTCCCGCAAAAGCAGGGAAGCAAACTCGTCAAAGCTGCCAGCTTGGGAAAGTGCCTGCCGTATCGTCCGGCGCAGCTTCGCCTTGTCCGTTTCAAACTTGGTGGGCTTGGTCGGCTGTCCGGTGGCTTCTCTGGCGGCGTTCTCTTTATCAAGGGCAAGCTGCCCTTTCTTCTGCGCCCAGTATTCACGCTCGGTCACTCGGTTCTTGCTGCCATGCAAAAGGTCAATCTGATACAGATTTTCCCGGTGGCACATCTCCATGACTTCGGACTTGAAATATTCCATAGCTGCGTCTGTGCAGCGGTGCTTGCAGCCGTCCTTCGTGTCCGCTGGTCTGTCCATGTAGGGCAGAAGCGGGACGGCTTCAATCCGCAAGCTGTTTATGACGATATGCACATGAATGTTGCCAGAGTGATTGTGCCCGTCCGGGTGGGTGCAGACAATGGCTTGGTGTCCGGGGAAATGCTCGTTGCAAAATTCCTCGCCCAGCGACTGCGCCTTATCAACGGTCAGACCGTTGTCCGTTCCGTCCCGTGGGTCAAAGCTGATGATATAGTGGTGGGATTTCACATCTTCCCGTTTTTGGTTCTTGCCATAGCGGAGATTGGAGCGCAGACAGGCAACAGCAAAATCTTCTTCGCCGCAGTTCAGCGTGGCAAGGCGGTAGCCCTCACGGGGAACAAGCCGTCCGTTTTCATCAAGGGTGGGTTTCATGGTAAACTCGTCATGCTCAAAAGTGAGGTAGGCTTCCGCTGCTCCGTAGTCGGCATTTTTAGAGCTGATATGTTTGAATGTTGCCAACAGCTTCACCCACTTTCTGCAAGACTTCAAACTTCAAGGCTGCAAGGTCGGAAATGGCGGCTCGGACTTCGCCGGACAGGGCGTTATACGGTACGCCGTATTCGTTCAGATACCGGGCAATCTGATTGAGGTTGCCGCCGATCCTGCCGTATTCGGCGGTCAGCTTCCCGACAGCGGCAAGCAATTCATCATTGACCGGGGAAACGGTAACAATGGGGCGTATGGTTGCCCGTGTAATGGCTTGCCGGATAAATTCGGACTGGCTCATACCATAAGGGGCAAGCCGGGCGGTAAAGTCGGCGTATTCTTCATCGGTCAGCCGGGTCTTGACTACCCTGCTGCGGTGGGGCATGTTATATCGTTTCATAGGTGGTTGACCTCCTTTCTGTGCGTGGTGTCCTCTCACTAATAGGAGAAAAACGGGGTGTGTAGCGGAACTGTTTTTGAAATAATCCGAAAAGAATTTGCGGGAATTTTTCAAGCGGCGTAAGCCGCATAAGCAGGGTTTGGGGAAGGCACTCCCCAACAAGATTCCCGCAAGGACAAAATGAGCGATAAGCGAAATTTGGTACTGCGGTAGAATCTTGCTCTAAAAAACTACCGCTTTCCTCGGCGGCTCTGGTTTGCGGATATACTGGCTTGCTCCACCAATATAGCGATTGCGGCGGCGTGTTCTGCCCGCTGTTCACCACTACAACGGTGAAAAGGGGGCGTTTTGGCAAACGCAGCGAAAATTTTTTTATTTTCCCTGTCTGCTCCCTACAACAATCCGGCGGTGTGGTTTGCCAAAGATTTTTGAAAATGGGCGCAAAAAAAGCAGTAAACCTTTTCAAGATTTACTGCTTATCTGCCGCTGTGATGGGCGGCGGTATTAAATTGTCAGCCGTTTTTCAAATGGAATTTATCTGCAATCGCTTTCTTTCCGCTTTCCAATTCCTTTTCTGTAATCTTCCATAATCCTAACGCAATGATCTGCTATCTTTTGCATTCCGAGTTCTTCAAAAAAGGCAATTTGTATTTTCATCAGTTCTTCACAAACAGTCAACTTCTGCTCATCCATATTGCTAATAGCAAGCCATGGGAACGCTTTATATTTCTTAGTGTCCCCAATGAGAAAATTGTACCCTATCAACTCATTTTCACGGAAAACGAAATAGAATTGTGGGCCTGAACCTGGAACTGACTTTTCCATAATTTGCTGCATTGTTCTCACGCCGCCGTATGCCGGAAAAAAACCTATTCGCTCAAGAGCATTTAATATGTCAATCCTTTTATCTGTGGGTATGTCTCTATAATTGATAATCTGTTCCATTTGCTCTACCCTCATTGAAGTTTAATTTGTCAGGCTCTAATTATACAACTTTTCTGTTTAGCGGTCAAAGCGGAACTTCAACAGGCTTTCTATCAGTTGCCTGACGATATGCTCCTGCATATCCGTGTTAATCTGTCCGTCCATTTTCGCACAAGAGCGGACATATCCCGCATAATGGGATAGGACGGCGGCAACAGCTTCCGGGTCGCCCCCGCTTGCCTTAACGATTGTCTCATAGGGAAGTAGCTGGCTCATAGGACAAACCCTCCAACTCTGCCCGTAGCCGCCGTAAAATCATCTGAATACGCCGCCCGGTTGTGTTGCCAGCCCGTCCATATCTCCGTCCAATCTCCCTATGCGTCAATCGTTGGAAGTAGTACAAGAAAATGATTTCCTGTTCCATCTGTGATAGTGCGGACAGGGCTGCGGCAAGCTCTGGACTTTCCAAAAGCACCATCTGACCACAGACGAAAAGCGGATAGCTGGTCATGCCGGATTGCTCCGCAAAGTATTTATCTGTGGTACTGAATGGATAGTGTTTTTCTTCTATCAGATATTCAAGCGAGATTTCCCGCTTGCGGCGGCTCCGTATGCTCCGGGCTGCGTCTATGGCAGCGTGGCGAATAACAGTCTTGCAAAAGGCATCATATGTATGCCGGATATGTTCTTGATACTTTTCGTGTTCGGTCATGGAAAATCCCCATTTCTGAATAATGGCAGAGGGCGGCAGCATCTTGTGCTGTCGCCCTCTTGATTACCGAACAGCAAAGACGGGCGGGGCTGTCAACGGCGGCGCATTTGCGCCGTTCATCTTGACCGTTGACAGGCTCGGCTGGGTTTGCTATCTGCTCACGGCAATTCACTCTCATTGATAGGAATTGCCTCAAGTTCCGTATTCAAATTGTTCCAATAAGAGCCGATATCCGCACTTGTGAAATACTTAAAACCGCCTGCTGCTGACTTCAATTCGCCGTTTTTAACCCCATAGCAGGCGTAAATCAAATCGTAGCTTGTTCCATCTGAGAGGTTAAATCTAAAGCTGGTCACATCTGCTCCGGCAGTTTCCTCAGTCGTTTTGTCTTTTAGGGATAAGCCCTTGAACTTATCATACAGGGTCTTTATATCATTTTCAGCAACAACTACTTTCTTTTCTGCTGATGCAGGCACTCCGTCATAGTGGTACATTTCAACGTTTTCGACATCTTCAACCTCAAATGGGAAGTCGATTTTGACAGGCTCATAAGCAATGTTTATAGGTAACAGAAAGAGAGCTGTAAAAATTGCAATGATACAAAGAGCGATGGAAACGAGAACAGCAATCGTTATCTTTTTTCTGCCTCTCTGCTTTTCTTTTGCCTCATGGCGCATAATAACGCTTTCGCTTTCTTCGTGAAGAACATCTTCGCTCGTGTGAGAAAGCAATTTCTGATAAATTGCGTTACAGTCAGCACAGGCGTTCAAATGCTCTTTTACCATCTCTGCGCTTGCTTCGCTGCAAGCACCGTCAACATACAGCGGAAGAATATCTCGAACAATATCGCATTGTTTACTCATGCTTTTCATCCATCCTTTCTTGAATTTTTAGCTTTGCACGATGATAAGTAACTCTCGCCCATGATTCTGTTTTTCCAAAAATTGCAGCGATTTGTGAAAAAGATAGTTCCCCGAATACGCGAAGCTGAAAGACTTCTTTGTATGGTTCTTCCAAACGGTGAAGAACGAGGTGTATGCGGAACGCCATGTCAGAATCTGCAACTGAGTTCTCAACATTTTCATTTGATGGCAAGTCATTGATTTCACTCACATCAGCTACTCGCTGACGGCTTCGCATTTCATCATGGTAAAGATTTTTTGCTATGGAGCAGAGCCATGTCAATTCATCTGACTTACCTTTGAATTGTGATGTTGTAGAAACAGCCTTATAGAATGTGTTCTGCGTGATTTCCTCTGCTATCTCACGATTTTTGGCAAGAGAAATAGTATACGAGTATACCTGTAAATAGTAGGCTTTATAGAGCTTTTCATAGTCCATACTTGTCATCACCTCCTTCAGCTTCATAGGTTAGACGGAGAAATCGGAATTTCGTTACAAAGAAGTTTGAAATTTTTATACCTTTACGCTACTCTTGCTTTCTGCGGACTATTGGTAGACGCGCATTAACGGCAAGCAAAGAGATTGCTGTGTCAGCTTGATATGTTCAAATGCTAATTAAGTATAGCATACAGCTATGAATTTTTCTATTGCGTTCCCCTGACTTCGGAATAGTGGCAGGACTGGCTGTCTTTGTTTTGCTTTGTGCTTCTCTACCGTACATGAGCATTGCTGCAAGGATTCCGGCAATCGTACTCTTACCACATCCGGATTCACCAACCAGTGATACAAAACTTCCTACCGGAAGATTTAAGTTGATTCCTTTTAAAATCTCTCTGTCCTCTTCATAAGAAAAGTGCACATCTTTTAATGTAATATCTAACGCTCCATCCGGTAGTGTTTTTTCTCCTGCCTGTGGTTCTGGTAAATCTAAAATCTTGAAAATCTTATCACTCGCTGCCATACCATTCATTGCGATATGAAAGAACGAACCAAGCAGTCTGAGCGGCAGGAAAAACTCGCTGGCAAGCAGAACGATACATAACGTTCCTGCTACACCGATATTTCCTTTTAAGAATTCAGATACCGCAACCGCCATACCGATCGCAGCTCCACCATACGCCACAATATCCATCACGCTGGTTGAATTGAGCTGCATGGTCAGAACTTTCATCGTAATCCTGCGGAAGTTCTGGGATTCCACATCCATCTCGTCTGCTTTCTGCTGGTCTGCCTGATAGATTTTCAGTGTAGTAAGTCCCTGTAAATTCTCAAGGAACGAATCCCCCAGTCCGGTATAGATACTCCAATAGTTATTTAATAATCTCTTCGCCACTTTCTGTACGACTACAATTGAAATTGGAATCAGCGGTACACAGACCAGCAGGATGACACTCGCTTTCAGACTCACTCTACAAAGAATGATAAACAAGGTCAGTGGTGCGATCAGGCTGTAAAATAACTGTGGGAGATATTTTCCAAAGTATGTCTCCAACTGCTCCACACCTTCGGTTGACACCTGTACGACCTCCGAAGAGGATACTTGCTCACTGTAGGAAGCTCCCAGCTTCAACATTTTCTCATAAATCTTTTCTCTTAAAATTCTCTTTACATCTACACATGCAAGATACGAAGACCTTGCCCCCATCCGTTCGCATACAAATCGTATGATCACCACCAGTGCGAGGATCATGATTGTCTTCTCAATCACCGGCACTGTCACCGCACGATAGACTACGCGCTCCAACAAGTCAGCAATCGTAAATACTGCCAACACCTGTGAGAGCAATGCTGCCCACTGCCACAGGATGGTGTAAACAATATACTTTTTTGCGTGGGATAAAAGTCCCACCAGTCTTGTTTTAATCATAAAAATCTTATCCTTTTGTTTATTTCTTCGATTCTTTTTTACTGCATATCAAATGCCACACTGCAAGTGCCGGATGATACAGAAGCATCCTCGGTCCGGAAAACCGCATAACCTTCCGAATCTTCTCCCTCATCTCCGGCTTGTAGCAATGCACCTTACAGTTCGCACAGAATGTTTTCTCTTCCATAAAGGGACATTTCTGGCTTCTGAGTCTGGCATAATCCGAAAGTTCCTGACAGGAAGGACACATCTTTCCTGTCGTTTTGTCATATTCCTTATGATTCTTCCGGCAGTACAGCCGGATCATTTCTTCCACAACGCGCTGTTCCTTCTGCCGCTTCTTTTCGATTGAATCCATTTATTCTGCTGCCTCCAGTTCCTGTTCCCCAGGCTTTATCGTTTGAATTTTCAGGAAGAAATATAACAAATGACATACCCAAACCACTGCGATACAGATTCTTCCAATCGGTACATTCTTCATGCAGATAAAACCAATCAACATAACTGCTGTTACCATTCCGATAATCTTGCATTTTGTTCCCATGGTCATAGCTCTTTTCTGAACAAAACTATCCAGATGTTTCTTATATAAATTCGTTCCTATGAACCAGTCGTGCAGCTTCTTGGAACTCTTTGCAAAGCAAAACAGTGTTGCCATATAAAATGGAACGGTTGGCAGGATAGGAAGTACAATTCCTACCGTACCAAGTCCCAGGCAAAGAAATCCAAACACAATCCATACTATTTTTAAAGGATTTTTTCTCGTTTTATTTTTCTTCTCCATACACCTCTCCTTTATCACTTATTTTCATCTGTATTTATAAGATAATGATGGTCATTTCCGAACACGCAAAGTTAGTTTCTTCCATTTGTTGTTAGTTATGACTATTATCCTGTTAAAATATATATTATACTCTTTCTGATTGTCAATATTTTTCCACTTATTTCGTACCCTTAAGTACGAAATCTTCATTTTCTAATCTCCTTATAAATACGTTATTTTTCATATTATTTGATAATTTTTATCAATATTTTTTTCTTTTTACTTGTTAATAAATTGTAAAACAGCGGCATTATACCATAAAAAAAGAAGTACTATATGCTCCTGATTTTACATACATTACTTCTTTTAAGACATATTTATCAAATCTATTATCTGTTAACCTCTCGCATTTTTAACACTTAAAGCTTAAAAATCAATCGTGCTGTACTCTCTGGCATATGTGCTTCTCCAACCGAACTGGACACAGTAATCAAAAGATTTCCACGTAACGTTCCATGGTCAAAATTCTGAAAAACACATGCATTCAAAGGTATTTTTATCCTTCCGTTCTTTACATCTGCAATTTTATACATATCCCCTTGCAAATATTTCAGACAGGTAAGATGCCCTTTCATCTGTTTTCCATTAATCCGAGATACCGCATGCATTTCTCTGATTGTCAATTCGAGATAACAGCCTCTTTTATTACGTTTCACAATCCCGAGAGGTTCGAATCCATTTTCTGCCATGGATCGACGACTCCCATCTGTCTGCAGGATAGAAATCACAACTGGATGATTGCCATACTCCACAAGTTCTTCTATGTTTCTAATCTGATTCTGTTCTTTTTGCATTCGAATTTCTTTATTGATTCGCATATGGCTTTTTGTAAGTTCTTCCAGTCTTCTGTAATCAATATTTTCGATCATTCCTTTCAGAACATCATCGATTCCTTCTGTAATCCCACTGCGTTCCAGATACTCCCTAACGTCTTTTTGGACTTTCTGATGCCAACGGAGCATCTTTTTCCCTTTATCCGTGAATTCAAGACTTTCGGTCAAATATCCTTTTTCTATACAACTTTTAAAGAATCGGCTTACTGTTGGATGTTTTACGCCACATTTTGTAGCAACTGCACCAATTGTCCCTCTTCCCTTTTCCAATTGTTCCAATTCTGTCAGATACTGAATTTGTAATACTGTCAGATGATTAATTTCTACTGTCTGGTTCCTGGTCATGACTCAATTCCTCTACCATATTTCCACTTCTAGTTGTCCACAGTCCCACACTTCCGGTTCTGTCTGATTCTCCGGCATAAATGCAATCAGAAATTTTCCCTCAATCACTCTGTCATTCGGCTTTATAATAAATTCAAAGACTCTGGATGGAATCTGTTCTCCTTGTGCTCCTTGTTCAGCTAAAACCCACTGTTTATCATAGTTCTTATACCATAATCTTTTGTTTCCCAGACTGCTCACTTTCTGTAATTTAAAATAACCCTTTTTTGTTATTTCAAGAATTACATTCCTGGAATAACAATGATATTCCTTCTTTAATTTTCTAGGACAGCGTTGCTCCAGACTATACATCTGCATTGAAAAAATATAGTTTCCTTTTTCATAACGGTCTGTCAGTTCTGAATTTCTTATTCTTCTCTCATAGTACATGTTTTCATAATTGATAAACTGGCAGATTGCTCTCGTAGATTCATCGGTTACAATGTGTTCAATCCGACATGCATCCTGGTCTGCCGTCTTTTCATTTACACCAATAAACTGTAACATCTGACTGATTGAATTATGCCGGTAAATACAATCATTTCCTACAGATAGCCCATAATCTGTCAATTGTATCTCCTGTCCTGCAATTAATTTTTCAAGATATCCTTCCTTTTGCATCCTCTTGAGACACGCCACTATATCTCTTTTCTCCATTCTGAAATGCTGACAGATTCGTTCCAGATCTAATGAGATATTCTGTGTCTTCCAGATACACAACTGCTCTAAGATATCCTCTTCTTTCTCTGATTTTGAATGTGGAAAATTATGTTTTTCAGTACTTGTATCCATTTTTATTTCACCTTGCCCACTAAGAAATGAACTCAAATTAACGAGCTTTCTTCCACCCCTATCACACAATCCATCTCCTGATAATCTGCCGGACAGCAATCTGTCAGAATCTTTGCATTCGCAAAAGCAGAAAATGTCACTGAACTGATAGATCCGAATTTTGAATGATCTGCAAGGACAAACCTGTTCCTGCATCTCTCGATCGCCGTTTGTTTCACCAGAGCCTCATTCGCATCCGGTGTCGTGAATCCTTCTGCTTTTGTGATTCCATTTGCTCCAAAGAATCCTTTGGTAAAATGATATTCCTGCAGATTTTTCATTGCCTGGGCACCGATCACTGCCTCTGTAGAGTTCTTAAGTTCTCCGCCGATCAGAAACACTTTGATTCCCTTCGCTGCCAGTCTCTGTGCATGTGAAACAGCATTTGTCACAAAAACTGCATTGGTATGTCCAAGAGCATCAATCATATAACCTGTCGTTGTTCCTGCATCGAGATAAATAAAGTCTTCCTCCTCGATCAGTTCTGCCGCATATTGCGCGATTTTCCTTTTCTCTTCCACATAGAGTTCGCTCTTCTGCTCAACTGTCGGTTCATAAGCAGAGACAGTGCCTTCATCTTCTAGCGCAACCGCTCCGCCAAATACCTTGATAAGCTTTCCGGCTTTATGAAGTGCAGTAATATCTCTTCTTACCGTAGACTCTGATGTATCTAAGATTTCTTTCAATTCTGTTGCTGTGACACTTTTCTTCTCTTTCAGCAAATCCAATATAATCTGATATCTTTGTTCTGTAAGCATTTTAGTATCTCCTTTTAAAAAAGAACCTGAAGCCATGAATCCCTACCGCTCCTCCTTTACAACCTGTTGATATACTCCGGCAATCTCTTCTTTTGTTGCCAGATTCTCTGAAAATGCACTTGCACTTCCTGATGCAACTCCCATGTGGAATGCATGTCTGTATTCATGTTTCTCCATCCAGCCTGCCATAAATCCGGCTACCATAGAGTCTCCTGCTCCAACACCGTTTTTTAATTCCCCTTTCGGCGCCGGAGTATCATAAACACTTCCATCTTCTGCTACAAGAACGGCACCTTCTCCTGCCATGGATACAAGAACATTTCTTGCTCCTTTTTCCTGCAGTTTCTTTGCATATGGTACAACAGATTCTCTTGTCAGAAGTTCCACATCAAAAATCTCTCCAAGTTCATGATTGTTCGGTTTTATTAAAAATGGATGATATTCAAGAACGTTCAACAGCAGATCTCTCGTTGCGTCTACAACGATCATGACGCCTTTGCCATCAAGCTTCGCCATAATCTTCTGATACATGTCATCCGGCATAGATGTTGGAATACTTCCTGCCAGAAATAAAACATCACCTTCTCCAAGTTTGTCAAGCTTCTCCATCAGCTTCTCTACATCTTCCGGAGAAATCACCGGTCCACTTCCGTTAATCTCTGTTCCGTCGATTGATTTTAACTTCAGGTTGATTCGAGATACACCTTCATTGATCTCAATAAAATCAGATGCAACTCCCATCTCTTTGAGTCTTCTTTCAATCTCTTTTCCGGTAAATCCGGCTAAAAATCCAAGTGCAGTATTCTCGATACCAAGATTGCCAAGCACTGTAGAAACATTGATGCCCTTTCCACCTGGAAGGATCAGCTCTGAACTCGTTCGATTCGTAAGTCCAAGCTTAAAGTCCTCAACAGAGACAATGTAATCCAATGACGGATTAAATGTTACTGTGTAAATCATTTTGCATTCTCCTTCTCTCTGACCATTGTTTTTCTTTATGCTTGTATTATACGTTCAAACTCGTTCATAGTCAATCAAACTAATCAACAAATTTCATGACTGTTTTTGGTTGGTTTTGCACAATTTTGGTTTTCAGCCTTTAAAACAAGAACTCCGCCAGCACACAATTGCTGACATCCATCCCACGATGCGTCAGTCTGATTCGATCTCCACTAAATTCCAGCAATTGTTCTTCTTCTAATTTATCAAGAATTTTTCCATATACATCATTTGCATTCTTTCCAAAATAGTTCT
This sequence comes from Mediterraneibacter sp. 210702-DFI.5.30, assembly GCF_020560115.1. NCBI lineage: Bacteria > Bacillati > Bacillota > Clostridia > Lachnospirales > Lachnospiraceae > Mediterraneibacter > Mediterraneibacter sp. 210702-DFI.5.30. Next base: position 189,167 of record NZ_JAJCME010000003.1, read on the forward strand.
GAAAATCTGTTCTCGAAACTCCCTCTACTTTTCGAAGCCCCAGATACATGAACTCTTCCATCTGCGATTCCACGGAAAGAATTTCTCTGTCAATAAGAATCGACTCGCCATTTCTAATCTTTTCAATATATGCTTTCCGATCTCGAATATGATCAAACCGCTCTCCTTTGATCAATGAGGAGGACCCTGCTCCAATCCCAAGGTATTCCGTTCTGTCCCAGTATCCCAGATTATGTCTGCATTCTTTTCCCTGCTTTGCATAATTGGAAATCTCATATCGATGCATTCCGGCTTCTGCGAGTCTTAGTATTGTCAACTCTCCCATCGCATATTCTTCTTCCTCAGACGGAAGTTTCCATGCGCCACGGTCTAATTTTCCTTTTTCATACCAGTCGTAAAATACTGTTCCTTCTTCCAATATCAAACTATATGCGGATATATGTTCCGGCTCAAGTGCCAGAACTTTTGAAAGTGTATCTTCGTAGCTTTCTATCGTCTGTCCCGGAAGTGCGGACATGAGGTCTATGTTCCGGTTTTTGAATCCAGCCTGTTCTATCAGTTTCCAAGTCTCAAGGAATTCTTCAAATGTATGGATTCTTCCTAGCATTTTCAGTTCTTCATTTTGTGCCGACTGAAGTCCAATACTCAGTCTGTTCACCCCTGCTGCTTTCATGGCATGAAGTTTCTCGATATCAACTGTTCCCGGATTCATTTCCATTGTGATCTCTGCATTCTCATTTACTGAAAATGTATGATAAATTGCATTAAAAATCTGTTCTATCTGTTCCGGTGTCAGAAGAGACGGTGTTCCGCCTCCCAGGAAAATGGTCTGAACTTCATACTCTCCAGATAATTCCTGATAACTCTGAATCTCCTGTACCATAGCACTGACATAAGCTGCCTGTTCTTCCTCTGTTCCACTTGCTGAAAAAAAATCACAATAATTACATTTTCTTACGCAGAACGGAATATGGAGATATAATTCTAAATTTCTCTTTTTCATCTTTAAATACAGAAAGATACTGTCTGATAAAAACAGTATCTTTTCCTTCCTTCTTTTATCTAGTTTTCATCCAGCTTCAGGACACTCATGAATGCACTCTGTGGAATCTCTACATTTCCAACCTGACGCATTCTCTTCTTTCCTTCTTTCTGCTTTTCAAGCAGTTTCTTCTTACGTGAAATATCACCGCCGTAACATTTCGCAAGAACGTCCTTACGCATTGCCTTAACTGTCTCTCTCGCAATAATCTTACTTCCGACTGCTGCCTGGATCGGAATCTCGAAAAGCTGTCTTGGAATCTCTTCTTTCAGCTTCTCACACATCTTTCTTCCACGCTCATAAGCGCTTCCTTCGAATACAATAAAGGAAAGAGCATCCACTTCTTCTTTGTTAATCAGAATGTCAAGTTTGACAAGCTCGGAACGTACATAACCAAGCATCTCATAATCAAAAGATGCGTATCCTCTAGATCTTGATTTCAATGCATCAAAGAAATCATAAATAATCTCGTTGAGTGGCAGATGATATGTCAACACGGCTCTTGTCTCTTCAATATATTCCATTCCCTGATAGATTCCACGGCGTTCCTGACACAGATCCATGATCGCTCCGATGTACTCGGATGTCACCATGATCTCTGCCTTTACCATAGGCTCTTCCATATATTCAATCTCTGCAGGATCCGGCATGTTTGTCGGGTTTGTCAGATCGATCACATCACCGTTTGTCTTATGGATCTTGTAAATAACACTCGGTGCTGTTGTAACAAGATCAAGGTTGTACTCTCTTTCCAGACGTTCCTGAATGATCTCCAGATGAAGGAGTCCCAAGAATCCACAACGGAATCCGAATCCAAGTGCTACCGATGTCTCTGCCTCAAACTGAAGCGCAGCATCATTAAGCTGCAGTTTCTCAAGTGCATCTCTCAAGTCCGGATACTTTGCTCCGTCTGCCGGATATAGTCCGCAATATACCATCGGATTTACTTTCTTATATCCCGGAAGTGGTTCTGCACAAGGATTCTCTGCATTCGTGATCGTATCTCCGACACGGGTATCCTTTACATTCTTAAGACTGGCTGTGATATATCCTACCATTCCTGCTTCAAGTGCGTCACATGGAATGAACTGTCCCGCTCCAAAAGTTCCAACTTCTACAACTTCTGCTTTCGCACCTGTTGCCATCATAAGCATCGGTGTACCTTTTCTGACCGTACCTTCCTTGATACGGCAGAATACAATAACTCCCTTGTAAGAATCGTACTTGGAATCAAAGATCAGTGCTTGAAGCGGTGCATCCGGATCTCCGACCGGTGACGGAATCTGCTGTACAATCTGCTCGAGAACTTCATGTACATTCAGTCCTGTCTTAGCAGAAATCAGTGGTGCATTCTCCGCATCGATTCCGATCACATCTTCTATCTCTTCTTTTACACGCTCCGGCTCTGCGCTTGGTAGATCAATCTTGTTGATAACCGGCATAACATCCAGATCATGATCCAGTGCAAGATATACATTCGCAAGCGTCTGTGCCTCAACTCCCTGTGCTGCATCAACAACAAGAATTGCTCCATCACAGGCCGCCAGACTTCGGGATACCTCATAGTTGAAATCGACGTGTCCAGGTGTATCGATCAAGTTGAAAATATACTCTTCTCCGTCATCTGCCTGATATACAGTACGGACTGCCTGTGCTTTGATCGTGATTCCACGCTCTCTCTCCAGATCCATGTTATCGAGAACCTGTGACTGCATTTCTCTGCTAGTCAAAAGTCCTGTCTGCTCAATGATACGATCCGCCAGTGTAGATTTACCGTGATCGATATGTGCTATAATACAAAAATTTCTAATATGACTCTGATCAATTGTTGACAATACTTCTTACCTCCATCTATCTTTCTGACTGTTTTACAATAAAAAGTTCTACCGCAAGATTGTCTGTCAGCAATCCTGTCTTTACATCCTGCTCCAACTGTGCCCCTTCTTCCATCACACGGCGCAGCTGTCCCATCTTAAACCGCTTCGCCTGTTCCATGTTCTTTCCTGCCACAAATGGATGTAAGCCTGCTTTAGACGCAATCTCTTTTCTTCCATACCCCTGGTTTGCAAGTGCCTTGACATGGAAAAGCATCCTGTACTGACGTACCAACAGAAAAAGAATACGCATCGGCGGTTCTTTTAAAGCCAGCAGTTCATAATACAGATCCAGTGCTTTCTGCTGATTTCCGGCTGCAACCGCATCTACCATCTCAAAAATATGATTCGTGATCTGCGTCACACAGACAGCATCAATATCTTCCTTCGTGATTGTATCCCTCTCCAGTGCATAACAGAATACTTTCTCCAGCTCTCCCTGGATATTTTCCATATCTGTTCCAACTTTATCCAGAAAATACACGATCACAGACTCCGAAATCTGCTTCTGCTCTTTTCGGACCAGACCTGCAACCCAGCGTTTCAAAGTTCCTGCATCCTGCGTGGACAGCTCTGCAATATATCCTTTTGATTTCACTGCTTTATAGAGCTTATTTCTCTTATCAATCTCTTCTTCCACAAAGATAAAACAGGTTGTCTCTGGCATGTCCTTAATATAATCCGCCAGATCTGCCCCTGCCGCAGTTTTAAAAAATCCCGTATTCTCAAATACGATCAGTCTGCGCTCTGCAAAGAAAGGTAAGGTCTCTGCAAGATCGATTGCTTCTTTCACTGGCGTATTCTTCCCTTCATAATACGAATAGTTCATCGTATCACCTTCCGGAAGCATTGCCTTCACAAAACGGTTCTTATACTGTTTCTTCAGATATCCTTCTTCTCCACAGAGAAGATATACCTGCTTAAATTGTCCTGATTTTAAATCTTCATTTAAGGTCTTCATAACTATTCTATTATAAATGAATAACCAACACTTTGACAAGAGCCTTTTTATCACCTATTCCTGTTTTATAAATACTTGTGAACCTTTATTTTTCGTCCATCGCTCCTTAGTGTAATTGCACCACATTCCTGCGTGGACAATACTTCACTTCCGATTTCCCGCAGGCGTTCCAGCGTCTCCTCATGTGGATGTCCGTAGCGATTTTCTATCCCCGCTGAGATTAATGTTAATCTGGGTTTCACAATCTGAAGAAATTCTTCACTTCCCGAATTCTTCGACCCATGATGTCCTGCTTTTAAGATTGGACAGCTTTCCAATGCTCCGCTTTCCACCAGCTGTTCCTCTCCTCTTCCTTCCAAATCTCCTGTCAGAAGCATTTGAAACGCCCCATCCTTCAATTCAAGTACAACAGATGCTTCATTTCCCGCTTCCAGACGAGGCATCTCCTCTTCCTTGCCACGAATACGCTCGTTTTTCCTCGTTGTCAACGGAGCAATGCATTTTAAATACGTTCCTGCTTTTTCTCCGGCATAAATTGTCAACACTCTCGTCCCATTTTCTTTCGCTATTTCTGCAAGATGGAGTAATTTCTCATCCATATATTCTTCCGGCGGCAGAACAAGCGCATCGATTTCCACTCCCTGTTTCTGATTTTGCAGAAGTTCCTGAATTCCATTGATGTGATCCGCATCACCATGTGTCACAAAAACATACTCCAGTTTTCTGACCCCCTGCGATAATAGAAACGGCTCTATCCGGTAAGTACCGACAGAAGACAGATCACTGCTCCCTCCATCCACCAGCATTCTCTTTCCTTCCCTGTCTCTTATAAAAATACAGTCCCCCTGTCCAACATCCAGAACCGTCACCTGAAGGTTTTTTGAATCATTATTGAGTATTCCGCATCCGCAGATCGATCCTGCTATGACAATACAAACAAGAAGTGAAAATCCCGCCTGTTTTCTTCGGTTATCTGTCTTATTTTTCATTGCATGAAACAGGAAGCACAAAAACAACAGCACACCATAGTAAATAAGCACCCACCATAACTCTGGCTGTCCGGTCACGATCCTGCTGCCCGGAAGCGCTGATGTCAGCTCACATAATTTATCATAGAAGGACAACAGGCGATCACAGCTTCTGAATCCAATTTTTCCTACGGTTCCCGATAATTCTGAAAACAAAATTCCACCTATACCTGTCAACATCACAAATGGAAACAACGGAATTAAAATAACATTCAAAACGAGTGCATACGGTGGTATCTCAAAATAATAATACAGCATGATTCCCAGAAGCATTCCATTAACAGCTAAACTAATCTTAAATCCTTCCCATGCTTTCAAACGTGTTTTCTGTTCAAAAATTGGATACAATAATAAAATCCCAAGAATTGCACCAAACGAAAGTAAAAATGCTGCGTCTAACAGATACAGCGGTTGATATATGCTTAAGATAGCTGCTGTAACCGCCAGGCTTGTAGGTTGATCCACATCTCTCCCGGTAATTTCTGCCCCCATGCGGATAAAAAACATAAGAAGTGCACGAAGACTGGACACCTGTGGACCTGTCATAACCAAATAAAAAAACAAAATCCCTCCTCCGGCAATTCCGGAAAACAGAAATGAATTTCCCATTCTTCTTAATAACCGGTAAACAGACATTCCGATCAGTGACATGTGTAATCCCGAAATTGCAAGCAGATGTCCTAATCCGTTCTTCTGATACAATTTTTTCATCTCCGGATCAAGTCCGCTCTTTTCTCCCAACAAGATTGCAGAAAGCATCGCGCCATGTGTTTTTCCCATCTGGCTTACAATCTTCCAGTTCCAGTAATTTTTCAGCCGGTCCAGCTGATTCCGTATGCTATTCCATCGTGATACAATCCAGTTCTTGTCTTTTTCAGACAAAACTATCTCCACCTGTTCTGCCTTTGTTAAAACCCCAACATGGATTCCCTGTTTTTGATAATAACTTTTTTGGTTAAAATTACCCGGATTCCTTGGCGGATGAAACGACTGTTTTGTCCCCCACACATTCAGCTTCTGTCCTATTTTCATTCTGATTTTTTTACCGGATTTATTATTTTTTATTGTTACAAGGATTTTCTTTTCTTTGATTATCTGATTCTTACTCTTTTGATCTGTACAAGAAACAACCGCATCTTTCAGATAAATTGCAGTTGATTGTGATTTATTTTCAATTTTATAAACCGTGCCCTCGCAAATCACATCTTTCTCATCTGAAATCAATGTTTCTGCAAGGGACGGTTTCTGATCTTTTGTATTCTGTAAAAAACTCACTCTTACAAGCTGTATGGCAAGCAGTATAAGACATACCATACAGAGCGGGCGTTTTCTCATTCTTTGTTATCTGCTGCTATCCAGTCCTGCTCTTCATTCAATGGCTGTGACAAGTCCACCTTCTCCATGTATTTTGCATTCGATTCACCATTGATCGTAATCTGTACCTGCCTTACTCCTGTTCCCTCTACAAGAGAATCCACAATAGAATAAATCGTGATCTCAGGCAGTACATCATACGCACTGATCAGAAATGTGCTGTCAAAATTCACATAACAGATTCCATCCTTTGTCGTTACACTCAACAGATTAGCCGCCGGATTGATCGTTGGATATGCCCCCTCCTCAGATGGGCCTTGCATCAGCTTTTCTACAATCAGTTTTTCTTTCAAGACATTACTGCTGTAATGAACGTCCACCTCTTGTTTGACCAGTTTGGATCCATTCTGATCTGCAAAATATAACTTCAATGTATCACTCTGATAAGAACTTAACGAAGAACCTGTCGTGTCAACAATATCGTCCTCATTCATCAGACCGACCTCATTTCCTTCATCGTCTTTGAGTGGTTCTCCTTCCACACGGACAGATACCGCATCAATTCCGTCAATCTGAAGCAGTGACTGCACAATTGCTGCCCGCATCAGTTTCTCATCTAAGGATTTCACTTCATAATATTCTTCGCTGAAATTAATCTCAAGGATACTGCCCTTTAAAGCACAGTCGAGCAATTTCACCTGTTCCGGAATTGCCTGTGTATATTCAATTTCATTCGTTGGTTTCTTCATCTCATCGATTACAGATTCCGCCTTTTTTATCGCAGAATTGCCGCTGATCTTAGCTGCAACCTTTACAAGTCCTGTCTTATCTGTATTCATACAGTAAATGTAAGATTCGCCTTCCTTTACTCCATAACGATCCCCACACGCAGTTACTGCGAGAGAAAGAATCAGAATAAGCAACACTGCGATCCCTTTTCTTTTTTTCATAACTTTTCTCCTAAGAAGCTGTATAGATCAATGGAATTCTCACAGTAAATGTTGTTCCTTCGCCTTCTTCACTGAATACTTTGATCGCACCTCTATGTGCAATCACAGCATTTCGCGCAATTGCAAGTCCAAGTCCTGTTCCTCCGATTTCTCTGGAATGAGATTTATCCACACGGAAGAAACGTTCAAAAACATGCGCCTGATCCTCTTTCGGAATTCCAATTCCTGAATCTTCTACTTTTACATAGAAAAATTTGTGGTCTGCATTCAATGATACATGAACCCATCCATTATCATGATTATACTTTACTGCATTTTCTACCAGATTGGAAATCGCAAGTGACAGCTTTGTCTCATCAATCTCCGCCGTAACCGGACGAAAGCTCTCCATTACGATCTCCACATTCTTTTTCTCTGCAATTGGTTTTAATCTCTTCAAAATCTGTTCCAGAAGTTCATTGATATTAATGGATTCAATATTCAGCGTCTGCCCCTTCTTGTCCATCTTCACAAGTGATAAAAGATCTGTAATGATCTTATTCTCACGGTCAATCTCTTTTGCAATATCACCCATGAATTCCTGATACATCTCAACCGGAAGGTTCTCCTGCTCCAGAAGTGAATCGGCCAGTACTTTCATCGATGTCATCGGAGTCTTCAGTTCGTGAGATACATTGGATACAAATTCTTCCCTGGAATCATCCAAAAGCTTCAGCCTTCCCATCATCTTATTAATTGCTTCACTGATACTTTTCGTTTCTGTAAATGTATCCACATGCAAAACATCGTCGCTATACCCTGCACTTACATTCTCGATCGTAGCTGCAATCTGATGCAGCGGACGTACTACACGATCTGCTGCAAACACTGCAACAATCGTCAGAAAAATCATCACAAGACCAATAATCACGCTCCCCTGTGTATATAATACATCCAGAGAATCCTCAATACTATCAGTTGAAACACTTGCCAGCATTACACCGCGAATCTGATCATCTCCGGGTATTGCAATCGGTGCAGTCACCTCGATATAATGATTCTTCTTATCATAATTATTCGTGCTCGTCCCCTTCATACAGCGCACTACACTTTCAGATACATCCAGCTTTCCCTCATCCAGACTGTAAGTATCCTTGACTACCCTCAGCTGATCGTCAATTACCATAACTCTTCCGTTATAAATGTTAGTCAGCTGATTCAGGCTGTCATTGACCACCTCTTGTGAGGTGTCCTCAAAATAATGGCTCGCACTGATCTGATTCGTTAAAATTGTACATTGATTCTGAATTTCTGCTGTTCGAAGTGACACAGCACGTGACTCATAGACTTTTACGATTCCAAATAGTGCTACTACGCTGGGCACAAGCCCGGCAAGAAGCACCATAATAAAAATTCGGAATCTAAGATTGTTAAAGATCTTTTTCTTAAATGAAAATGTATTCTTACCCCTGGAAATAATAACCCACTCCCCACTTCGTATGTACGTATTTTGGTTCACTTGGATTCTGTTCTATCTTCTCTCGTAAACGACGGATATGTACATCTACAGTTCTTGCATCACCCGGATAATCATATCCCCAGATCAGATTCAGCAGATTCTCTCTGCTGTAAACCTTATTCGGATTCATTGCCAGAAGCTCAAGCACATCAAATTCCTTCGCTGTAAGATTGATCTCACGTTCCCCGATGAAAACACGGCGTCCTTCGCAATCAATCTTCATATTTCCTTTCACAAGCACCGGACTGCCAGCCGGCTCTTCCTTGCGTTTCGCTGTTCTGCGCATGATTGCCTTGATTCTTGCCTTCACTTCAAGAATATTGAACGGCTTTGTGATATAATCATCCGCACCATATTCCAGACCAAGGATCTTATCCATATCCTCACTCTTGGCAGTCAACATAACAATCGGCATATCTGAAAATTCACGAATCTGCTGACATACCTGGAAACCATCCAGTTTCGGAAGCATGACATCAAGAAGTACAAGATCATACTCACATCTTCTCGCATATTCTAATGCTTCTTCTCCATCATAAGCGCAATCCACTTCCATTCCTTCCTGTTCCAGACTGAACCGAATCCCCTTTACGATTAATTTTTCATCATCAACAACTAATATCTTCTTGCTCATACTCCTCTTTCTGGCCGTTCTTCTGCCTGCCCGCTCCTATACCGTAATATCGTCTTTTATCTTATTAAACACGCCATCCTTGATTCCCTCGATCTTCTTGAGATCCTCTATACTCTGAAAGTTTCCATGCTCCTGTCTGTATTTCAGAATACTCTCTGCCTTTGATGCTCCGATTCCACTCAAGGTCATCAATTCTTCTTTTGCGGCTGTATTTATATTAATTTTATCACTGACTGATCCACCTGCATTTCCATTCGGATCTGCCCACTGACCGGAAACAGATTGTGCTGACTCCTCTGCTTCTTCCTGCGTTGGCACATAGATCCGCTCTCCATCACTCAAAGCTTCTGCCTGATTGATCCAATCTGCGGCAGCATCTTCTGTCATTCCACCGGCCGCTTCCAATGCTTCGTAAATCCGTGCATCTGTCCTCAGTTCGTACACCCCCGGAGCATTCACAGCTCCACATACATGAACATATAACGTCTCCGGCATTCCTTCTTCTGCATCTGTGCCACCCTGAGATCCTTTTTCTGACTCTGTTTTGGAATTTGAGGAATTCTTTCCTACATCAGATTCTCCCTCCAGTGTGAACTCTTCAAGTTCTTCCGCTGCGTCATGCTTCTCTGCACAGCCACACAATCCCATGGTCAAAAAAGCCAAAGTTAAAGTCAATACAATTCCTTTTAGCATCTGCCCTTTACGGCATCTGCATATTTTCTTCCATCCGTTCTTCATCCTATTGCCTCACTGTTCTCAGACAGTCAGACTTCCCCTTAAAACCGGACATAAATATTGTAACGAATTTTTCTCAAAAATACAATAGACAATTTAACGCTTTGTTACAGACTTGTTACAATACCCGCAAAACTTTCTATTTCCATTGGAAAAGAACAATTCCACCGGCTGCGATCAACAATCCAATCAATTTTCTCCATGAAAATGGTTCTTTTTCCATTCCGAACATTCCGGATAGTGAGATCAGATAAGCAACCGCCAGCTGGGAAACAACAATGAAAAGTGCTGATCTTGCAGGTCCCAGGGCATCCACACTTTTAATGACAGTCCATGTGATCCCTGCTCCGATCACACCTCCCAGCAACATATAGCGCGGCTGGACTTCCATAAGTGCTGCAACAGAGTCTCTTCCAGTTGCCAGCCAGACAAACAGACACAAAAAAAATGCTGAAAGTTGCACCCACCCATTGCTTACCCAGATTCCTGTCGTCTTTGTCACCTGCGCGTTGAACACTCCCTGTACACTCATCAGCGCACCTGATAGCAGTGCAATCAAAAAACCGGCCATAAGCTCATACCTCCCTATAGAAATAGTATAAGCAAATGCCGGCTTTTTTATGTATAAGATTTCTTATGCAAGTGCACGTTTCAGTTTTTCGATCATCTCATCAATATGCTTTTCTTCTACGATCAGCGGTGGAACAAAACGGATCACATTTCCTTGAGCCTGAATAATCAGAAGTCCTTCTTCAATTGTCTTTTTATTTACTTCTGCAAGAGGTTTTGTAATCTCGATTCCCTGCATCAGACCTTTTCCTTTTCTTTTGACAACACAGTCCAGCTCATCCACAAGCTCATCCAGTTTTTTTGTCAGATATGGAGCAACCTGATTTACATGTCCTACAATATCTTCACGTTCAAAAATCTCGATCACTGTCTTAACAGCTGTACATGCCAGTGGATTTCCTCCATAAGTTGCGCCGTGATCTCCCGGCTGCAGAGAATATTTTGCCACTTCTTCCGTCATTGCAAATGCACCGACCGGAATTCCGTTTCCGATTGCTTTCGCCATAGTCAGAATATCCGGTTTTACACCAAATCCCTGCCATGCAAACATATTTCCGGTTCTTCCCATTCCGCACTGCACTTCATCACAGATCATCAGGATTCCATTTTCATCACAGATCTTACGGATTCCTTCCATAAATTCCTGTGTTGCAAGATTGATTCCGCCTTCGCCCTGCAGCGGTTCCAAAATAATTGCACAAGTCTTATCATTTACCAGTGCTTTCACACTGTCAAGATCATTAAACTCTGCAAATCTTACACCTGGAACAACCGGCTCAAACGGTTCACGATAAGAATCATGTCCTGTCACAGAAACTGCTCCGAAGCTTCTTCCATGGAAAGAATTCTGCATTGCTATAAATTCATATCTTCCTGTCTTCTTTGTGTAAGCATATCTTCTTGCCGCTTTCAGAGCACCTTCATTTGCCTCTCCACCACTGTTTGTAAAGAAAACTCTGTCCATTCCGGAAATGCGGTTTAATTCTTTTGCTGCCTCTCCACAGCTCTCGTGGAAATAAAGATTTGATGTATGGTATAACTTATCAATCTGATCTTTTAATGCCTGATTCAGTTCTTTATTATCATATCCAAGTCCTGACACAGCAAATCCTGCTGCAAAGTCAAGATATTCTTTTCCTTCTGTATCATACAGATACATTCCTTCTCCGTGATCCAGTGCAATCGGGAATCGATTGTATACATGGATCAGGTTCTCTTCTGCCGCCTGTATTTTACTGTTCACCATCATAATACCTGCTTTCTTTCTGATTTAAAATTGCTGTACCGATTCCTTTGTTTGTAAAGATTTCAAGCAACAGACAATGTGGGATTCTTCCATCCAGAATATGAACACGGGATACACCACTTTCAATCGCATCAATACAATTCTGGAGTTTTGGAAGCATTCCACCTCCAATATATCCGTCAGCAATCAATTCCTTGGCTTCTTTGACCTCCAGTTCAGAAATCAATGTAGAAGGATCTTTTGGATCTTTATAAACACCTTCAATATCTGTCAGGAATGCAAGCTTCTCAACTTTCATTGCACGGGCGATTGCGCAAGCTGCATCATCAGCATTGATATTATACGTATTGTATTCGTCATCCATACCAACCGGGCAAATGATCGGAAGGAAATCTTTTTCCAGAAGGTCATACAAAATCTCTGCATTTACTTTCTTGACATCTCCTACGAATCCGATATCCTGTCCGTCTGAAAACTTCTTCTCAACCTGGAGAAGATTTCCATCCTTTCCACTGATTCCGATCGCACGCACGCCAAGACTCTCTACAAGCTGTACAAGACTCTTATTCACGCGTCCCAGAACCATCTCAGCAATCTCCATTGTCTCTGCATCTGTCACTCGAAGTCCGTTGATAAACTCTGCTTCTTTTCCGACTTTTCCAACCCACTTGCTGATTTCCTTACCACCGCCATGCACGATGATCGGTTTGAATCCACACAGTTTCAGAAGTGTAACATCCTCGATTACTCTGCGTTTCAGACTTTCATCCACCATGGCACTTCCGCCATATTTTACTACGATGATTTTACGGTTAAAGCGCTGGATATAAGGCAGTGCCTCGATCAGCACCTGCGCTTTATCCAGATATTTCTGCATATTGCTTGTCATTTTTTCTGTCTCCCTTTTTTATCTTTTCAGCGTCTTTAAAGAAATAATAATTTCTCTATAAATCAACTTCTGTAATCCGCATTGATATCAATGTATCCATGTGTCAGGTCACAGCCCCACGCAGTAGCTTCTGCATCTCCGGCTTTTAAGTCAGCAATGGCTGTCACTTTTTCCTGTGAAAGAATCTCTGTTGCCTTTTCTTCGCTATAATCTGTTGCTGTTCCATTAGCAATGATCTGAAGCTTTCCTGCACAGCTCTCGAAGAAAAGATCTACCTGCTCCGGATCAAACTGCGCTCCGGAATATCCCATTGCACAAAGGATTCTTCCCCAGTTTGCATCGTGTCCTGCGATTGCAGCCTTTGTAAGATTCGAGCATACAACAGATTTTGCAAGAACTTTTGCCTGCTCTTTTGTCTGTGCTCCGACAACCTTTACTTCAAAAAGTGCTGTTGCACCTTCTCCGTCTCCCGCCATTGCCTTCGCAAGTGTCTCATTTACATAATGAAGAGCCTCTTTGAATGCATCGAATTCCGGTGTGCCTTCTTTAATCTTCTCATTTCCGGCCATTCCATTCGCGAGAAGAAGTGCTGTATCATTTGTTGAAGTATCTCCGTCAACAGAGATCATGTTATAAGTATCCTCAACATCACTGCTCATTGCCGCCTGAAGTGCTTTTTTGGAAATTTTTGCATCCGTTGTAATAAATGCAAGCATTGTACACATATTCGGATGAATCATTCCGGAACCTTTCGCCATTCCTCCGATCGTTACTTCTGTATCTCCTGCCATAAATGTAACCGCAACTTCTTTTTTCTTCGTATCAGTTGTCATGATTGCTTTTGCAGCTTCTGTTCCACTTGCCAGATCAGCTTTCTTTCCCTTGGCAAGTTCTGTAATTCCGGCTTTGATCTTATCAATTGGGATCTGCATTCCGATGACTCCTGTAGAACCTACAAGAACACCTTTCTCATCGATTCCAAGAACTTTTCCTGCCTCTTTTGCTGTCTCTTCACAGTATTTCATACCTTCCTCTCCGGTACACGCATTTGCAATTCCGGAGTTTACAATAACTGCCTGTGATTTCTGTTTGCTCTCTACAATCTGTCTATCCCACTTCACCGGAGCTGCCTTTACTACATTCGTTGTAAATGTTCCGGCAACTTTACACGGTTTCTCACTGTAAATAATCGCCATATCTGTACGTCCCTGGTATTTGATTCCTGCTGCTGTTGCCGCTGCTTCAAATCCTTTTGCTGCGGTAACTCCGCCTTCGATAATCTTCATATGATCTGCTTCCTTTCTACTGTTCATTAAATGCTGTAATATTTTCTTCATTTAAAATAAAATCATAATAATTCACATCAAGTCGTTCCGTCCATCCGATTGTATTCCAAAATGCATTTCCTACATTATTCTGTGCAAATGCGATCAGGCAGACTTTATTAATTTTCTCTTCCTGAAGAGCTTTCATGCTATGCACGACCATGTCTTTTCCGATTCCATGTCTTCGGTATGCCTCATCCACACATACATGATAGAGACTTCCCTGTCTTCCATCATGACCACAGAGAATACTTCCGACGATTTTTCCTTCTTTCACTGCGACAAAACTCGTTGTCGGATTCCGTCGCAGAAAACGTTCGACACCTTCTTTCGAATCATCGATACTGCGGATTCCCAATCCCCGGATCTTCTTCCACAATTTATATACTTCATCATAATCCTCTATTGTCATTACACGTATCATACATACCACCTTTATCAATATAACCTATGGGAACATCGGAACGAGTTCAAGTCCTTCACTCTCCGGAAGACCAAACAGCAGATTCATATTCTGAACCGCCTGTCCTGCGGCACCTTTTACAAGGTTATCAATAGCTCCCATCATAATGATCCGTCCTGTTCTCTCATCGATCTTAAATCCAATGTCTACATAGTTGCTTCCTTCTACCCATTTGGTCTCCGGACACTGATCTTTCTCCAGAACACGAACAAATTTCTCATCTGCATAATATTTATCATAAATTGCTTTTACTTCTTCATATGTAACTTTTTTCGTAAGCTTTGCATACTCTGTCGCAAGAATTCCACGATTCATTGGAACTAAATGCGGTGTAAAGTTTAATACAACTTTCTCTCCTGCTGCATATCCGAGCTGTTCTTCAATCTCCGGTGTATGGCGATGTGTAGCTACTCCATATGCTTTGATATTTTCATTCACTTCACAGTAAAGATTCGGAAGCTTTGCTCCTCTTCCTGCTCCTGAAGTTCCAGACTTCGCATCGATGATCAGAGTGCTCATATCGATCAGTCCTTCCTTTGCAAGCGGATATGCTGTCAGGATAGAACATGTTGTATAACATCCCGGATTGGCCACGATACGTGCATCCTTCACTTTGTCCCGGTTGATCTCGCACAATCCATAGACAGCTTCATCAATATACTGCGGTGCTTTGTGTTCGATTTTATACCACTCTTCGTAAACCTTCACATCTTTCAGGCGGAAATCTGCACTGAGATCAATGATCTTTGTCTTTGAAAGGATTTCTTCATTGATCAGAGATGCACACAGTCCCTGCGGAGTTGCTGTGAAGATCACATCTACCTGCTCGGCAAGCTCATCCATGTTATCATCCATGCATTTTGCATCTACAATCTGAAACATGTTTCTATATACATCTGCATATTTCTGATCTACATAACTTCTGGATCCGTACCAGACAATCTCTGCATCTTTATGTCCCATCAATATTCTTACGAGCTCGCCGCCTGCATAACCGGTTGCTCCAATAATTCCGACCTTAATCATCGTTCTCAAGTCCTTTCTTTTACCATTTCCATGGGAGCCAATAGAAGTTCCCTGGGAATTGCATATTTACTGTACTGTGGTAACGTGTTACCGCAATCACTTCTCCTTATAATATACCACTTTAATCGGGATGTAAAGTATTTCCTGAAATTGAATGTATAAAAATACACTTCCCCTGCTTTACTTGCATAATAATACATCTTCCATGTATAATATGCAAGCGTTTTTTCAAAAAAGTTTGTATATAGTATTTTCCTACTATATAAAGATATATAAAAAAGGCGATGATATTGTCCTAAATATTTTTTTGATTTTCTTCTTATTTTATTCTTTTCATCATATCTTGTATATTTTTTCTTATAGCCTATTGTTTTATGCATTCTTTTTGTTTATTATGTGTGTCTTTATGCATTTTATTCATTTTTTTAAAATAATACTTGCATAATTATAAAATGTGGTGTATAGTATGTTTTAGCTTGTTAAAGCAGAAATCTTTAGAACTCAAGAAACTGAGAAACAGAAATTGATAAAATACATTCAGGAGGCAATAAAATGAGTAAAGAAAAAGTTGTATTAGCATATTCAGGTGGTCTTGATACTACAGCAATTATCCCGTGGCTGAAAGAAACATTTAACTATGACGTTATCTGCTGTTGCATCGATTGTGGACAGGGAGAAGAACTGGACGGACTGGATGAAAGAGCAAAACTTTCCGGAGCTTCTAAATTATATATTGAAAATATCATTGATGAATTCTGTGATGACTTCATCGTTCCTTGCGTAAAGGCCGGAGCTGTTTATGAGAACAAATACCTTCTCGGAACTTCCATGGCTCGTCCGGCAATCGCTAAGAAACTGGTTGAGATTGCACGTAAAGAAGGCGCTGTTGCTATCTGCCATGGTGCAACAGGAAAAGGAAATGACCAGATCCGTTTCGAGCTTGGTATCAAAGCTCTTGCTCCGGACATCAAGATCATCGCTCCATGGCGTATGACAGATGTATGGACAATGCAGTCCCGTGAAGACGAGATCGATTACTGTAAAGCTCATGGAATTGATCTTCCATTTGACGCAAAGCACAGCTACAGCCGTGACCGTAACCTGTGGCACATCAGCCATGAAGGACTTGAACTTGAGAATCCGGCAAATGAGCCAAACTACGATGATCTTCTCGTACTGAGCACAACACCAGAGAAAGCACCAGACAAAGATGAATACGTTACAATGACATTTGAAGCAGGTGTTCCAAAGAGCGTAAACGGAAAAGAGATGAAAGTTTCTGAAATCATCACAGAACTGAACCGTCTCGGAGGAAAACATGGAATCGGAATCGTTGATATCGTTGAGAACCGTGTTGTTGGAATGAAATCCCGTGGTGTTTACGAGACTCCTGGTGGAACAATCCTTATGGAAGCACATGACCAGCTTGAAGAGCTCGTTCTCGACCGTGCTACATATGAAGTTAAGAAAGATCTTGGAAATAAATTTGCTCAGATCGTATACGAAGGAAAATGGTATACACCACTTCGTGAAGCAATCCAGGCATTTGTTGATGTTACACAGCAGTATGTAACAGGAGAAGTTAAGTTCCGTCTCTATAAAGGAAATATCATCCGTGCCGGAGAGACATCTCCATACTCACTGTACAGCGAATCCCTTGCAAGCTTCACAACAGGAGATCTGTATGATCACCATGACGCTGACGGATTCATCAACCTGTTCGGACTTCCTCTGAAAGTTCGTGCTATGAAAATGCAGGAAGTAGAATCACAGAAGAAGTAAGAGGAATTTGTTGAACTTGGATTCATACAATTAAATCGAATACTTTCATTAGAATGATACACAAGGACAGCCCTACTATTACCATGGGCACCGGCCCGCTCTACCTCATCCCTTTGAAAGTATGTAACATAAGAGCCAGAACAGTTACCGTGTGTGGTGCCTGTTCTGGCTCTTACTTTAATTATCTCTCACCCCAAAGTTCGTCTGCTTTTGTTTTCCACTCTTTGGCGTAATGTTCGCATTTTCCGCAAAGGTGTTCTACAGTTTCCGGGGACTGAAGGTCTGTTGATTTTGCGCCGGTTTCGTGTACCATCTGCTGCAGTTTTTCTGGATTTTCGAGCATTGGGCACGGACGCAAATGATTGTTGTTAAATGGCTGATTGTTATGGTAAGCCATAAACAGTGGCTGGCGCAGTGCATCAAGCACGCTCACTTCTTTAATGTTTGCACTTGAATAATGGATAAATACGCATGGCTCTGCATCTCCATTTGCATTAATATGGAAGTAATTTCTTCCGCCGGCAATACATCCTCCTACAAACTCTCCATCATTCTGGAAATCGAATGCAAAGAGCTGTTTTCCACCTGTCAATCCACGGATCTCACGGATGCGGTGATACATGTATTCTCTCTGCTCTTTTGTTGGAAGCAGATCCAGTGCTGCATCATTTCCAACCGGCATATAATGGAAATACCATGCATAACGACATCCTTTTTCAATAATCATATCAAGGAATTTGTCGGATGTTACTGTGTCAATGTTAGCGCGTGTATAGCAGATTGATGTTCCAAAGATCAAGCCGTATGTTTTCAAAAGATCCATTGCATGCATAACTTTCTGATAAACGCCTTTTCCACGGCGGCCGTCGTTGACTTCCTCATATCCTTCCAGACTTATGGACAATGACAGATTACCAACACGCTGCATCTCCTGGCAGAACTCTTCATCTACAAGTGTTCCGTTTGTAAATGCGTGGAATACGCAGTCGTTGTGTTTCTCGCACAAACGGATGACATCTTTCTTTCTCACGAGTGGCTCTCCGCCTGTCAGCATATAAAGATAAATTCCAAGTTCTTTTCCCTGTGTGATCACACGATCCATATCTTCAAAAGAAAGATTCAAAAGATGTCCGTACTCTGCTGCCCAACATCCGGTACATTTCAGATTACATGCGCTGGTTGGGTCCATCAGGATCAGCCATGGAATGTTACACTGATATTTTTCACGTGACTCGTGCATTAACTTTGTTCCATAAAGCATTGCGTCAAATCCAAGATTTAATGCTGTTGTCTTAAGGACATGCGGATCTACTTCATCAAAAAGTCTGTTCAGATACTGAACCCATTTGTTGTCCGGATCCTGAATCATCTTTCTTGCAGCTTCATAAGACTCTGGCTGGAAACGATCTTTTGCAAAATTTTCTGTAAGATCTACAAGCTTAAGAAGTGCTTTCGTTCTATCATCTGTCTTGTTCATATATTTAAGTACTTTATCTGCTGCCAAACCAAATGCTGCTCTTTCTGCCTGAAATTTTAATCCTGCCATTTTTTTCACCTTTTCCTTACTTTTCAAGGAACCTTTCTTAAGTATAAGCTATTATTCCATACTTTAGCATTTTCCTTTTTTTCATGTAAGATTCAGTTTTTTCCAAATGTGCTGTAGTTTGAACATTTTCTTTTTGTTGTTCTTTTTTGGCTACAAATCACGTGAAATGTATCCGAAATATCAAGAAATTTCAACACTATGTTCTTGAAAAGTCATGTTAAAGAACTGTCAATCTTAGAAACTTTTTTAATCACATTCTCTTTTTTATGGTATAATATTTCCATTGTAGAAAGGATTTGAACAAATGACAGAAGTGAAAAAAGAACTGACAAAAGATTTGCTGGCACTCTCTTTCAAAGAACTTATTATGAAGATGCCTTTTGAAAAGATTACAGTTAAGATGATCACCGACGGAGCTGATGTGATCCGTCCAACTTTTTATAAACATTTTCAGGACAAATACGAAATCATCGAATATATCCTCGAAAAAGAAATCAAAGATAAGATCCAGGTACTGATTGAAAATGACATGGAAGACGATCTTCTCCGTCTTCTTTTCACCTGTCTTTCTAAAGACAAAGAATTTTATAAGAGACTTTATTTGATCGAAGGTCCTAACTCCTTCGATCATCTGATGTTCCAATTTATTTATGATACATTGCTTACATTATTAAACAAATATCCATTGACATCACCTGCGAAACTCCAGATACTCAGTCGCGAGACAATTGCGCGATTTTATACCTTTGGGCTCGCAGATTCTGTAAAATATGCGATCATGCATGATATCACATATACCCCGGAAGAGATTGCAGCTGCTTATGATTATCTGATTCATAACTCTGCATTTGATCTTGTGGAACATCCAAGAATCTGATGATACATAGAGGACTTAGGAATAATTTTTAGACATGTTACCGCAATCTTCCATTTACCCCTAATTTCACCATAAGAGCTTCTTGAAGAATCTGAGAAAAGTTAAGATTCTCTCGAATAGCCGCTTCATTTAACCATTCCGGAATACTGAGAGTCTTTTTTACAGCCTTTGATCTGTGCTTTCTCCGATACTCTGCCATATCAAATTCTATAATTACCAAAATCCCATCTTCAGGATCCACCGTTTCAAATTCTGATGCTTTTGGGATATCAGCACCTTCATCTTCTATACTGGACAATGACAAACCTAATGCATCTATCGCCATTTCATATGCTTCATCCATGCTATCGCCCTGTGTCATGCATTCAGGAAAATCTGGAAAGCTAACCCAGAAACCGCCTTCTTCTGCTTTATGAAAAACAGCTGGATAAAATAATCTATTCTTCATCAAATAACCTCTCTTTCAAGCGACAGGACTATCTAAGCCCTGCCTGTTTAAGTATTGCCTGCTCCAATCCTTTTTTTAAGTCCTTGGAGTGATAAGGAACAATTACCGTCTTATCAGTTTTCAGATTCTTCATTTTTACATGCTAACCATTCTGACTGATTACTTCAAATCCATTTTCTTTCAGGAGTTTTAGCATCTCCTTCGAGCTCATTGGCATCTTTTGTGTCTCCTTTCCTTATCATATTTATATGTTACTACGTAAAAATACGTGTGTCAACGTATTTTTACGTATCATTGCAAGGACGCTGGAAATCTTTAACCTTACTATATTTCTCTCCTCTTAGAAACTACGAAATCATAAAGTTAAACATCAAAAATAACGCAGACAATATCTCTACCATCTGCGCCATTTCTCATTTATTTGAATTATTTCATAACAATATTGATAATCTTCTTCGGAACATAGATCTCCTTGATCACATTTCCTGTCAGCTTATCAGCGATCGCCTCTTTACCTGCTGCGATTGCATCATCTTTGGAGATATCTGCCGGGATCTCGATTACAGCTTTTGTCTTACCGTTGATCTGAACCGGAATCTTGATCTCATCATCTTTCATCTCGTTCTCATCATATTTTGGCCATCCTGCATTGAAGATTGTCTCTTCATGTCCGAGCTGCTCCCACATCTCTTCTGCAAAGTGCGGTGCGAATGGAGAAAGAAGTACTGCGATTGTCTCGAGTGTCTCTTTGTCGATTCCGCCCTCTTTCTTTGCAATTTCCATGAACTTGTTATTGTACTCCATGAATCCGGAGATAACTGTATTCAGGCTGAAGCTTTCAAGTCTTGTTGTGATGTCATAAACCATTCTGTGACGAAGTTTGATCATCTCTTTTGTAGGCTGAACATCCTTCCCCTTGCTTTCCATAAGGATATTCCAAAGACGTTTCAGGAAACGGTTTACGCCGTCAATTCCACGGTCATCCCACTCTGCATCCAGCTCCGGTGGTCCTACGAAGAGTTCATACATTCTCAGGGAGTCACATCCGTAATCACGTACGAGGTCATCCGGTGATACAACATTTCCTTTGGACTTACTCATCTTAATTCCGTTTTTACCTGTGATCATACCCTGATTGAACAGTTTGTGAAATGGCTCATCAAAGTCGATTGCCCCGATATCGCACAGGAATTTTGTATAGAATCTGGAGTACAGAAGGTGAAGTACAGCATGTTCTACACCACCGATGTACATATCTACCGGAAGCATCTCGTCTGCTTTTTCTCTGGAAACAAGTGCTTCTGAATTGTGGTTATCTACATAACGCAGGAAATACCAGGAGGATCCTGCCCACTGTGGCATTGTGTTAGTCTCTCTCTTGGAATCACTTCCACAAACCGGACACTTGCAGTTTACCCACTCATCGATTGCAGCAAGTGGTGACTCACCTGTTCCTGTTGGCTCGTAGGAATCTACCTCTGGCAGACGAAGTGGAAGTTCTTCTTCCGGTACCGGAACATTTCCACACTTCGGACAGTGAATGATCGGGATTGGCTCTCCCCAGTAACGCTGACGGGAGAATACCCAGTCACGCAGCTTGTAGTTTACTGTTGCGCGTCCGATTCCCATCTCTTCGATCATATGTGGAGCTTCTTTCTTAAGCACAGAAGACTCCATACCGTTCCACTCACCGGAGTTGATCATTGTTCCGACTGCATCTGTATATGCCTCTGTCATATTCTCGATCTCTTCTCCGTCTTTTGCGATAACCTGAATGATCGGAATATTGAATTTTGTTGCGAACTCGAAGTCACGGTCATCATGTGCAGGTACACACATGATTGCTCCTGTACCGTAGTCAGCCAGTACATAATCAGACAGCCAGATCGGTGTCTTTGCTCCATTCAGTGGGTTGATCGCATAGCTTCCTGTGAAAACTCCTGTCTTCTCTTTGTCCTGCATACGGTCAACATTGGACTTCATAGATGCATCATAAATGTATTTCTCTACTGCATCTCTTGTCTCATCTGTTGCGAGAGATGCTGCCAGTTCGTGCTCAGGAGCAAGTACCATAAATGTAGCTCCGTGGAGTGTATCCGGTCTTGTTGTATAAACAGTGATCTTCTCATCTCTTCCTTCTACCGGGAAGTCAACTTCTGCACCGTAAGATTTTCCGATCCAGTCAGCCTGCATCTTCTTAACCTTCTCCGGCCAGTCAAGTTTATCAAGGTCATTCAACAGACGGTCTGCATATTTTGTAATGCGAAGCATCCACTGACGAAGGTTCTTCTTTGTAACCTCTGCACCACAACGCTCACATTTACCATTCACAACCTCTTCGTTCGCAAGACCTGTCTTACAGGACGGACACCAGTTGATCGGGAACTCTTTCTCGTAAGCAAGACCTTCCTTGAACATCTTAACGAAGATCCACTGTGTCCACTTGTAGAACTCAGGATCTGTTGTATTTACTTCCATATCCCAGTCATACAGTGCTGCGATATCATTGATCTGTCTCTTAATATTCGTGATGTTCGCCTCTGTGGATTTCGCCGGGTGAACGCCCATCTTGATCGCATAGTTCTCAGCCGGAAGACCGAATGCATCCCATCCCATTGGATGAACGATGTAGTATCCCTGCTGTAATTTATAACGGCTCCATACATCAGAGATTACATATCCTCTCCAATGTCCTACATGAAGACCATTTCCTGATGGATACGGGAACATATCCAGGCAGTAATATTTCGGTTTCTTGTTTCCGTCTTTTCCATTTCTTGGATTGACCGGTGTCTCTTCCCATTTCTCACGCCATTTTTTCTCAATGGCTTTGTGATTGTAAACAATCTTTGTACCCATGTACTTAATTCCTCTCTTTCATCAATATAAAGAAAAGCCTCTTCTTCTCATATATCCAAGAGACGAAAAGGCTTTAATTCCGTGGTACCACTCTTATTCATCTGACACAAAGTTCAAATGCACTCATTCATTCTATAACGGGAACTCCCGCCTCCGGCTAATCAATATAACATCTTTTCACCGAAAGAACTCCGAGGTCAGTTCAAAGTCTGTGCTGCTGTCTCACACCTGCCGACAGCTCTCTGAAAAGCATCTTTTCCTTCTACTACTCCTCATCTGCGTTTTTACAATATACCTATTTATTATAAAAACTATGCGAATATAAGTCAAGGCTTTTTTCCGTTTAAAGTCCTCTTTTTATTGCCGGTTTCCATTCTACAACCTTGTCTTGTTCCAGTGATTTCTTCACATCGATCAAGCGCTGATTTTCTGATCCTCTGAACAGCAGTGTAATATTTTTCTTATCTTCCTCGAATCTTCCATCCACAAGTACGTCCAGCATAGAAAGCATCTCATCCGTATACTCGCATCTCGCCCTGCTTTCTTTCTTCAATTCCTCATCGAACAAATAACCACTGTAACACCAGATGTTCTTCTTCGGATAACGTTCCTTCACTTTTCTTAAAAGCTTCACAAGCACTTCCTGATTCTCCGGTTCGAATGGTTCGCCACCAAGCAATGACAGTCCATCAATATAATTCGGCTTCAACGCTTCCAGAATCTCTTCTTCTGTTTCTTCCGTAAATTTCTTTCCATAATTAAAATCCCATGTCATACTGTTAAAACATCCCTTACAATGATGCCTGCAGCCTGACACGAAAAGGGCAACACGAACACCCTCTCCATTTGCAATATCACATTTTTTAATCTCTCCGTAGTTCACTTTGAATCCTCTTTTCCACTTATTCCAAAATACATTTCGTATCATAGCATTGATTGGAATTTTCTTTCCATTTATCCCTATCATACCATATCTTTTCATCTTTTGCTATCTTAAGTGATGCTGCTTAGAAGTAACAGTTCATTATCGAAAAGCATTGAATATTGTACATAAATATGTTATCCTATTTCAAAGCATATTTTCTAAAACATCTAAATTCATATAAACGGTTTCATTACAGGTAGAATACACCTGTCAAATCAGAAAATTCATGCTTTTAAAATCCATTATTTAAAGCAGAGGTTTTCTGATGAAGAGAGAACTTCTGTGAAAAATCACATAAGGAGGTCTCTTAGATGAAACAAAAGAGAAAACAATTGCCGGAAGAACAGCAACCGGCAGATGGAAAGCTGCTTCAGTGGCATCCAGCATTTTATGCAGACTTGCAGATTGAATTCAGAGAAGAAAAAGAAAAATTAAAATTTGAACGGGAGTATCTATTAAGTTCAAAGCCAATGGCAATTGATGTGTTGATCATTAAAAAGAAGAATGCGGAACCGATCCATAAAAATATTGGGAAAATATTCCGTAAGTATAATATCATCGAATATAAATCACCATCCGATTCCCTTTCCGTGGACGATTTCTATAAGGTATATGGATATACAAATTTTTATAAAGCAGATACAGGGAAGGTAAATGAAATTCCGATCCAGGAGCTGACAATCACCTTAGTGTCAAAACGATATCCAAGAGAACTGATCCGACATTTGAAAGAAGTCCGCCACTACATTATTGATAATCCGGAAGAAGGGATTTATTATGTAATTGGAGATATCTTACCGATTCAGATTCTTGTAACAAATCGATTATCGCCGGAGAAAAATCTCTGGTTATATAGTTTGACAGATACTCTGGAAGACATGTCTGTCACAAGACGGCTTTTAGAGGATTATAAAAAGAACAAAGAAGATCAGCTGTATCAGGCTGTTATGGAGATCATAGTAAAAGCAAACGAGAATCGGCTAAAGGAGGGAAAACGAGATATGTGTAATGCGTTATTAGAATTAATGAAAGATGAATTAGATGAAAAAAGAGAAGAAGGGATAAGAGAAGGCATAAAAGAAGGGGAATCTCTTGGAGAAAACAGGATTAATCAACTGATTTTGAAATTGTCCGAACTTAACAGAACTGATGAGATTCTCAAAGCAGCTGCAGACCGAGAATATCAGAAAAAATTATTGAAGGAGTTTGGACTTTAAAAAAGTCCAAACTCTAGGGATGGCACTCATTGACTTGCTGAAACTTTACATCCGTATCATCATATTATAAAATACTTAGATTTAAGTTCTTTTGATATCAGTAAGTCAAAAAATTGGAATTTTATGATGGATACAAACACTTCAACAACTATAAAGGCAAATCCAGATCTCAAAGCAAAATTTACAAGTACTCATTCAGGTACAAAAATTACATGGGAATAATACGAGAGGCGACAGATACTATTATTCCGTCGCCTTATTGTCACATTTTGTTACTTTTAGACCTATTGCATCTCCAACAAAGAGTTTGTAAATTACTAGCTTCCGTTTTCCCACCTTTAGAAATTGGGACAATATGATCGACTTCAAGTAATAAATTTGGTTCATTAAATACGCTATTACCACATATACAGCACGTATAATTATCCCTTTTCTTTATTGCCTCACGTAAATCGTTGGTCATCATCTGTCTCTGTGTCGTAGAGAACCCTTTTTTGTCCAGCTTTTTATATATTTCTGACTCAACCTTCGAAAGCAATGATGGTGTAATATTAATATCAAATGCTCTCTCACTTCTACCCGCTGGACTTACATATAAAAATGAAAACTCTGGTTCCACATTCTCTGCCAGTTTGTAAGATATATCACATACTTTATAAGGTATTTTATTTTTTAATGCAAACATTCTCACATGTGCTGGTAAATACTCACTTATATCATCTTCCAATATTTCCATATCATCCATCATTTGTTCATATAAATGCAAATATCTAATACAAAAATCAATTTTTTCGAGAGTATCTTGATCATATCCGATATCGCTATATTTGATCAAATATTTAACTACGTTATTAGAAGCATTTGATACTACTGAACTGGAACATGTATATTCTTGATCAAGTCCTAATTCATCTATATATGCCCAATAAGTCCGTAGTTCATTTAACAACTTGTTTCCTGCCTCAACACACTTATCTGATAAGGGTCTTGTTTTATTAAATAAGCTTCTTCTATTCTTATCTATATAATTATCAGCCACAGACCTGCAGATTGCTTGTATTATTAAAACTATAAGTGTTATAACTAAAGCTACTATTATTACTACTAAAACTACAAAAAGAATACTATCGTTTAGAGCTTGTTTCATTGATAACTCACCTGTATTTCATAATAATTAAAACTGCTAACATTATAGCAAGCAAAGGACAATTTTTCAATGATGTGCTTTTTTTTGCTCAAGTATAAATTATGATATGACAAACCACGAGAATCAAAGGAAAGTTATGACATTTCTTCAGCCTTTTTAATTTCTTCATCTGAAGCACCTGTATACTTCTTGATATCCTCTACTGGCATTTGCTGCGAAAGCATATGCCGAATAAGGCTCAAACGTCCTAGTTCTATACCTTTTTCTATACCGCGCTCTTCGATTCTGTAAGATAAATCAAACATTGTATTCATACACATCCTTTTCATTGCGAAAAATATTGTAAGAATAGTATAATAAATTTTATACAGTTAAGCAAACAGAAACGCAAACGTCAGATTACGGAAGAAGGTATGACAAATGGATCTAAATAAAACAAGTCGGTTTTTGAGTTTGATTTTACGACATCATCCAGAAAAGATTGGAATCACATTGGATACACATGGCTGGGCTTCTGTCGAAGAACTTTTAATCGGTATGTCAAAAACACATCCTATCGACATGGATACACTGGAAGAAATTGTTAAAACAGATAATAAGCAGCGATATTCATTTAATAAAGATAGGACTCTAATCCGGGCAAATCAGGGGCATTCCATTGTTGTTGATGTCGAACTTCTCAAGAAAGAACCTCCTGCAGTGTTATATCACGGGACAGGAAAAAAATACGTTTCATCCATTGATGAAAACGGACTAATTTCGAAAAGTCGCTTATATGTCCATTTATCAGATAACGAAAACACAGCAATCACTGTTGGTAAAAGACATGGAAAGCCCATTATTTATGAAGTTTTATCACATAAAATGTATATAGACGGATATGAATTTTATCAGTCTGTAAACGGTGTATGGCTCACAAAATCTGTGCCAATACAATACCTTAGGAAGATTTGTTCTCATGCTAATTAATATAGACAGGGAGGTGCTTTAACGTGAGTTTATATGCTATGGGAGACCTACATCTCTCCTTCTCAAACAATAAACCTATGGATATTTTCGGCCGACGTTGGAAGAATCATGTTGCTAAGATAGAAAAGAACTGGAAAAAGAAAATAACATCCAAAGATACCATCGTACTTACCGGAGATCATTCTTGGGGACGGAATTTAGATGAAGCACAGGAAGATTTAAACTTTATCATAAATCTACCAGGGCGTAAGATTCTTCTCCGCGGAAATCATGACATGTTCTGGGATGCAAAAAAAACACAAAAGCTCAACAATCTCTTTCAAGGAAAGCTCGAGTTCCTACAAAATAATTTCTATAACTATCAGGATTATGCACTTGTTGGAACAAAAGGATATTGTTATGAAGGAAAAGATTCGATAGAACATTTTTTAAAACTTCGTACTCGCGAGATAGATAGGCTTCGCGTATCATTCGAAGCTGCCCGCACTGCCGGCTATGATAAATTTATCATATTCCTGCATTATCCGCCGACAACAATCGGTGAACAGGATAGTCCATTCACAAAAATAGCTTTAGAGTATAATGTTTCCAAAGTAATCTATTCACATTGTCATGGGGAGGAACGCTTTGATGACAGCTTTAAAGGATACGTAGACGGGATTGAGTATAAACTTGTTTCCGGAGACTATTTAAATTTCAAACCTGAATTGATACTGCCATAATTTCCTAATGAACGTAAATCCTCTCACGAATGGATTTTCCTCTCTTTCAAACACAAAAGCGGAACAAAGTTCCGCTTTTGGTGTCTTCTCTGTAATTCTCTCTGGAGTTTATTTGTTCATTTCATCTGTGATCAGTTACCTTAAAAACTTATTGTTAATTACATTTTATCTCCAGAATCAACTGAATTAATTGCTCGGAAGATGGAACAAAGGAATGCTATTCCATTATCTGTTTTACTTTTTCTTTCTACTGACAACCGTTGTGCCAATGGCTTCATCAACATTAGCGTAGTCGGCAGACTGGACACACCCCAAGGTAAAGGTTAGGCGCTTACCTTTTCCACGCGGGTCAGGTAGCTGTCAGTCGTTACTTCTGCGTCACCTTGCCATTCTCATACAGCCAATTGGTGACATTGCCCTTGGAATCCGTCACGCGGATATAGAACTTGGTAATTTCCGTGTCGCTGGTAAAGCTCGTGCCGGTGAGATAATGTTTCCCATCGTCGGAATACTCCACCTTATCAATATCCACGCCGGTACCAGTTGCGGTGATGCGTGCCTCCCACGTTGTGGTCGTCGGGCGGTTCCACCACCACCAGCCGCCACCGCCGGAGGTGCGCTTGGTTACGGTCGCGCTGACCGAAACGCTGGCATTGTCCGGATCCAGTGCGCCGCAAACCGTGCACGCACCGTTTTCATAGGTGCAGTCGCCGGTCTCGGTCGCGCCGCAGATCGTGCAGGTTCTTGTGTGCTTGCCATCTTCCGCAGGCGTCCACTTGCCGAAGCTGTGCTCCGTGGATTCCATCGCGTCATACAGCTTCACATCCGCGTTTGTGTCCGACTTGGAAATCGACAGGTCTGTTCCGTCACCGACGAGATACCAGTTGGTCACCTTGGTGCTCGGACGACCCCACCAGCCCCACCAGCCCCAGCCGGAGCTTGTCTTTTCTTCCGTCGTCGTGTAGAACTTCGCGTCATACTTCCAAACATACGCCGTGTCACGCAAAACCAGCTTGCCGTTGTCAAAGGACAGGTACTTGCCGTCGGCATTCTGAATCGACCAGCCCGCCTTGTCATTTACCCACGCGAAGGTAAACGTGCCGTAGCTCTTGCCGTGGATGCGCATTTCGTGCGCGCCGTTGGAAATCTTCACTTCCTTGCCGCCCTTGCAGATCTTCGGCTTTTCCTTGTATTGCAGGGCTGCAATCGCATCTTCAATTGCCTTTGCCATTGCATCTACTTCGGATTGCTCGGTAATGTTCTTACCACGGACAACAGCGTTGACAGCGGATTCTACAGCGGAGAAATCCTTGTAGTCGTCCTTATTCAGTGCATTCGCCTTGGCAATGGCTTCGTCAACTTTGGTGTAGTCAGCATCCTTATATTGCAGGGCTTCAATCGCATCTTCGATCGCTTTCGCCATTGCATCCACTTCGCTCTGCTCCGTAATACTTTTACCACGAACAACAGACTTAACGGCGGTTTCCACGGCAGTGAAATCCTTGTAGTTGTCCTTCTTCAAAGCATTTGCCTTCTTAATGGCTTCATCAACTTTGGTGTAGTCCGCAGACTTGACGCACTTCAAGGTAAAGGTTCTTCGTCTATTCTTTCCACAATCATATTTGTATGTAACGCTATCTTGGTCACTATCCACTGTCAGCGTGTTTCCACTTACTGTCCCACCGCTCCAATCGCTTGTCTTGGCAACGTTGAAGTTTCCCGGCAAGGTGGAAAGGTCAAATGTGCGGTCATTGCCAACAACGATCTGGTAGATATTACCGTCACAATCCAGACCACTCATATCTGTGTTGCTGATATCCAGAGAGGTCAATTGGTTGTTTCTGCAGTCCAAATCAGTCAACGCCGTATTCTTGCTGACATCTAGAGATGTCAATTGGTTGTTTCCGCAGTCCAAATAAGTCAACGCCGTATTCTTGCTGACATCCAGAGCGGTCAATTGGCTGCTTCTGCAGTCCAAATAAGTCAGTGCCGTATTCTTGCTGACATCCAGAGCGGTCAACTGGTTTGCGTAGCAGTTTAAATAAGTCAGCACCGTATTCTTGCTGACATCCAGAGCGGTCAATTGGTTGCTTCTGCAGGCCAAATCAGTCAACGCCGTATTCTTGCTGACATCCAGAGCGGTCAATTGGTTGCTTCTGCAGTCCAAATAAGTCAGTGCCGTATTCTTGCTGACATCCAGCGTTGTCAACTGGTTTGCGCCGCAGTCCAAAGAAGTCAACGCCGTATTCTTACTGACATCCAATTTAGTCAGCGAATTGCCCCAACAGTGTAATTTCGTCAACGCCACATTCTTACTGACATCCAGAGCGGTCAATTGGTTATAGTCGCAGTCCAAATAAGTCAACGCCGTATTCTTACTGACATCCAGAGCGGTCAATTGGTTATTGAAGCATTTAAGAGACTTCAATGCTGTAAAATGACTGATACCGGTAAGATCGCTGATTCCTTTTTTTGCGCAGTTTATATTCTCGGCCGCATTGATCTCCGTATCGCTCAAATAATTGTCGTTGTCCTCGTCAAACGAAGAAGCAACAAAGCTGCGGAAATTTGCATCCGGAAAGTTGGTATTGTCAATAGCAACACCGGCACTCTGAACAGCGATGCCATTCTCTCCTTCGCCACTCATCTGTGCTAGAGTTGCTTCGGATTGTGTATCCGGCATATCGCTGTCCTGCTTCTCCTGAGTTTTCTCTCCTTCCAGCTGGGATTCTTCACCCTCGGCTGCTGGTTCGACATATTTTCCACAGTTTTCCGCCAAAGCTCCCTCTGCGCCGCAGATAGGGCACTCTGCATTCATTGTTTCTTCCGTGCAAGCCGTTTCGCAGGTGCATACAGGTGTTTCTTCCGTCTCGCTCTCGGCAAATGCCGTGGTCGGCACAAGACAGAGCACCATGCACTGAGCAAGCAGGATACTGAATAATCGTTTTCTCATCTTGTTCCCCCCATTTCACTATTCTTTGACAGCTTAAAATCGTATTTCATTTCCAGCATTGCAAACAGCTTATACATAACCTCTGTAGCAATTGCTTTAATATCCAGTGATTGAATAAAGGCAAGCACCTTTGCCTGTTCTTCCTCTGGCACACGATATACTCTCATTGCTGCCGTCAAAAAGCGACTGAGCTTGCGTTCCAACGGAAAATGAATATCACATTTTCTCGCCATATAGCTGCGCATCAATCCCGCCGTGCCAATTTCCATCTCATAAAAATCGCTCTCGGTATCATCGGGAAAATTTTCACCGAAAATCTGCTTCAGCTCTGCCGTAGTATGCAAGTAAATATATTCCGACGTATCGGGCAGGGAATAAGCTTCAATGTAGATTTCCCTCAGGTTCTCATTCAGCTCGGTCAGTGTCAGTTGGATCGCCGTTTCCACCGCATAGGCATAAACCGGTGGCAGCTTGCTGTCTGCAATGCTTCTTGCCACACCGAACTGTCCGCCGAACATCGTTTCGGTCAATTCCAGCAAAATTCTGTCCTTGGTAGGAAACAGATTCAAATAGCTTCCCCTTGCCACACCTGCCTCGTCCACAATCTGACTGACAGTGGTGTTTTTATACCCCTGCTCCAAAAAGAGACGGACGCATACGGTCAGTATTTTCCTCTTTGTTTCGCTGCTGTCTCTTCGCAAATATATCACCTCTCTTCAAATATTTTAGTATTTATACTAATAATATCACAGCAAGTACAAAAAGACAATATAAAAAGAGCCTGACGATTAATCGTCAAGCTCCATTTTTACTTTACATAACTTAAAAATCGTGAACTATATCAATTTTGCTACAAAAGTCAGCAACCACAAGGGTTTACGTATAAAGTTCACTATTTTTTTAATTAGACTTTATTGCAAAATGAACTTTATGATTCCACTTCATAATGTTTATTTTTCACCTACTACAATAAAGAGATTATTATGTTCATTCCCATCTATTTCTATTTCACTAACAGGTAGAAATAATGTTCATGGTTGTCTTATTGTACTAAGTTAATTGAAATAAAAAATATTGAAAATCTCTATACTGATGAATGTACTAATGTGGCTAGTATGTTTGATCAATGTATATCATTAAAAGAAATAAATTTAAAATATTTTGAAACAAGTAATGTAGAAAATATGAAATATATGTTTTTTGGTTGTTCTAGTTTGAAATACTTAGATTTAAGTTCTTTTGATATCAGTAAGTCAAAAAATTGGAATTTTATGATGGATACAAACACTTCAACAACTATAAAGGCAAATCCAGATCTCAAAGCAAAATTTACAAGTACTCATTCAGGTACGAAAATTACATGGGAATAATACGAGAGGCGACAGACCCTCGTCTCTTAAAGAGAGCTGTTGCACATAGCAACAGCTCTTTACTATCTTGTCTCCTTCCGTTTCTTCCACAAAATGAATCCAACTCCTCCAATTGCAAGAATCACAAGCACGAATGGTATCTTCGTGTTCATATCTGCAAGTGTCGGGACTGATCCGTTCTTTGTATTTACAAATGAAACGGTTGTATCGGCTTTTATTGTTCCTGTAGCATTCTTCTGAGTTACTGTATACCCGTTTGATTCACCGTCTACCTCGGTAACTGTATAAGTACTTTGGGAAGGAATTCCTTTGATGACTATAGTCTCCTCATGTGCCAATGTGAATTCGTACACATCATTCTTAAGCTGCATCGTTTTAGTCTCGTCACCTTTTGTATACTCCAATTCTGTCGGCAAG
The DNA here is from genome assembly GCF_020560115.1 of Mediterraneibacter sp. 210702-DFI.5.30. Lineage (NCBI taxonomy): Bacteria > Bacillati > Bacillota > Clostridia > Lachnospirales > Lachnospiraceae > Mediterraneibacter > Mediterraneibacter sp. 210702-DFI.5.30. Next base: position 221,954 of record NZ_JAJCME010000003.1, read on the forward strand.
ACTTGTCCTTCCGGAGCTGTCAACTTAAGTTGGAATTGGAATTGTTTTGTCTTGCTTCCCATGCTTCCCTCTACCGTCTTTTCGACCGTTAACTGGCGTTTTGCTTCATAGGTATTCTTCACTTTGATTTCTGATGACGTATCTTTTTTGATTTTGCCCCTCCAGGCAGTATTGTTTAACAAAGAAGGAGTCCAATCTTCATATGCTGTTTCTTTTACATCATATATCGCACCCTCCGGCAATCCGGTAATATAAGCGGATTCTCCGTGTTTTAAGGAAATGCTTCCCTTTCCGTCTTCATCAAAATAAATGGTTCCTGTCTTCGTGCCTTTGCCCTTCCCACTGTCTAAAGCAAAACTTCCCTGAAGCGGTTTCTCGTCCTTTGTCTTCATGATAAGTTCAAAACGGAATTCTTTCTCTGTGTCGGCTCCATCGCCATCGACTATCTTGGACAACATCAGGTCTCCAGTTTCTACTGTGGACAACTTATTAATAATGGTATATTTTTTGCCGGTTGTTGTATCTTCCCCTGTAATCTTAGATTCATATCCAGATACCGGATCTTCTTTGACTGTATAAATGTATGGGGTTTTACTATTGACCGGAAATTTATCCATGTCTTTAAAAGTAGTCTTCCATCCACCCGACTCGTCTAACTTTGCAGTGGCGATCATGTCACCTTCTTCATCTTTCGATGTACTCTGGTATAGATGCACTGTAATCTCAGACGGGCGAAGCTTCTCTGAATTGTTATTGTCTTCCCAGCTTTTCTCGACTTCAATATCTACCGTATCCGTTTTCGGTGCCGGTTTTCTGTTGGTAAATGTGATCACTGCCCTTTCATTTGCATCCAGTGTCTCTTTCTGTGTAGCCAGTTCCTTATTTGATTCATAATTCTGGTTCTGACTCATGACTGCAATCAGATTCGCCGGACTCTTTTCATCTGCAATCGCATAGGATGCTGTATAATCATTCGCAGCTTCCTTGATCTGATAGTTGCTTCCGATTGGAAGATTGACAAATTCAGCGGTTTCTCCATTCTTTAACTGGAATTCTACATAAGCTGTTCCGGCAGCATTTGAAGTTATTGATTGACTTCTTATAGAAGTATCAGCACTTGTAATATTTACCGTATAACTCTTCTGTGCCTTCAGTCCTGTGAGTGCAGCTGAAAAATAGAATTCATCTGTATCTCTTCCATTCTCAACCACTTTCTTTACCTTGAAAGAACCTGTCGGGTCTTCCGGTGTCTCTCCTCCACCCGGATTGGAACTAATCTTTGTATTCGTATATTTCACTTCTGTTGTTACATCTTTTTGAATCTCTCCTGTTGAAGTGTCGTTCTCTGTCGCAGGATAAGTTCCTACAGCCACTTCTGTCTTATATCCCTCTGTCGCTTTTTCTTTGATCTTCCATGTAACACCAGCCGGGATATTCCTTAGTTCAACAACATCTTTATCCTTCAAGTAAACGGTTGCATTTCCATCTTTGAAATTCACGTCACCAAATGTGGTGCTTCCTTTTAGTTTATCGCTAAGCGTAGAATCCGTAGATGTCAGATTGATCTCAAAGAGGAAATTCTGTGATGAATCAGCACCCTTACCGGCAACGACTTTCGAAAGCTTTAGGGAACCATATTCTGGCTCTGTAACGGTTTCCTCTTCGTTGGTGATGGAGAAATCTGACTGATTACTTATAGCTGGATCCTTTCGTTCGCCCTTTCCAACCACCTTATATCCATCCGGAACTTTCTCTTCCCATCCATAATACACTGCACCCGGATCTTTTGTCTGGAACAGATATTCCCACTGATCTCCTTTTTTCACCAGAGTGACATCTACTCCTACATTGCTATCCGTATCCATCGTCCAGGTGTTCTCATCTACTTTAACCCAGGTGCCTCCTGTTGTACTATATGTCGCATCCTCTGCCGAAGTACTCCCTTCTGTTGAATACGTCGTCGTAGTACCGGGTACACCACCGGATGCCGCGAATGTGGTCATCCCTAGAAGCAGGATCACTGCGAGACATTCCAGTATCTTTTTTGATAATCGGAATGGTTTGTCTCTTTTTTTCAATTTCTATCAACTTCTTTCCCTTGCCGTATCCACATATTCCCTTCCTGTTGATACCGGTCTTTGATATTTTTTCGCCATATTTTTCGCCGCCCTTACGGGCGGTCCCTCTTTTCTTCCTTCTCGTCGGGATACGGGGACTATGCCCCGCATCCCTGGTAAATTGCTTCTCCCCATATCGTGCCACACTTTTTGATGACTCGTGTCATCGCTCAAGCGTGAAGCCGACTGAAACACCATAGGTGTAGTACGCATTACTAGAGCTGACGGGGCCCGCTTTACCTAGCATCAGCACTTTTTGATTAAGACCTTCATACGACGAGCGCAGCCACGCCCCAAAAAAACCACCGATTGCGTTTCCAGTGATTGAGTTTGCAATGCATGGTCTTCTTGCATATTCAACGCCTTCGAATGTATATTTAAACTTCTTATATACACTGCCTTCTAATGGATGGTTATAAACACTATAGCTTATCATATCCGCCACTTCATTTGAACTAAATAACCACAGTTTATCATTTGTTGTTTTTAGATTATCTTCATTCTTCTGATTATTTACGGAATCATACTTCACTTTACGCTTTCCGATTGCAGCCTGCAGTTCTTGCGGGAAGGTTGCGAACAGACAGTTATATGGTGTATAAATGTTTGCAGACTTATTCACATCACTTGATGCATTATTACTGTAGTTATTCTCTCCTTTGTCGGTCAAATCGTCTGCACCGTTTAGCATTGCACGGATCCTGGTCGCTCCCCATCCATCTGTGTTGGTTCCATAAGTTCCGCCATTTGGATGCCATCTCAGATTTTCAAAACAGGTTCCTTTATTTGTTACAAGTTCATAGTACAAGGTGCTTGGACCATCTCCGGTTTCCATGATAGGATCAAATTGTTCACTTAAGATCGTCGTTGTTGTATTTTTACTAAGTGCTACGCTGTGAGTACAACCTTCTTTAATACAATCTTCATATACGTATGGATCTGTCTTATTCCATTCGATAATCGTGTTCCAATTATCATTATGTACACAACGATGCTCATGTCCTGCCTCTGTTATTCCACTTGGATTATGGTTCTTAAAGCGCTGTACATAATTCTCTCCCAGTGCCGGGCCAAAGGTTAATCCTCCTTTTGAGATATTACCAGTTGCTTCATCATATACATCATCCACACAGATTCCATAGATTGCTACTGCATATTTCATCGGTGGCTTATAGTGAGCATAGACGGTGATATCCTCTGTTAAGTTTTTAACAGGATTTCCTGACTTATCCACCTCATATTTTGTTCCATCTTTTTCCTGTGTATACCATCCAATGAAACTATTTCCTTCTTGTTTTGGTAAAGCATATGTTCCACTCACTAAACTTCCATCTGCTGAATATACCATCTCATTTATAGTCACACCACCTGCAAAGGTTCCTCCATTTGCATCAAAGGTAATCGTATATCCTTTGAGATCTTTCGACGGTTTCTTCGTGGAAATTGTCATATTCGGAATCTCTCGTTGAGCATTTGTCTTACTGTCTTTCCAGATTTTTGTAAGCTTTACCACTCCTCCTGTCGGAATATTTTTGAAATCATAGATCTGTGCTGAACTTATTGTTATCTTTTGAAGTCCATCGATCGTAAAGTCCCCATTACTCTTTACAACAACGGTATAAATCGTTGTATTTAATTCATAGTTTTCCGGTGCCTTTGTCTCTTTCAGCTGATAAGTTCCCGACTCCAGCCCTTTGATCGTTACGATTCCATCACTGCCAGATACTCCTGTTTTGTCTGTATTCGTTCCGTAATCGGATATTCCGGTCAAGGAGAATTCTGCACCTTCCAGATAATTATTTGTTCCATAAGTGCTGGTCTTTATAAACCGGATACTGTGCAGTGGTTCGTTTGTGATCGTGTAAGTACTGTCTGTATCTCTCTTCACTTCGCTTCCATCCGGATTACGAAGGATTACCATACCGCTTTCATTCACCTGAACCGTCCATTCTGTCCGGCTTAAGATATAACCATCTTTCGCCTTTGTCTCAGAAAGCTTGTATGTTCCAAGTTCCAGGTTATTGAATGTCACCTCGCCGGCGTCATATTTTCCTGCATCTTTTCCTTCGGATGCCGCCTGTTGGAATACATCGTTTCCATAATCAGACGTTCCGGTCAGAAGGAATTCCACATCATTGATTGGATTTTCTGTAATGCTGTCTATTTTCTTAAAGTGCAGATCTCCATGAATACGAGGTGCATCTTTTACAAGGAACTGTCCGTTTGCATCATGGCTCTGTCCTGGCATTGTTACAGTTCCCTTTCCGTCAATCTTCACAGTGTAGACGGTTGTGTTTAATAACCAGTCATTCGTACAGGCTGTTTCTAAGAGTTCGTAGGTTCCTTTCTCAATCTCTGTAAAGCTGAATTCTCCGTTTCGGTCAGATACCTTCGTAGTCTCGTAGGTTGTTCCGTAATCAGAAGTTCCGCGAAGCAGATAGGTCGCTCCGGATGCAGGAATTGTATCATCTGTCTCATCCACCTTTTTCAGCCTAATATCTCCGGTCACACGGTAATGCAGCGAAGTATAATCCTGATGTAAGAACTGCGGTGTTCCTGCTGAAGTTGCGTCTTCTCCGTGGAGAAAGTTCTGCTGCATATAGATATTATTATAAGCCACCGGATCCGCATCATTCGTGCTGTCTGACTCTGGTGCTTTCATATAAAGGGTAAAGGAAAGAGACTTCTGTCCTTCCAGAATAAATTCTGATCCATCTGTCTTCTTGCTTGCATCGACTGCGACAGCATGTGCATCCTCAAGCTTATGCGTCTTTAAGAATTCATTATATTCAATCCATACCAGTGTTCCATCTTCCTGTTTTTCTGTCAGATCATGATGCTGATTGAGATTCATCCGATCCACGGTTGACAGGTATACAACCGGCTGGATTCCATTCTCTCTTAATGTAGAGACATCGATTCCTGTAAGTGTTCCTTTCCAGTCGGATACTTTTACTTCTGTAGTCTGTCCCGATGAATTATAATAACTTTCCAGTGAATCATAGAAGATCAGATTTTTACAGCGGGTCACTTTATTGTTCGCCACACGGATCCTGTAGGAATAGTTTCCACCCTGGTTCACATAAGATTCGTTCCGATACTCGTCTTCTTTTTCATTCTTGACTTGTTTTTTCAGACCATTGTTTCCTGCCATCAGAACATGGATATAATGTCTGGCTTCTGCATAGAGGAATTTATTTCCACTTGAAGCGGCATCCAGTCCTGCCATCAGATTCTTTTCTGTGATCGAACCACCATCATCCGGCGATCCACTCGCGATTTTCGCATTCCCAGTCTCATATGCTGCTGAATTCAACAGATTTTTGCCGTGATCCTGGATCGCATCATAATCATGTGAGGTCTGATAAGAAACCTGATACCCTGTTGTAGTTGGCTCTTTGATCTGTATCGTCACCAACGTGCGTCCTGTATCCTTATAATTTTCTTTTAATGTAATGTTATAATTTCCGTCATTTAATTTTGACCCGGAAGCCTGCACTTCAACAGAGCTTCTTGTCAGCGCTGCCCCTGCCGGAAGCAGATCATAGAAAGTACCGGCATCCTGACGTAAATAATGTGATCCGTCATTATCTGTATAACGCTCCTGCACCTGCACACGCCAGTTTACAAGATACCGTTTCTTGCGTTTATCATTTTTTGTCTGTGTGATATCTTTTCGTATATCGGAGGTCGATATCACCTTCTGAATGTAGTCTGATCCGCTCCGCGTTCTCTGAAAGATAATTCTCTCTCCCTGCTGCATCGTGCTTTCTGCCTGATTGTTCAGCTCGACCTTCGTTTTTTCTCCGATGATTCCAAGGACATTCGCTGTTCCTTTCAAAGAGACGGACAGATCCATATTCAGAGTGGTATAGTAGTAAGCATTCGCACAAGATAACCGTACTCCTTTGACTCCGGCTGCGAATGTCAGATTTCCGCCGGAACTATCCGTTACCAACGTGCTCTCTGTAGATTCATAGCTGCCTGTCTTCATACTGTAGACCGCTGCTTTTTTCCATGCATTAGCCCCATCTTTTGTACCGGTACGAACTTCAATTGTTATTTTGTCTTCGTCTTTGTAGTTTTGAATCGCTGTTTCTGTAAAACTTTTCTTATCTTCGTTATAGGTAGCAGTACGCATCTTTGCGCTCCACCGGATTCCAAGGATATCATAGTCCTCATCGTTGAGTGATGTTCCTTCCAGAGATAAGGTATCATCAACAAGCTTATAAGATACCTTCTTCTTACCATAATGACCTGCCAGTGCATCTGCTTCTGTTCCTGGTTCTTTCCCTTCCTCTAGCGTGTATGGATACGGATATCCTGTCATGGACATACTAAATTTTAATGGATCTATGGATTCTTTCGTTTCACTGACAAGTTCATCCAGTGTATAATCTGAGATATCCTGTGAAGAATATACTCTTGAGTCCTGACCATAGATACCATATTTCTCTGAGTACAGTCCCGCAGTTGGAATCTCGTAACCCGGATCATTCTTCTCCTGGTTCTTATAGGTCCATGTCTGTGAGGCATCCGCTGTGGTTGAAGAATCCTTTCCGTCTGTTGCTGTCACAGTTGCTTTGATCTTATTGGAGAGCGTATAATTTTTATCTGTTTCCAATTTCTCATCTGCCTGTGTTTTGCTATAACGGGTCAGTACATAGTCATAACGGGTTCCATCCCAGCGGTTGTTTTCTGAGGTATTCTTCTTTGTAAATGTACTTTGTCCTGAGAATTTATACCCCACCACGTCTCCTGACAGATCCGTGAACGAATCATCCAACTGAAACGTATAAGGGGACGTAATCTTGTTGACAGAACTTCGAATTTCCCACACCAGATAATAATATTGTTCCGCATCTGCCGGTTTGTCTCCCCATCCGCTTTGCCATTCGCTATAATAAGACGGATTTGGCATTTTCTGTGTCCATGCAATCGTAGCATGGGTATCTATATATACCGGATCACCTGTCGCTGTTTTCTCATCACTGGTCCCATTTGTTCCCTTTACCTGAATCGAAGCGGTCATCTTATCAGATGGTTCCATATCTTTATAATCTAATGTGGATTTCGTCGTACTGTATCCAACTTCGATATAACCTGCATTTGTAGTGGTTTTTTTATAATTAGAAATGATTACTTTATTATTCTCTTCATCAATCTCATAGACAAAGTCTATGTCATCCCCTTCCTGCACTTCTGACTTTAAGAGATACGGACATTCGAATGTATCTGCCCAGTTTCCATCCCTGTCTTTTAAGATGTGCAGCGGAAGTTCGAATCTCAATGCTCCCGGCTCGTCTGAAACAAAATAAGACAGATTATAGACAAACAGATGTCCTGATGCCGATTCTGTCGGATTCCATACCCATTGACTGGCTGAATTCTTCGTAGCTCCATCTGAAAAAACGACATTAAGCTGCTCCACATTTACTTTATCTTCCGAAGCCACGGAAGCTGTTTCTCCTGCCACTGTACCGGAAGGACTTTTCTGAAGTTTTGGTGCCTCTGTTTTCTCCTCTTTTTTCTCCTCTTCCTGTTTCTCTGTTGTCTCTACAAACAGGAATGGACTCATGCTCTCTGTTTTGAATTCAATGTACGCAGGAGCATCCTCTGTCTTATCATAAAACTGGTAGTCCAGTTTCTCCCATTCATTTCCTTCTTCTGTTTTTTTCTGATGATAAAGAAGTAACTTTTCCTCCTGATTCAGTGCTTTCAACTGCTGATAAAGTTCTTCCTCACCTGGTGTTATGGTTACTGTTACTTGTTCTTTCTTTTCCTGTTCTTCTCCGGCTTCATTTACAAAGCCGATCTCCATTGGAAGGTTCACTTCCAAAAGTTCTTGTTTGTCTTTCTCAAGATAGAGGTTTAAAGACTTCTTCAGATTGTCAAGACCTTCTCCCTCTAAGACATTGATCTTTCCGACAGCATCTTCCGGAAAGTCTGTCTGCGCTGTCAGTGTCACAGACAGTTCCGGACTGATCTTTTGCTGTGCATCTTCTTTTTGTTTCTCTTCCTGTTCTTCTCGCTGTGCTGTATTATCTGCCTGCAGAACATTGGCCGGCTGTACCTGTTCCTGATCTGCTGTAGTTTCCTGTGGCTTCTGGCTCTCCTGTGCTTCCTGTGGTTGCACTTCAGACTGTTCCTGTAAGTTGTCATTTTCCGGCGTTTCATCCTCTGGCACTGCATCTACTGCATCTACTTCTTCCGGATCTATTTCTTCCGCCTGAACCTGACCGATGTGTTCAAAATGTGGCAGGATAGAGCTGTTGACCATAGCCATGATCAGACAAACGCTTAAAATCCTTCGATACCATTTTCTTTTATCTGATGGATTCTGGTTGTTATTCATGCTCTTTTTCCTCCCCTCTTCTTCTGTATTTCTTCCAAAATGCAAGTATCAGAAGTATTCCTGACGCACCCAGGATTACACTCCACTGTAACAGATCTGTCGCATCTCCTGTTTTTACTTTTTGTTTGGTTTGCCTCGTCTGTCTGGTCTCGGTTTTTCCCTTCGCTGTATCCGGGTTGTTCTGAGACGGTTTTTCTGCTTCCCTTGTATTTTTGAATACAAGTTCTGCTTTCTTCTCATCCGACCCTTGCAGATAAAGGATTGGCTGGGCGAATAATTTGCCTTCCTCATTTTCTATCACACAGACATCAACCTGATATTCTGTGCTGTCATACGTGGTCTTCTTATCCGCCCCGGCAATCTGGCTGACGGTGTAGTAATAGGTTCCCGGATAGGAGTAACTTATCTGGAAATATCCTTTTTCTCCGCTTTTCAGTCCCAGCTCCGTCTGTATTATCTCTTCAAATTCAGACGGAGCTCCCTTTATCTGATATTGGAAAGTTTCTTCCGAATCAACTTTTTCACAAGAAACCGGAATGCTGACTGTTACCGACTTTTCTGTATGCTCTGCCGCCTCCACACTTATGGAGTTACATACCGCAGCACTTAGCAGTGTCATGACCAGTATTGTAATCGCTATGACATTCTTTTTCTTATCATGCATTCGTACATAACTCCTTTCTCGTATAGGGTTTCTTCCCTGCATACTATCTACCTTCCTTATCGGATTACTCTGCGTCATCCTCTTTCTTTCTCATCTTGATTGTTACCATTCCGGCTGCACCAAGTAATGTTACGGCTGCGAATGGGGCAACTGTCATGATGACACCTGTTGGGATGACACCTGCACGGGTGTTGAGGTAACCTGTTGTAAGGTCAGTAGATACGATTTTTCCATCAACCGGTGCGGCTTCTGTATTTGTCTTTGTTGTTACAACTGGATCGTCTTTTGTATTCGCTGTAGACTTGTAATCTTCTGTATTCTCTGTTACTTTATAGTCTGTATTTTTTGCAATACCCTGAACAGTTACCTGCTGTCCGTGCTGCAGATAGAATTTCTGTGTTGCTTTACCAGTAGCGTCTGTTGTAATAGATGTAACATTTGCTTGTCCAGCATTTGCTTTAATTGTTGCTGTATTTGTTCCTGATGTAGCGTCTGCGTCGTCAATAACAACATTATATTTTGTATTTGGCTGTGCCTTATCAATATTCAGAGTAAACTCGAAGTATTTATCACGGGAAGCCTGATTACCTGTAACCTGTTTTCTAAGAGTCAGGTCAGATGTATCATAGCTGTTTGTAAAGCCCTGGGATTTTGTTTCTACATATTTGCCAGTAGAACCAGCGTTCTCTCCAGCTGCTACGTCTGGCTCATCGTTTTCATTGGAATGCAATACATATCCTGCGATTGTCAGTTTCTTTGTAAATGTTCCATCAACATCTGCAGATGCGTCATTTACATATACATCAAGAACTCGAGTTAGGTCAGCATCGTTTGTAATAGCCTGGTTAGTACCGGACTCTGTGATGATATAACGATATACACCTGGTTCTGTAAATGTAACTGCTGATAAATCAAGTTTAGCTGTCTTCATAGCATATTTCTGTTTTGTGCTATCTAGATCCTTTACATAAGCATCTTTTGTTGCGTCATGTTTATCGGAATTATCGCCCTGTTTGAACACGATTTTGTTTGCCTCAGCGCCTTCTCCAACTCCTGCCATAGTGATCTTATCTGCATCAACACCAGCGAGAACCTGGAACTGCTTTCCATTAACATCGTAAGCCTTTGCATTACCTGCTGTTACTGCATATGTGAATGTTGCATTCGGTACATTTGCTTGACTGTCCATTACCAGATATTTGTCAAAAGTAGTTGTTTTTGTTCCTTCAATTGTACCGTAATTTGTTCCTGCCGCAAATACTGTTGTTCCGTTCAACAGCATTGCCATAGTTAACATAGTTGCTCCTGTTTTTGCAATAGTTCTTTTTTTCATAGTCTTTTCTCCTTTTTTCTTCTTTGTTTCGTATAATTAAGCAAGTAGACTTCTTGCTAATTATCATGTGTTTTTGTCGGATGTGGATTCGTCAGTTCTGCGAATACAACAACTCGGTAGACAGAATCCGGATATTTGCAGGTAGACAGTGCCACGATCCGGGTATCTTCTGTCAGATGTTCCTCTACATCTTTTCTGTAATTTTCTGATGTCTTTCTTATATGATCGATGATGTCTTGTAGCTTATAGGTTGTCGGTGAGAAGATCAGATCATCTGTCGCTTCCGTATTCATAACAGCAAAGAGATTAAGATCATAGGTCGTATCCCCAACGATCAATTCTCCCTTCGTATGCTTCTTGAAAAAATCTTCTTTTAGATAAGAATGAAGTGACCCGAACATATAGTTTCCTTCCATGTGATGACCGTAGATCAAAGAATAGGAATCTGTGAAATCCGGCTGATTCCGAAAGTCCAGGAAGATAGACCCTGACAGGGAATAATCACCGTATGGATCTTTATTCAGATATTCTTCATTATCAATACCCTGCATGACAGGATAATCAATATTCGTACCTTCCAGAGATACCCACGCCACCATATTTCCTACAATTTCTCTGTCAACTTCTTCCGCTTCATAGCCTGGTTTATGTTTCAACAGACTCGTATCATTTGCATGTTGATAGACAAGGTAACTGTCGATCAATGCATATAAACCGATCAGAAACAGTAGAACACAGATCAGAAAAACGAACGCATCTTCTATCTCACTTAAGATATGGATAACTTTTTTAAACTTGCTCATGTGATTTTCCCCAATTTTAAAAATTCCTTCGTCTCATAAGGAATAAAAGCTTTCCTTTGATCTGACTCTTTTTAATTCCACCGAGCTCCCGGCTGTCAGTTGTGATCTGCCGGAAATCATTTAAAATAAAGTATTCATCTTCTTTTAGCAACAGCGGATAGTTCACCTTCCCCTTTTCCGCTTTATAAGTCTCATATGGATTTTCTTCAATCGGCTGATAATCATTGACCAGATATCCGCCTTCTTCTGCAAATGTAACACTTTGACCTCCGGATGCAACAATGCGTCCTACCCGCTCTTTCCCCTTTTCATCCTCATAGAGGACAACATCATTCAGATAGATCTTGTCTAACCGGTAGAAGATACAGAAGTCTCCATCTTTCACATATGGATACATGCTGTTTCCCGTCATTCGGAAAATCTGGAATACAAATGTCAACAGACACACGATAATCAAGATCAGTACAACTGTTTTTCGTATAAAACGAAATAAAAACCTGTATTTTCCCACTTTTTTCTTTTTGTCTTTGGTATTTTCTTCCACCAGCGAACTCCCCCATCCGAGTTAATCTATCTATAATGTCCTATGATTTCAACAATACGTTTATTCTTTCGAACTTTTTCACTAATTAATTATATATTTTTAATATTTTTTGTGTAATGCGCCAAATGGTTATATTTTAGCCCTCTCTTTTTGTCTAAAGTGTGCCAAAAAAATAATGAGCTATCGCACGAAGCGACAGCTCATTATTTTAATCTCTTATGAACTTTATCTGATTTTTTCACTACATCTTTTCAACAATCCGCATCAGCATCAATCCGTTACGGACAATCAGCATTTCTGCCGGATTACTAAAGTCTATCCCTGTTATCTCTACAATCTTACGCAAGCGATACATAATTGTTCTATAGTGGACGAACATCTCTTTTGAGGTTTTCTTCTGACTTTGATTATTGTTCAGAAAGCATTCTAACGTATCAACCAAATCTCCTTTTTTCTGAGTATCATAATCATAAAGTTTACACAAGGATTCCGGTATACAGGCCCACAGTTGTTCTTTGTTCTCATGTTTTGCAAGCATACGGAAAAAGCCTAGTTTTGAAGAATCCACAACGGATCTGTCTTTATCTCCAATCACAGTTCGAATCATATCTATATATTCGATCGCTGTCTGAGAATCTTCAAACGATTCTTTCAGTTGTGAGTATCCTTTTACGCGCTTTCCAATACCGATCACGAAATTGATCTCTATTTCTTTTTGAATCAGTTGATTTTGTATGCTCTGTTGAATATTCTCCAGGTTCTTCCTGAAATCGTATTCGCTTTCTTCGTCCTGTTCTTTATGAATATAGATAATCTGATTCGTATTACAATAAATATAGCTTTTTGGTAACAGATGCAGAAGTTCTTGTTTTACAAATTCTGTTGTTTCCAATTGAAGTGGAGTGAATTTTGCTGCATTGTCTGGCGGCACCAGACAACAGGTAATGACCCGGAACTCATCTGTTTTCTTAAGGCCCAGGATATCTGCCACTTCTCTAAGTTCGGTGTTGGTAAGAGAACCATTTAACATGCGGTAGCCAAGATCTTTATGGTATTTCTTTGCAATGTTCTCTTCTGCTGCCCTCCGCATCAAAAGATATTGTAAAACAACAATTGCATTTTCCAGACTGATAAAGTCTAATGCGGTTAATGCTTCATTTTTTTCCGTGATAACCAGATAGAATCCCATCTGTGTATAAACATTAAATTTCTTGATGTATTCTGTATACACTCTCGTCTGACGCAGATAGGGATATTTTGCAACCGTGACATCGGGTCTGTATTCTTCCACTTCTTTAGCAAATTCAAACCCTGTCAACGTTGGATCCGTAGTAGCAATGCAATTCCTGTTTTCATCATATAAGGACAATGGATTTCCAACCATTCTGTCTATCTGCTGAAGAATATTATCAATATTTTTCAAGATGTCTAATTCATTTAACAGAAGTACACTCAGATTATCATGTGTTGTTTTAAAATAGGACAGCTTTGCGATCTTCAGATCGAATATCTGCATCAATACATATTTAATAATTCCCCAATAATACATATCTGCCGGTATTTCTATAACCGGCAGATGATATTCTTCTGAATACTGCATCAGAAGATCAAACAATCTTTTTTGTGACTCTGTCTGTTGATTTCTCTTTACAATAAATCCACTGATCTGTAACTTTACGAATTCTTCCATATGTTTCTGAAATTCGCTCTCACTGACGCCTTCATATGCTTTCAGACTTGTCATGAGAATTTCTCCGCCGGCCAAATATCTTTCCATATCCGATGTCTCGATAATCTGGATTCCGCTTATCTCCTTATTGCCCCCCCAGAAGCACTATTGAGCAATTTCATCCCCGGAAACTGATTCGAATCAAGCAGATCTTTTATTGTATAGTTCATGGATCTCTCTCACTCTCTTTTCCCCAGTCGGAGATCAATTCTACAGATGCAGAACTCTCTCCTTGATCTCCTGCGTTCTTCCCTGATTCCAGAACTGCGTTCCGATATATCCGCAGGTACGTCTTGCAACATTCAGTGTATCCTGATTGCGGTTTCCGCAATGCGGACACTCCCATACGAGCTTTCCTTCCTCATCTGTTATGATCTGGATCTCTCCGTCATATCCACACTCCTGACAGTAATCGCTCTTTGTATTCAGCTCCGCATACATAATGTTGTCATAAATGAAACGGATGACCTGAAGTACGGCTGCAATGTTGTCTTTCATGTCCGGAACTTCTACATAGCTGATGGCTCCACCGGAAGAAAGTGCCTGGAACTGAGATTCAAACTTCAGTTTTGAGAAAGCATCAATCTCTTCTCTGACAAATACATGATAGCTGTTTGTAATATAACTCTTATCTGTAATTCCAGGAACAATGCCAAATCTCTTCTGCAGACATTTTGCGAACTTATAGGTTGTACTTTCAATCGGTGAACCATAGATACTGAAAGCAACGTTCGTCTCCTCTTTCCACTGGTTACATGCATCGTTCATGTGCTTCATAACATCCAGTGCAAATGGTGTAGCCTCCGGGTCTGTATGGGATTTTCCTGTCATATATTTCACACACTCGTAAAGTCCTGCATATCCAAGAGAAATCGTTGAATATCCTCCATAGAGAAGTTTATCAATCGGTTCTCCCTTCTTCAGGCGGGCAAGTGCTCCGAACTGCCACAGAATCGGTGCTGCGTCAGACAGTGTTCCTTTCAGACGGTTGTGTCTGCACATCAATGCGCGATAGCAAAGTTCCAGTCTGTCATCAAAGATCTTCCAGAACTTATCCATATCTCCACCGGAAGAAAGTGCAACATCAACAAGATTGATCGTAACAACTCCCTGATTGAAACGTCCGTAGAACTTGTAATTCCCGTTCTCGTCTTTCCATGGGCTTAAGCAGCTTCTGCATCCCATAACCGGGAAACAATTTCCTTCTTTAAGCTCTTTCATCTTTTTCTCGGAAATGTAATCCGGAACAAGACGCTTTGCAGTACACTTTGCAGCAAGTTCTGTCAGATAATAATATTCGCTTCCTTCTTCGATATTATCTTCTTCCAGAACATAGATCAGTTTCGGAAATGCCGGTGTCACCCATACTCCTGCTTCATTCTTAACTCCCTGATAACGCTGACGAAGTGTCTCTTCGATAATCATCGCCAGGTCTTTCTTCTCTCTCTCGTTCTTTGCCTCGTTCAAATACATGAAAACTGTAAGGAACGGTGCCTGTCCGTTTGTTGTCATCAGTGTGATCACCTGATATTCGATTGTCTGGACACCCTTTGTAATCTCTTTCTTCAGTCTTCTCTCTACGATCTCATTGAGCACATCTTCCGGATATTCCATTCCGACCAGTTCCTGCTCGCTGATCACTTCCTTGCGGATCTTCTCTCTGGAAACATCTACAAACGGTGCCAGATGAGCAAGTGAGATGCTCTGTCCACCATACTGGTTACTTGCAACCTGGGCAATAATCTGAGTTGCGATATTACATGCTGTAGAGAAGCTGTGTGGTTTTTCAATCATTGTACCGCTGATCACGGTTCCGTTCTGAAGCATATCCTCCAGATTCACAAGATCACAGTTGTGCATATGCTGTGCATAATAGTCAGAATCATGGAAGTGAATGATTCCTTCTCTGTCTGCCTCCACAATATCATGTGGGAGAAGCATTCTTGTTGTCAGGTCACGGCTGACCTCTCCTGCCATATAATCTCTCTGTACGCTGTTGACTGCCGGGTTCTTGTTCGAGTTCTCCTGCTTTACATCCTCGTTGTTGTACTCAATCAGTGACAGAATACGATTGTCTGTTGTATTCGCCTTACGTACGAGGGATCTCTTATAACGATATCTTACATACTTACGTGCAAGTTCAAAAGCTCCGGTAGCCATAATCTGATTCTCTACCATATCCTGGATCTCTTCTACGGATACTGCACGATTCAACTTGTTACACTTGAATTCCACATATTCTGCGATATCTTCAATCTGGCTGTCTGTCAGCGTACGCTCCCCATTATCCTTATCCGCTTTCGTCACAGCAACCACAATTTTCTGTATATCAAATGTCTCTTCCGACCCATTTCGCTTGATAATTTTCATTGATCAGTCTCCTCACTTTTTCTTATTCTTGCACGATATCTTGTGTTTTATCCGTTTCTATCGTGCTGTCTGATACTTATTCTAATACAAAATATAGTATAATGCAATCCCCAAAACACAGTATCATGTATTTTCAGAACATCTGCTACATTTTTTGAGTTTTTCATTTAACTGATAATCTTTACTCCATCTGTTATACAAAATCAAAACTGTCTATGAATTATCTGTCTACTCATTCTCCTTTCACACCTGCGGAAAAGGCAGCCAACGGTCCTTATTCAAGGACTTTGGCTGCCTTTTCTTTCGTTTTATTTCAGGTAATAATTCTATTTATTTTTCGAATTCACAGATAATTCGGTCAATTCTTTTTCTAATAAGATCCGTTATGTTTTGCATGGAAATCTCTTGTCTCTTTGATGATCACTCCGTTCAATGCAAGAAGTGCGATCAGGTTCGGGAATGCCATCAGTGCATTGAAGATATCTGCGATATTCCATACTGCTTTTACTGTCATATAAGGTCCAATGAATACTGCAAGGATATACAGGATACGATATCCCATTACAACTCCTTTATTTCTGTTAAACAGGTATTCCACGCATCTCTCGCCGTAATAGTTCCATCCGAGAATTGTTGTGAATGCAAAGAATACAAGACACAGCATCAGGGAGAATGTCGCTACGAACGATGGGAATGGAAGTCCTTTCTGGAAAGCATCCATTGTGATTGCCACACCTTCAAGTTCCGGGTTCAGCCAGGAACCGGCGATCAC
The DNA here is from genome assembly GCF_020560115.1 of Mediterraneibacter sp. 210702-DFI.5.30. NCBI lineage: Bacteria > Bacillati > Bacillota > Clostridia > Lachnospirales > Lachnospiraceae > Mediterraneibacter > Mediterraneibacter sp. 210702-DFI.5.30. Next base: position 238,641 of record NZ_JAJCME010000003.1, read on the forward strand.
GATAGAAAGTCCTGTCATTGTACAGATTACAATTGTATCAATAAATGTTCCTGTCATAGACACAAGTCCCTGACGGACCGGTTCTTTTGTTCTTGCTGCAGCTGCTGCGATCGGTGCACTACCAAGTCCGGACTCGTTTGAGAAGATTCCTCTTGCAACACCTTTCTGCATTGCTACGAACATGGATCCAACCGCTCCTCCTGCAAGTGCACTTCCTGTAAATGCAGATTTCACGATAGAAGCCAGTGCTGTCGGAACAGCTGTGATATTTGTAATAATGATGATTACTGCAAGTCCTACATAAAGAACTGCCATAAATGGTACGATAATTTCTGATACTTTAGCAATTCTCTGGATTCCTCCAAGAACTACAAGACCTACACACACTGTCAGGAATAATCCTGCGATCACAGTAGCCCATGAATAATTTCCTCCGAACAGGGAAATTGTATGTGCCATATCCGGATCAAAGAAATTCTTAACCGCTGATGCAATACTGTTTACCTGTGTAAATGTACCGATTCCGAAGAGACCAACTCCGGCTCCGAAGAATGCGAAAATCTTCGCAAGCCATGTCCACTTCTTACCCATTCCATTTTCAATATAATAGAATGGTCCGCCGAGTACATGCCCGTCTTCGTCGATTGTACGATATTTGATTGCCAGAAGACCTTCTGCGTATTTTGTCGCCATTCCAAAGAATGCCGCAATAACCATCCAGAACAATGCTCCCGGACCACCAAGTGCGATTGCTGTTGCAACACCTGTGATATTACCGGTTCCGATTGTTGCTGACAGAGCCGTACAAAGTGCCCCAAAGCTGGTCACTTCTCCGCTACCGTCTTCTTCATCTTTAAACATGAATTTGAAAGCTTTGCCAAGATGCCTGATCTGTACAAGACCAAGTCTGGCTGTTAGAAAGATACCTGTTGCCATGATGAGGCAGATCAACGGAAGCCCCCACACAGCATTGTCGATTGCAGTGATGATTTTGTCGATTTGTGCAAACATTTCTTTATTCCTCCATCCTTTTGCCTGAGAGACTCGCGGCATGTAACTGCATCCATGACCGCTTACACCTTCGGCGCTCTTTTTAAAGAGACTCTCCTGAGTATTGCTGTCATTCACGTCAGATGTAAATGACAGCAAGTTTTCTCTTTCGTGCTTTAACACGATAAAATTAAGAATAGCACTATGTTATAAGAAATGCAATACGTTTCAAACATTTTTTCAATTAAGAATACTAATATTTATTAATAAACATTAACAATAAGATTATTCTGCCAGCTCTTTTCCTGCTGCCTTAAGTTCTTCAAGTACGTCATCCTCCGGAGCCTCATTTGCGATGATTCCTTCTTCACGGATCAACTGTGCCCCAGCATTTTTCATGCGGTCTGCCCAGTCTCTCATCCATTCTCCGTCTCCCCATCCATAAGAACCGAACAGAAGAATCTTCTTCCCTGACACATAAGATTCCAGTTCTTCTACAAATGGTTCCATCTCAGATTCTTCAAGCACCTCTGCCCCCATCGCCGGGCACCCAAGCGCAAATGCAGCTTCTTCTGCCACTGTCTTTGCATCTGCATCCCCTACTTCCAGAAGTTCTGCTTCCTGACCTGCCGCTTTGATTCCTTCGGCAACCGCCTCTGCCATTGCCTGTGTATTACCGGTTCCACTCCAATATACAACTGATATACTCATTTTATAAATTCCTCCACTTTCTTTGATTCAATGCAATTTCACGGATGTTTTTCCCATCCAGATACTCATTCACCGCACAAACCTTTGCACGGTCATATTCATGAAAAATCATTCTCGCTTTTTCAGGATTACTATATACTTTCCAGTATCCTGTCATAATAAAATCTCTGCCTTCTTTTTCAATAAAGCTCTGCACATCTGCCGTCGGATATCCGAGAAAAGCCCCAATCTCATGTGGGAATCCAATTCCTTGTGCAGTACACTCGCAGATACGTTCTGACAGATGTGCCAGCATTTCCTCGATATTGCTTTCCTTATATCCGTATTGTCCGATCAGTTCGCGGAGTTTTGGCTGGTTCATATATTCTTCCAGCTCTTTGGGGCGATAGAAAAGGACAAGGCATTTCCCCTCTGAGCAAGATAATTTATAAAAATCGATCTCCATCCCGGAAAACATTTCTTCCAATTCAGAATATGATTCATTTTCCATTGAAATCAGGCCAGATACTTTAAGCCCTTTCAGAAAAGGCGCACACTGTAATATAACCTGAAACCCAAGCCTCACCTTCCGGTCTTTATTTTTTAGATAGTAGGATAATACTTCCGTCGGCATATCGTTCTCCTTAGCTTTATTTTGAGAATAGTTTTCATTCAAGTATTATGTTAACATAAATGAAAATGATTTTCAATACAGTTTTTGAGAACTTTTCTCATTACCGTGATGGCATCTTACTGCTCATTTCTTATGGTAATTCCGCATAAAACTTTTTCAAATTTTAACACTTTTTTAGTTGTTACTCACATATCTTTAGTGTATAATGAATTTATAAATATTTGAGAGGTGAGAAAATCTCAAACATTATACACACTTACATAAAGGAGAGATTCGCCATGGTAAATTTAATCACAGGCCCAAGAGGCAGCGGAAAAACACAGCAGATGATTGATCTTGCAAACGAGAAGGTTAAGACTTCTTCCGGTAATGTCGTATTTATTAAAAGGAGCAGCAAAGACACTTATTCTGTAGATTTCAATATCCGTGTCATCAAGATGGCTGATTATCCTGACATCCTTACCTTAGAAGAATTCGTAGGTTTCCTCTATGGTATGGCTGCTGGCAATCACGATATCGAGGCTGTTTTCATTGACAGTATCTTAAAGCAGGCTAATATCACATTAGAAAGTCTTCCGACATTCATCGAGAAATTAAATAAGATTTCCGAAGATGCCAAGATTGACTTCTACCTCAGCGTCAGCGCAGATAAAGCTGAGATTGCAGATGTTGACACACTTGGATGCACAGTTCTGTAAGTATTTACAACGTAGTGTAACACAGGATTCGCCCTTCTGGGTCTGAATTAAATGTTTTCAGGAATCAAAAAAGAAGTACTTCCGTTTTCCGGTTGTACTTCTTTTTTTCGCTTCTTTCTCTTATTCTGTCTGTGCAGAATCCCCTGCCGTATCTTCTGCCTGCTCTTCTTTCGCAGCTTTTGTGCTGATCTGTTCACTCGCTTTTCCATTCAGGGAAAGAACTGTATCCACCTGCTCCCCCTTCTTATACTCAACTGTGACTTCATCTCCGACATTAAACCGGATAATATCAATAAAATCTACAACAGATACATCAAAGATCTCATCCGAACCTTCAAGCATGATATAATAATGAGAATCACCGTCTATAACGCCCTGGGCGATCTTTGTGATCTTAGCTGTCAGTGTCTCTACGGATCTTGTATCCTCAGCTTCTGTCTTGATCCCGTTCTTATACATCAGATTAGTGTAAGACTCCTCGCATTCACTGACCGTATCTCCAATTGCAACAATCTGATATTTCTGCACATTTACCATCGCATACTTCTTCACCAGACCGGCATCATCCTTCAATGCAATGAAATAGGTCGGTTCACCGGAAATATTTAAAAGCAGTGGGAATGTTGCCGTATAGTGCAGATTCTGTACCTGCCCTTCTGCGGAAGACATCGCTGAACTCTCTGTTGCTCCTTCAATCTCATAGAACTTTGTCTCCATTGTTCTCTGATTCATCAGAACAAACCCTACATTCGATTGGTCTCCGGTAATCGAGGTAACACCTGTGTATACCCATACATCGTCATCGATTGCAAGATAATTGTATCCGTCAGTTGTATTCAAGCAGTCTTTCTGCCCCAATACACTATTAAAGAAACCATGTTTCAATGTTCCGTGATAATTATAAAGCTCAACTAACAGATCTGCGGAATATACTCTGTCAACCCACTGTGGGACATCCTCAACTGCATAATCCTTCGTTTCTCCTGTGATCGCATTGCAAAGTACAACTCTTCCGATTGTTGTTCCACCGAATAATCCGATATTGTACTTCTTCACCGGGCAAATCCAGTACGGAACCCCGTCTTCATCAATTTCAAAACTCAGATCATTAAAAATATAGGTCGGATAGTTAAATCTCAGATGACGGTAAATATTTCTGTTAAAATGATCACTTGTCGTGTACTTCATCCCTTCACTCAGTTTTACGAGTTCCGTATTCTGTGTTGCCATATCAATCTTGATATAGGCCGGGATTCCTTCTCTCATGTTCGTAAACCATTTGATCACGCTGGCATATTTCAAAGGAGAAACTCTCACCGGCTGATCCTGATAGTTGATCTGGGAATACAGTTCATCTACCTCGAACTGGGATACCATATCTACCATACTTCCCATCTTCCTGTCACCGAGAAGCTCTGCTGAATCCTTATCCAGCAATGGAATCTGATCAAAAGATAATTCTTCGATATCTTTCGTAAATTCTCCATTCTTCACCGTCAAAAGTTCCTGATACTTCTTCGCATTCACAATTGGAGAAGACAAAACTGATCCTGCCACATATGCGATCACAAGCACCGCAAGGATTCCAAGGATCACCTTTAATCCCTTTGACTCTTTCCAGTCGTAACGGTTTAAATTTTTCTTTCTGATAAATACCACAGCTGCCAGAATGACCAACACCACAAGATACATCCAGAATTCTGAGGCATGAATATTGATCGCCGGGAGTGTCACATAGTAATAGATTCCAATCAACAGAATCACTCCTATGACAGCTGTCACTTTCATTTTAAATTTGTTCATCTCACCTCTTCCTTTCTTTCATTTTACGTAATTGTTCAGAGCCAACCTCCAAAATGCTACGCATTTTACACCTGTTTTTTGAAATTTTGCTTAGCTCTGAACAGTTACCATTTTATCATATAAAAATAAAATGTGCGAAAAAATCTGTTTCATTCAAATTTTTCCGCACATAATTAACAAAAAATCGTCTAGAATCTTCTTCTCCAAAGTTCCGGAGAAAGAAGAAGCAGGTATGGGAAGATCTCTAATCTTCCAATCAGCATATCAAAGCAGAATACCAGCTTGGATACTGCTGAAAATGGGTGGAAATTCATCACAGGTCCTACCTTTGAAATTCCAGGTCCTACATTGCTCATCGTAGTAAGTACTCCACTAAATGTTGTCGCAAAATCAAAATTATCAATAGAGACAAGTAAAATTGATACAATCATAATTATAATGTAACACGTCAGATAGAGATTTACATTCTTCAATGTATCCTGTCCGATTTTTTTGCCATTGACTTTGATGATCGTAACGGCGTTCGGATGTAACATCTTACGCACTTCTCTGCGGATTGATTTCACGATGATCAATAAACGGCTTACTTTAATACCTCCTCCGGTGGATCCTGCACAGGCTCCCACAAACATAAGTGCCAATAATATTGATTTCGAGAGTTCCGGCCACTGGTCATAATCTGCGGTTGCAAATCCGGTTGTCGTAATGATCGAACCGACCTGGAAAGATGCATAGCGGAATGCATGTGCAACCGTTCCATAAATCTTGAGGATATTTCCTGTGATTATAGCGATTGACACACCTACTATTCCAAGATATGCCCACAGCTCTTCATTTTTCAGAATGGATTTCCAGTCTTTGAGCAATATGAAAAAGTACAAGTTAAAGTTAATTCCAAACAAAATCATAAATACTGTGATCACACCATCAATATATGCACTGTCGTAGAAGCTGACGCTTGCAGCTCTATTAGAAAATCCTCCCGTTCCGGCAGTACTGAATGCATGTAAAAGTGCATCATACAAGTTCATTCCGCCAAAAAGCAGAAAAACCACTTCTGCTGCTGTCAGAACAAAATACATTCCATATAAAAGTCTTGCGGTATGTCTTGCCTTTGGGACAAGCTTATCCGCCTCCGGTCCCGGTACTTCCGCACGCATGAGCGGCATTGCATTCTCATCATCCAGAGATGTGATCATCATAACAAATACAAGTACCCCCATACCACCGATCCAGTGTGTAAAGCTTCGCCAGAAGGAAATTCCCATTGGCAGAGCCTCGATGTCTACCAGGATTGTAGATCCGGTTGTAGTGAAACCGGAAATCGTCTCAAAAAGTGCATCAACATAATGTGGAATACTGCCCGAAATTACAAACGGAAGCGCTCCGAATGCGGACCATAAAATCCATGCAAGCCCAACAATAACAAAACCTTCTTTTCCGTAAATCTGCTTTGAAGCCGGAAGCTTCCTTCCGAACACCATATAAATTACGAGCAAGATTGCTGCTACAATCAGAAAAGAAATTACGCTTTTTTCATGATATATCAGGGAAACCAACGCTGGGATCAGAAGAAGTAATCCTTCGACTCCCATCATTTTTCCCAAAATATATACTATCATCTTCTTATTCATCGCGCTGCACCTACATTAAAATATCTTTAATATCTTCAATCTGTTTTTCCATCGTGATAATGATCACATTATCTCCTACCTGAATACAATCATCTCCGCTCGGAAGAATGATCTGACGTTTTCTTGCAATACATGCAATCAGATTATTCGGTTTCAACGAGAGATTCTTCAATGGAATTCCTGTATAATTTGTCTCAGCCTTAACAATAAATTCCAGTGCTTCAACTTTGTCATCAACCAATTGATACATTGTCTCAACATTCGCACTTCCCTGAGAGTTTTTACGCGCTCTGACATAACTCATGATTGCGTCTGCTGTAGCTGTTTTAACAGAAACAATACTGTCAATTCCAAAGTCTTCTACCATACGTGCGCGTCTGTCTTCATTGACTTTCGTAACAATTTTGTCCACATTCTGACTCTTTGCAAAAAGAGAAAGTATAATGTTCTCTTCATCCATCCCTGTCAGGGAAACAAATGCATCCGCTTCATCAATCCCTTCTTCTACAAGAAGATCGTGATCTGTTGCATCTCCATTAATAATGGTTGCTTTTGGAAGTAATTCGCAAAGTTCTTCACATCTCTGGCGATTCTGTTCTATAATCTTCACCTGCATACCAAGTGTGCTAAGCTGAAGTGCAAGATAGTAACCAACTCTTCCGGCTCCACAAATAATGACTTTTTTGATTTTGTCCTTACGCTTTCCATTTGCTTTAAAAAATGCCTCTAAATCTTTATGAGATGCCGCAATATGCAGACGGTCTCCTGCACGCATCCTGTATTCTCCATCTGGAATGCAAACTTCATCTCCATGTTCCACTGCACAGACAAGCAGACGGATCTGGAACCGGTTATACATTTCCGCAAGGCTTAACCCTGCCAGGCTGCTTCCCTCCGCAACCGGTAATTCAATCAATTCTACACGTCCCTTCACAAAAGTCTCCACCTGACTCGCATCCGGGAAGAGCAGAAGTCTGCTAATCTCATCTGCCACGATAAGTTCCGGGTTTACAGCCATACTAAGATGCAGATCTTCTTTCAGAAGTCCGATCTGACGATAATAAATCGGATTACGCACACGGGCAATCGTATGTCTTGCACCTAATTTTCTGGCGATCAGACAGCTTAACATATTGCATTCATCTGCTGATGTACAAGCAATCACCAGGTCGGCATGCGCTACATCTGCCTGTTTAAGTACTTCTGCGTCTGCGCCATCTCCCGTCACGCAGGCAATATCCAGACGATCCATAGCAAATCTCAACTTATTTTCATTACTGTCAATCATTATAATGTCATATTTCTCGGCGGAAAGTTGCTTGGCAAGCTTGTAACCAACCTTTCCGTCACCGATAATAATAATCCTCATTTTCTTATCCCTCATATTATTATAATAATCTTATAACTGCTCTACACAGTCACTTTATGTCACTGTTCACAGGATTTCATAAACAACAACATACCTGTCTAATGCAGACAGGCAGATGAATTATAGCATCTTTGTTTTGAAAGTACAACCATATTCTCAAACTTGTGATTTTTTTGTGAAATACAATGTTACTGTTTTTTCTAAAACAAGCAATAAGAGCGTGCTACCCACTCCTTTTTATCAGCCGGATAACACACTCTTTGTATTGCCTGAATCTTTAATTATGCTTCTTCTGCTCTTGCAGCAATTTCTTTCTCCTGTACATCAGATGGAGCCTGCTCATATCTTGCAAATGTATATTCGTAAGATCCTCTTCCACCTGTCATGGAGCGAAGTGTTGTGCAATAGCCAAACAGTCCTGTCATTGGAATATCTGCTTCAATAACCTGCTTTCCTCCGGCTACCGGTGTCATGCCAAGCACACGGCCTCTGCGTTTGTTCAGGTCTCCCATGATATCTCCTGTGTAATCATCCGGAACTGTAACTTTCAGGGATGCGATTGGTTCAAGAAGTACTGGAGATGCCTCCAGGAATCCTTTCTTGAATGCCTGGATTGTAGCTGTCTTAAATGCCATCTCCGAAGAGTCTACCGGATGATAGGATCCGTCGTATAAAGTAGCTTTCACACCAACTACCGGATATCCGGCAAGAGGTCCTTTCACTACAGATTCCTGCAAACCTTTCTCTACCGCCGGGAAATAGTTCTTCGGAACTGCTCCTCCAACAACACATTCTTCGAATACAAATGGAGTTTCGAGATCTCCTGATGGTTCGAATTTCATCTTAACATGTCCGTACTGTCCATGTCCGCCGCTCTGTTTCTTATACTTGGAATCAACGTCAGAATTCTTACGGATTGTCTCACGGAATGCAACTTTTGGTGTCTCCAGTGTGATCTCTACTTTATATCTTGCCGCCAGTTTACTTGCTACGATCTCAAGGTGCTGCTCACCCATTCCATAAAGAAGAGACTGTCTGTTCTCACTGTCATTCACAGCTTTCAATGTAACATCTTCTGCTGTCATTCTTGCAAGAGCCTGTGATACCTTATCTTCATCGCCTTTATTCTTTACGCGATACTTCATATATGTATATGGTACAGAATAATCTGTCTTTGCATAAGATACCGGTGTTCCCTTTACGGAAAGAGTATCTCCTGTTCTTGTATTTGTCAGTTTACCGATTGCTCCGATATCACCTGCGAAAAGCTCTGTCACTTCGCTTGGCTTACTTCCGCACATGGTATAAAGTTTACCTGGTTTCTCTTCTGCGTCTGTGTCTGCATTATAAAGTACATCATCTCCTTTAAGTACTCCGGAGCATACCTTTACGAAAGAGTATTTTCCAATAAATGGATCTACCATTGTCTTAAATACATACGCTGATTTTGCTTTTGCGAAATCATAATTTGCTTCAAAAATCTCGTTTGTTCTGCGGTTGATTCCTGCACAGGTTCTCTTATCCGGACTTGGGAAGAAACGAACAATATCTGAAAGCAGATTGGCTACTCCCTGTGCCTGGATATTGGATCCCATCGCAACCGGTACGATATCCCCATCCATTACTTCTGTTCTCATGGCTGCACGGATCTCTTCTATAGAGAATTCCTCACCATTAAAATAGCGCTCCATAAACTCTTCACTTGTCTCTGCCACAGCTTCCATAAGAGAATCTCTCAAAATCTCAAGGTTCGGCATACAGTAATCCGGAATCTCGCACTCTTCTCTCTGTCCAATGCCTGTATATCTTCTTCCGGCATTCTTAATAATATTAATATATCCTACAAGCTTCTCATTCTCACGGATCGGCTGGAAATGTGGTGCGATTTTCTTTCCATATCTCTCTGTCAGATCTGCTACTACCTGACGGAAACTTGCATCATCCACATCCATCTCTGTCACATAGATCATTCTCGGCAGATTATATTTGTCACAAAGCTCCCATGCTTTTTCCGTTCCAACCTGTACTCCTGCCTTACCAGATACTACGATAACCGCTGCATCTGCTGCACTGACTGCCTCTTCTACTTCTCCGACAAAATCAAAATATCCCGGTGTGTCAAGAATATTGATCTTCGCTTTCTCCCACTCGATCGGTACCAGACTTGTGCTGATTGAAAATCCACGTTTCTGCTCCTCTTTATCAAAATCGCTCACCGTATTGGATTCGGAAATCTTTCCCATACGATTCGTTGCACCTGATACGTAGAGCATCGCCTCTGCAAGACTTGTCTTTCCGCTTCCACCATGACCAAGTAATACCACATTTCTGATTTCGTCTGTTCTGTAAACCTTCATACTGCTGCCTCCTTGTTATGTAGCTATTATGCACATCGTTTTTTTGTCATCGATATACATACCATGGGTATATTGTACTAAATATTCTGATTAATTACAACTATTTTTTACATTTTATACAATTTTAACTTTCTATCATAAAGCTATTCTTTGAAAACACTCCGCTTATATATAGAAGCAATATTGTGTTGCTGTTCACACAATGTGCGACCAGCAACACAATATTACCAATTTACTTTTACAGAGCAAAGTGTTAAAATACGAATATATGTTTCTTACTGATTTAAGATTTCTGAACAGTAAGATATGTTTTGCACAACAACAGAAAGGATTTTACAACTATGAATGCTAAAAAAATTGGATTTATCGGACTTGGACTTATCGGCGGCTCTATTGCGAAGGCAATCCGCCAGTATTATCCGGATTACGACATCATCGCATTCGATAAAAATAAAGAATCCCTTGCACTGGCAATCCAGGAAGGCACTATTCATACTTCCTGTTCATCCATTGATGACAATTTCAGGGGATGTAACTACATTTTCCTCTGTGCACCGGTCACTTACAATGCTGCCTATCTTTCCCAGCTGAAAGATCTCCTGGATGAAAACTGTATTCTCACAGATGTCGGAAGCGTGAAGACTTCCATCCACGAAGAGGTAATTCGTTTGGATATGGAAGCAAATTTCATTGGTGGACATCCGATGGCCGGTTCTGAGAAGAGCGGATTTATGAATTCCAAAGCTCATTTGATTGAAAATGCATACTATATCCTGACTCCTTCTGCTAAAGTAGCGGAAGAAAAAGTGGATGCTTACAAAGACTTTGTTTCATCTTTAAAAGCTCTTCCTGTTATTCTGGATTACCACGAGCACGATCATATTACCGGAACGATCAGCCACCTGCCGCATATTATTGCATCCACACTTGTGAATTTTGTACATGATACGGATTCGAAGGAAGGGATGATGAAAGCGTTGGCCGCAGGGGGATTTAAAGATATTACAAGAATTGCTTCTTCCTCCCCGGTCATGTGGCAGCAGATCTGTCTGAAAAACAGTGAGAACATCTCCCAGATCTTAGGTGAATATATTGAAGCTCTTTCGCATGCAAAGGATCTTGTGGATGAAGGAAATGAACCTGCCCTGTACGCTCTGTTTGAGAATTCCAAAGATTACAGGAACTCCATGCCGAACGGATCTGCAGGACCGATCAAAAAGCAGTTTGCACTTTATTGTGATATCATCGATGAAACAGGTGGAATTGCTACGATTGCCACAATTCTTGCAAGTAATAACATCAGTATCAAGAACATCGGAATCATCCACAACCGTGAATTTGAGGAAGGAGTTCTTCGTATTGAATTTTATGATGAAGATTCTGCAAACAGAGCTTCTGTACTTTTGCAGAAATACCGCTATGTCATCTATGAAGTCTGATAGCAGAAATGAGGAATAAGATTATGGAATTATGTAATATTACAGGATTAAAAGGAAAAGTTACAATACCGGGAGACAAATCCATCTCCCACCGCTGCATTATGTTCGGCTCGATTGCAAACGGAACGACGCAGATCCACAACTTTCTCTCTGGTGCCGACTGTCTCGCGACTATCCGTTGTTTCAGAGAGCTTGGTATTGAGATTGAAGTTGAGAGCGATTATTCTTCCGTTATCGTACACGGAAAGGGATTGCATGGACTGAGTGCTCCGGAGAAGATCCTTGATGTGGGAAACAGCGGAACAACAACGAGACTGATTTCCGGTATTCTCGCCGGACAGCCGTTTGACTCTAAATTGTCCGGAGATGAATCACTGAACTCCCGCCCAATGAAAAGAATCATTGAACCATTGACACAGATGGGCGCACATATTTCCAGTATTCTCCGCAATGGATGTGCCCCGCTTTATATTACCCCTGCGCAGCTTCATGGAATCCATTATGATTCGCCGGTTGCCAGTGCGCAGGTGAAATCCTGTCTGCTGCTCGCCGGTCTTTACGCAGATGGAGAGACCTCTGTCACAGAACCGAGTCTTTCCAGAAACCATACAGAATTAATGCTGAAAGAATTCGGTGCAGATATCCGCTCTACTTTTGAGATTGGTTCTTCCAAAGCAACCGCTATCATCCGTCCTTGTGAAGAACTTTACGGACAGGAAATCACAGTTCCGGGAGACATCTCTTCCGCTGCTTATTTCATTGCTGCCGGACTGATCGTCCCTGATTCTGAAATTCTTGTAGAAAATGTAGGAATCAACCCGACACGTGCAGGAATCTTGAGAGTATGTGAAGATATGGGTGGTGATATCACCCTCCTTAACGAACGTACAGAAGGTGGGGAAAGAATTGCAGATGTTCTTGTCCGCACAAGTAGACTGCATGGAACTACAATCGAAGGAGACATCATCCCAACTTTGATCGATGAGATTCCGGTTATTGCAGTTATGGCAGCCATGGCAGAAGGTACTACTATAATCAAAGATGCTGCCGAACTGAAAGTCAAAGAAACTGATCGTATTGAGACTGTAACAGATAATCTGAAAGCAATGGGCTGTGATGTAACACCTACTGAAGACGGAATGATCATCAATGGCGGAAGACCTCTTCATGGTGCTTCTATTCATACTTTGTTAGACCACAGAATTGCAATGGCATTCAGTATTGCTGCACTTGTTGCAGAAGGTACTACAAAGATTCTTGACAGTAAATGCGTAGATGTGTCTTACCCAACATTTTATGACACCTTTGAGCAACTGCTCTAAAAGAGTTGCTCAGACATTTTTCAACCACAAAGAGCTGAACAGAAGTTTTCAATATACTTCTGTCCAGCTCTTATTTACGCGAACAACGAGCCAAAGTCCGTGCTTGCACGAGACCTTGGCGACTGTCGCGATAACTTGAGAAACTCGCAGAGCGTGTTTCTCATAGTTTTTAACAGCCTCTAATTATCATTTTCTTTCAGTTCAACAAGCATCTCGCAAACGCTTTTTCCACTTATCGGATGGCGCTTATACGGAGCGATCTCTCCCAACGGTTCCAGCACGAATTTTCTCTTGTGCATCTCTACATGCGGAATACACAGATCCGCCTCTTCAAGAACAAGATCGTCATAAAAAATAATATCCAGATCTAATGTTCTCGGACCCCAGTGAATGATTCGCTCTCTTCCTGCTTCTTTCTCAATTCTGTTCAATTCAGCTAAAAGCTCATATGGATAAAGCAGCGTGCGAAGTTTCAGACAGCCGTTCAGGAAATCCGGCTGATCTGTCACTCCGTAGGGAGGTGTCACAAGATATTCAGATACGACCTCAACTTTACTTGTCGGAAGTTCATTCAATGCCTTTACTGCATTATCCAGATACATCTTACTGTCCCCAATGTTAGATCCTAACGCAATGTATGCTGTGTGCCAGCCACGCTCTATCTTCACGCTGACTGTTTTTAACGGAAGTCTTACAGGCGCCCATGGTTTCTTGATCTCTATAGATATTTTTTCTATTCTGTCCCACTCAAGAAGCAACGCTTCAGCCAGTTCTTCCGCTGCACGTTCTAATAACTGATAGGTATTTTTCTGTAAAAACTCAGTAATAAATGCACTAACTTCTCCGTAGTGGATGGACGCTGTCAGATCATCTGTTTTTCCCGCCATCCTGGTATCTGTAAAAAGCACTGCTGAGACAACAAACTTCTGTCCTAACGTATTTTCCTCCGGAAACACACCATGATTTGCAAACACTTCCAGATCTTCAATTCTGATTTCATCGAACTTCTTCTGCATCTGTCCTCTATACCTCATGTTCTCTCATTAATGCTCTTGTCATACGGATTGCTCTCTTATTCTTCTCCACATCATGAACACGGACAAATGCACAACCCTTCTGCACTCCGTAAACTGTTGTAACCATCGTTCCCTCTTCACGTTCTTCTACCGGAAGATCCAGTGTCAGACCGATCACTGATTTTCTTGAAGTTCCAAGAAGTACCGGATATCCAAGTTCTTTCATTATTTCAAGTTTATCAATAATTTCGAGATTCATCTCGTATGTCTTGCCAAATCCAACGCCTGGATCAAGAATGATCCTATCATCTGCAATCCCCGCGTCCTTCGCAATCTTCACACATTCTTTCATGTCATCCATAAAGTCTGCAAGGAAATTCTGATAATCTGTATTCTCGCGATTATGCATCAGACAACACGCTACTCCTGTTTTTGCTATCAATCCTGCCATCTTAGAATCATATTTTAATCCCCAGATATCATTCACAAGATCCGCGCCTGCTTCAATTGCCGCTGCTGCAACTGCACTTTTATAAGTATCAATCGATACCGGAATATCAAATTCTTCTTTGAGTTTTCGGATTACCGGAACAACACGCGCAATTTCTTCCTCTTCTGTAATCTGTACATGTCCCGGACGAGTTGATTCTCCACCGACATCAATGATGTCCACACCTTCCTGAATCATCTGCTTCGCATGTTCGATTGCACGATCCAATCCGTCGTATCTTCCTCCGTCAGAAAAGGAATCCGGTGTTACATTCAGAATTCCCATGATATAGGTATTTTTCTTCAGGTCAAATTCTTTTCCGCCAATTCTCATATCTCTATCTCCATATTCTTCTCTTCTTCCGTCCAGTTACACTGTTTCTGTGCCGGGCAGGAATGGCACATACGCGAGCGTTTGTCACTATCATAAAACAATTCTTCAATTGGTTCCATTCCCTCATGTTTTCTGCGATGACCACGGATAGCCCGAAGAATCTGTTGCTGTTCCTCTTCTGTAAACTGTGCATCTTCAGGTAATGTTGTTAAAATCTCTTTTGCAATCTTTTCACCTGCTACTTCATGTGGAATTGTCCATTTATATTGAAATGATTTTCCAATGTCATGAAGTACTGCTGCCGTATAGATCACATCTTTCTCAAACCCAAGGTTCTCTTCCAGATTTTTAATATATGCGATCCTTGCTACATCCAGAAGATGTGTCATCTGATGACAGCAAAAGATACGCTCCTTCTCTAACCGCTTGATTCTTCCATAATAATCCTGATAGATCCAGTGATGGACCACTTCGTTTAACCGATACATATTTTCCTGTTTCAAGTCTGTTCACTTCTTTTCCTTTACGTATTCTTTATCTTCCAAGCATACGGAAGAATCTTTCTTCTAATGTCGGGTCTGTCTCAAACACACCTCTCCGTGCCAACGTAACTGTCTGGCTTCCCGGTTTCTTGATTCCGCGCATTGTCATACACATATGCTCTGCTTCCACCATAACAAGAGCTCCCTTCGGCTGCATATACTCCATCAATGCGTCTGCAATCTGTCCTGTCAGCTGCTCCTGGAGCTGAAGTCTTCTTGCAAATACTTCTACCGTACGCGCCAGCTTACTCAGTCCTACCACCTTACCATCCGGAATATAGGCAATATGGGCTTTTCCATAAAAAGGCAGTAAATGATGCTCACAGGTTGAATAGAATGTAATATCTTTCTCTATCACCATCTCACTGCTTTCTACCGTAAATGTCTTCATAAGATGAACTCCCGCATCTTCTTCCATTCCACCATATATCTCTTCATACATTCTGGCGATCCTGCCAGGTGTATCTATAAGACCTTCGCGGTTCACATCTTCACCGATTCCTTCCAACAAAAGACGGACTGCCTGTTCTACTTTTTCATGATCTATCATTTTATATTTCTCTCCTATATCTCACTGCCGGTTATTCAACACGATCCGCTGAACCTCTCCAAGATAAGACAGGGATCCGCATGCAAGAATCACAGTTTTCTGTGCAATATCCTTGCCTTGGGTCATTGCCTCTTTACTTGCATCCTCAACAGCTGTTTCGATGGTCTGTTCAGCTTTCACTTTCTGACAATGTTTCTTCACTACTTCTGCCAGCTTTTCTGCCGGAAGCGTCCTCTCCTTATTTGGAAGACTAACAGTATATATACTTTCTGCCAACGGGCAAAGAATAGATGTGATTTTCTCATATTCTTTATCTTTAAAGACTCCCATGATAAAGATTTTCTTATAATCCGAAAAATAACGTTCTACCGTCACTTTCAGCTTTAATGCTGCGTCTTCATTATGCGCTCCGTCTACGAAAAATAACGGGGACTCTGACAGGCAGGTAAACCGTCCTGTCCATCTCGTCTTTGAAAGCCCCTCTCGCACCTGCGCTTCTGTAATTCGATACCCCAGTCTGTTCAGACAGCGGATAACTTCGAGCGCTGTTGCAAGATTCTCTCTCTGGCACTGGCCTGCAAGCGGACTATGCATCTTTTCATATTCTTTATAAGAAAATGTAATTCCGTGGTAGGAATCTTCAAAAATCATCATCTGTTCCGGCTGCGCTTCTGTGAAAGGACATCCTTTTTCTTCTGCAGTTTTTTTCAGAATCTCCCGAACATTTTCTTTCTGCTTCGCAGATACTACTGCACATCCAGGCTTAATGATTCCAGCCTTGTTCTGCGCAATCTCTTCCAACGAATCTCCGATCACACCAAGATGATCCACACTGATCGTTGCAAATGCTGCACACACCGGTGCTCCGATGATGTTCGTCGCATCCAGAATTCCTCCAAGACCGGACTCCAGTACGACCAGATCACATTTTTTCTTCTTAAAATACAGAAAAGCTATTGCCGTTTCTGCTTCAAAGACTGTCGGAGATTCCTCTCCGGCCGCCTCCATCCGGGCAATAGCTTCTTTTACATTCTCTGTCAATTCTGCAAATTCATCTTCCGGAATC
Source organism: Mediterraneibacter sp. 210702-DFI.5.30 (assembly GCF_020560115.1). Lineage (NCBI taxonomy): Bacteria > Bacillati > Bacillota > Clostridia > Lachnospirales > Lachnospiraceae > Mediterraneibacter > Mediterraneibacter sp. 210702-DFI.5.30. The sequence continues at coordinate 255,574 of NZ_JAJCME010000003.1, forward strand.
CATGTTCCGTCAATCTGAATCCGCTCCAGATAAGAGATTACTGTCGGTGAGACATAGCGCCCGGTTCTGTATCCTGCCTCACTTAATATTGTTGAAGTGTATGCAAGCACAGATCCCTTGCCATTCGTTCCTGCAATGTGTATAAACTTTAAGTCATCCTGTGGATTCCCAAGCTCACGCAACAGACCTCGAATCGTATCTAAGCCAAGTACACTTCCGTATTTCGACATCTCGTCCAAATATACCCTTGCTTCTTTATAGGTCACGTTTTGTTCCCTCTCTATTCTTTTTTCTAATCAAACAGTCTTATAATACCACTATTCTATCTTTCTAACAAGTTCTAACAAAGTTTTTTTGCATCTGTTTTACATCTGATATAATAAAGCATTGCAAATACATGCGGCAATATTGCTTCCACCTTTTCTTCCCCGTGCCACGATCGACGGTGTATCTTCCAGACTTAAGATCAGTTCCTTTGACTGCACGACATTTACAAACCCTACCGGAACTGCAATGATTAATTCCGGATTAATCTTTCCTTCTTTGATCAACTCATAAAGCCGTACTAAAGCTGTCGGTGCATTTCCAACTGCAAAGATAGCCTCTCTTCCCAGTGCAGCTGCCTTATCCATACTTGCCACCGCTCTTGTTGTGCCATTCTTTTTCGCCATCTCTGCCACATCTTCATCCGACATAAAACAAAGCACTTCACTGCCATACTCTGCCAGACGTTTCTTATTAATTCCTGCTTTTCCCATCTGTGTATCTGTGATAATCGGCACACCTCTGCGGATAGCATCCTTTGCTTTCTCCACAACACCTTCTGTAAAAACAAGACTGTCCGCATACTCAAAATCAGCGCTTGTGTGAATACAGCGTTTCACGATCAGTTCTGTCTCCGGACAGAGAATCTTTCCCATCTCTTTTAATTCTTCTGTTATAATCTCAAAACTTCTCTTCTCTATTTCAGAAGGAAGTACCTGTTCTATCTCTGAAAGCATCCCTAATTTCCTTTCACTTTATTCTCTGCGGAATCCCACACACAATTCGTTCCACACAATCCGCCTGTTCTGCAAGTTCCGTCATGACACGCCCGTGAAATTCCCTGTATTCTCTTTCAAAATCATCGATAGGTACAAGACCGTATCCTATCTCGTCACTAATTAATAATTGAAGGCTTCTATTGTTCTCAAGTATCGTCAGTAATGCTTCCTTTGTTTTTCCTTCTAAAAGCCAGCGTCTTGTAAAAGAATTGAATTTATTGATTGCCACACAATTTCTGATTTCATCCAGCGAACAATTAATCCCATCTGTCAGCCCAAGTTCTGGATAAATTTTCGTTGCATATTGTGTTTTTCCCTGAAATGCACCACCTATAATTATATGAACTCTATTTTCTTTCTGACACATCACAAACTCTCCTGATTTGTTACTGTCCACGCCAGGTTTTTCTGTTCTATTGACTAGCGTATCCGGTTTCTTTTTCTGCTGTGCAATTCCATAAATAACTTCTGTCACCTGATCTGCCATCACTGCAATTTCACAGTTAATCCTTCCTAGAATCCTTTTGTATTCTTTCATCTCCGGCGAATCCGGAACCGATTCAGAAAACACTTCATTTGTCACAATCACCAGATTCGAACACTGTTGATTCAATTCTCGGATCCCTTCCAGAATGGCTTGATCTGCATAACATCCTGCACCGGATTCCATATACATTTCATTTGCCACGAGATTCGACATACATTCGAGAAGCACATCTGAGCCTTGTAATGATCCCTCTTCCAAATGTAGCTTAAGTCCTGTATACCACTCTAATGTCTCAAACCCTTTTCCTTTACGAAGAATACGGTGTCTTTCAATCTTCTTTTCTGTCTCTTCTCCATAAGGATACATGGTTGCAATATAAAAGAGAGGCTTCGGATCCTGCCTGTTCCATTCACAGATCCGGCTTTCCGCATAAGCTGATTTTCCGCTTCCGCTGCCTCCTGTTACTAACTCAAGCATTCTCCTTCACCTCTCCCTGAATTTATCAATTCAACCTGATCATAAACAAAGTATAGCATATAACAAACTTGCTGTGGGATTAAATTTCTTATAGTTCTATCACATCCAGATCATCCGGCACAAACAGATTTCCGTCATAATAAGCTTTGCCTTCTTCCAGATACAACTCCTGTCTGTGTTCAATATTCTTATCTTCTGTATGATACAGAATCAGATTCTCCACATTCAGGTCTGATGCCATCCCACATGCATCTTTTACTGTGGAGTGATGCTTCTCATATGGCTTGAATTCATCCACCTGTCCGTAGAGACAGAATGCCTCATGCAAGAGCCATGTACTGTTCTCAGCATATTTCTGCTCCAGTTCATTGTACGGCTCATCTCCGCAACAGGTCAGTTTCTCATCCTCATCTAACTGCATACAAAATCCAAACTGTTTTGCCTTTGTAGAATGAATATCGAAAAATGTTACTTTCTTTCCAATAATCTCACGTTCTTCTCCATCTTCTACTACGACCATGTGAAGACGATCATCTATATATTTCATCTCCTTCGCCGAAAGAACTTCACCTGCCATCTCTTTCAGAATACGGATTACTTCTTCGTGTCCGTAAATTGTAGCTTCTCCTTCGTATTTTCCTCTATTCATATTCTGAAGAATCATACGCATCATCCAGATAATTCCAAGAAGATGGTCGATATGCTTGTGTGTCACAAAAATATCTCTCATATCCATCCAGTTAAGTCCTGCTGCTTTTAACTGATGAAGAATCGTATTTCCGCCACCACCGTCTACCATAAAATGACGGTCGTCATCACTGATCACAAAGCATGTGTTATAACACTCCGTGACGGTTGCATTTCCTGTTCCAAGTATTGTAAGCTTCACTTTTTTCTCCTTTTTGTCTGACCTGACAGTTATTTTCCAAATCCAAATTCTTCATAATCTTCCGGCAGGAATCTATGGTAAATGATATGGCATCCTTCATCTTTAAAGCAATACCGGTAAGTATCCTCCGGATCATTTTCAAAGCAGATCATATAATCAAATTCATCGCTGTGCATCTCTTCGATCGTAATCTGAGCCGAATGCTGACGGAACAGTTCAAAGATATCTTCCATCTTGCAGCCATGATGAGAGATCAACCCGATCAGGTCTTTGATGAATTCATTCTCTTTCATATTATTATGTACATATTCTGCACCTTCCTCCGGAATATGAAAACAGAACCGCTCCCCCTTATTTGTCACTTCAACACTTCCAAGCTTCCCTTCTTCATACTCGGAAAACCGGCTCAATTTTTCCTGCATTCCTGTCTCATCCACATCTAACTGAAAGAAATGATTCAGAGAACTCAGCGGATAATACAGACGAATCTTCTCCTTACGGTAGCCCAGCTTCGCCTGTTCTTCCTTTATTACATCTATAATATTTTTCTCAAGTCTTGCAAAATCCATGATTTTATAATCCTTTTCATCTGAAATATATTTGGCTTCAAACAGTTTCTATTCTTTTTCTTCCGGTCTTTTATTATAGAAGAACATCCATGCCGCCATCGCGAGAATGATCACATATCCCAGCACACTGTACTTGTCCGGAACCTGTCCGAAAAGAAAGTATCCGAGAATCGTAGAGAAAATAATCTGTGAATAATCATAGATCGATATCTCTTTCGCAGGTGCATGATAATATGCTGCGGTAATTCCAAATTGTCCTCCTGCTGCCGCAAGCCCGGCACCAAGCAGTGCCAGCATCTGCGTTCCTGTCATCGGATGATAGTTAAACAGCAGATACGGAAGTGTCACGATGCAGGAAAACCCTGAGAAAAACAGAACAACAGAGCTTCCTTTCTGACCTCTCTGACCAAGAATCCTTACCATTGCATACGCAATACCAGCACCGATTCCTCCGCATAGACCGATCACTGACGGAAAGAGTTCCATATTTGTAAAGGTTGGCTTAATGATAAACAGGCTTCCGATAAATGCAACAAAAATTGCAATTGCCTGCGCCGGTTTTAATTTCTCTTTCAACAGAAGAAACGAAAATAAAATAACAAAAAACGGAGACATTTTGTTCAGCATAGATGCATCCGAAAGCACCAGATGATCTACTGCATAAAAATTACAAAGGATTCCCATCGTGCCAAATGTTGCACGCAAAACCATATAACCTAAGTTTCCCTTCTTGATTTCAAATCCGTCACCACTTCGCACGATCATTATAAGTGCAACAAAGAATGCAACCAGATTTCGGAAAAAGCTTTTCTGTATGGACGGCACATCCCCCGCAAGCCTGACACAGGCACCCATTAACGCAAATGAAAATGCCGATAATATAATAAAGCAAATTCCTTTATTTCTGGAACTCATGATTTCTAACCCCTTTTCTCTTATTACAAAACTACAATTTCAAACAAATTTCATCTCCTATTAGTATAATTTTCGTCTTACAAACTGTCAATCCAAAATATTGTAACTGTTCAGAGCCAAGCAAAATTTCAAAAAAAGGTATAAAATGCGTAGTATTTTGGAGGTTAGCTCTGAACAGTTACAAATTGTTTACAGAACAATATCATCCATCTTCTCAAATCCATTCATGGAATAAGATTCTATCATATTTCCGCTTACAAGATAGAATACGTCACCAATATACAGTCCTCTGCTGCCTTCATATCCGCTCAGCTGTCTGCTCATCACTTCTTTGAATCCTTCTGCCTCATCATACGTATACAACTGATAAGTCACTCCATCATGATAGGTAACAAACCCGAACAGATTCTTCTGAACATCTACAAATACACCTTTATAATTGTATCCTACATCTGTGCCATAGCTTTCTTCAATCGTATACTTATTTTCCTCTGTTACATTGGATGGATCTGTAACATTAAACATCGAAAGTTTCACACCTTCTGTTGTAAATCCATCTTCACTTACATCCATCCCTATGCCAAGCAGTTTTCCGTCTCCATATGGATGCAGATATTCGGAAAATCCAGGAATCTTAAGCTCTCCAAGAATCTTCGGATTCTCCGGGTCTGAAAGGTCTACCGAGAACAATGGATCCACCTGCCGATAAGTAACGAAATATCCTGTATCTCCCATAAATCTTGCGGAATAGATTGTTTCATCTTTTGCCAGATTGTGAATGGAGCCAATGATCTCCAGTTTGTCATTCAGTACATAAAGTGAATTTGTACCAGGTACCGCATCCTTTACATTTTCTGCCACATCCTTCTCAGTCACCTTACTTGCATCTGATTTATCCGATGTTCCGCTCTTATCAGCCGTCTCATCTGCGGTCTCATTCAATGGCATAATATCATCATTCGAATAAATTTCATCAATTGTTGTAACTAATCTAAGGTTTCCTTCATACTCGTCAATGCTGAAAGAATCGTTCAGCATTCCCTTGATCTTCGTCTGCGCAACACCAGCAAGCTTTCCGTCTGTATAAGAAATCTTGCGGATCAGCGTTCTGCTCACATCTGAATCTTCATAATAATTACTTGTAATATAAATATTATTTTCGCTTACATAGCACACATCTGAATAACCAAAGACTGCCTTACTGTCTGTTTTTTCTGACGGATCATCTAATGAAAATGCTGTAATGATCGTATATTCATTTCCTTCTGCTTCCTGTGGCATATAAATATTTTCCGCTTCAATAGATTTTCCCTGCACTTCCGGAATATACCACAGATCTCTTGCCGTAACATTGTCTTCATAAGGATGGAACTGACTAAGCACATAGACATATCCATCCACAATCCTGGATGTATTATATCCTCCGCTCTGTTCCATGTTACCGATCTCTTTCGGATTTGACGGGTCACTGGTGTCATATACCTGGACATACGTATTGCTCTCATAATATCCATCATAAGCTTCTGAAACTTTTGAATCCTCTGAATTTCCCACCTGTCTTCCTAATGTTCCAAACAGAACTAATTTATCATCCTGTACATAAATGTCTTCTACATAGCGTTCTGCATCCTGTTCGATCGAGGCCAGCTTTTCCATGGACCCATTGTCAATAGCTGTAATCGTCACAACACTCCGACACAGTGTATAAATGTTTTTTCCATCGGTTTTGACAATATCGGCTTCCCCCACGCCGTTCTCACGGACATTCGTATCCGAATACCCCCCCGTGTCACTAACATTACTGCTTTCTGCTGTTGCTGCATCTGCCGAAGACGCACTTTCATACAGTCCGATAGCCATACTGTTGTTATCCCGTGCCATCTGCTTATTATATTCTTTGATACATTTTTCAATTTCTTTATAATCTTTCGCTGTTGTAAGTGTCTGGGTTGTCTCTGTCTGATCTGCTGCTGATGCGATAGTCGCTGCATCTAATGTTTTGTTGTTTCCTTTGTTGATCTGCTTGATTCCAACTGTCGCTCCAACTATCACACAGACACATGCCGCCGCTGCGATCGGCACAATACGTTTCCAGTTCTTTTTCTTCTTTTGTGTTTTTGATCCCTGCTGCTTTTCTTCCTGTCTTGCCTGAAGCATTTTCTGAATTGCCTCCGGTTCCAGTGAGTCCGGAAGAATCACATCATCTGCCATCTGTCTCAAATCCTGCTCTAAACGATTTTCATCCTCAATCTTCTTGTTGTTCTTTTCTCTATTTTCTTCCATCTTTTCCGCCTCCTTCTTCTATTCTTTTTTCAACCCCATCTCTTATAAGATCATCCTGCTTCCAACATCTTACGCATCTTCCCAAGTGCCCTGCTTTTCTTTGATCGAACCGTTGCAGCATTCATCTCAAGTATCTGCGCGATTTCTTCACTTCCATATCCAGCGAACACAGAATACGAAAGTATCATACGCTCTTCCTCCTCAAGTCTTGCAAATGCTTCCTTCACATCAAAATGCTGCTCATAGTCCGGTTCATGTCCAGCCTCTGGTGTCTCTTCCTCTGACACATGATTTCCACGCTTTCCCAACATTTTTCTGCATTGATTTCCTAAAATTGTAAAAATCCAGCTTTTAAAACTACTCTCATTCTTGAGCTTCGCAATATTTTCAAATGCAGATATAACGGTCTCACTTACCGCGTCTTCTGCATCTTCTGTATGCTTCATCATATATAATGCGAATTTATACATTTCCTTGCAAACGCCGGCATATAACAGGGAAAATGCTTTCGTATCTCCATTCTTCGCCTTGCGAACCAATTCCTCTTTGAATTGTATTTCCCTTGAATTTTCTTTATCCTTCATTCGTTCCCTCCTCTCGAATCATCTTTTTCATTTGAAGATTCTTATAACCATTTTTATGAATCACCTGTATTGGTTCATGAAGTCTATGAATAGTTTCACATTATCTTTATTATAGGTTATATACACTAGAGTCTACAAATAGAAAAACTGTTGCAGATAAAAACTAAGAATTCCTTAATATTTTCATATGCAAAACAATAAAAAGACAGCGAGATACCGGTATTTTGTGTGTAACGCACAAAGTGAATTGACTTTTTTTGTACGCAAGAATAAAATAAAAGCGTTGATTTTGCATTTTATTGACTGTATTCTGACCAGATGCTATGATTTGTGCGTAAAGAACAAATAGCAACCTAACGGTAATGACATTATTTCAAATCATTACTATTAATGAGAAAAGAGGAATACGGTATGAAGGGTTCAAAATTATTTAAGAATGTAAGGCTAAAAGGTCAAAAAGAACTTGTTTCTATATTAGTTGAAGATGGAATTTTCAAAAAAATCGCAGCAGATATACCACAGGAAAAAACTATGGGATGTGAAGAAGTAGATTTAAATGGACAACTGGTGGTTCCACCATATGTAGATCCACATTTGCATCTTGATTATGTATTTACAGCAAGCCTTGGTGAGGAAAACGGATCGGGAACTCTTTTTGAAGGAATCCAGCGTTGGAGTGAATCAAAAGGAAATATGACTGTTGCACAGATGAAGGAACGTATTTACAGTGGAATAAGAAAAGAGATGCTACATGGTGTTCAGGCTATCCGAACACATATTGATGTGACAGATCCGACATTTACGGGTCTTAAAGCTGCACTTGAAGTAAAAGATGAAGTAAAAGATATCCTTGATCTGCAGATTGTTGCATTTCCTCAGGAAGGAATGTACGCATACAAGGGCGGTGACAAACTGGTAGAGGAAGGACTTAAGATGGGGGCTGACTGTGTTGGCGCGATACCTCATTTTGAACTGGCCCGAGAGTTCGGTGAAAAATCAATCCACAAGACAATCGAACTGGCTGTCAAATATAATAAGCTTATCGACGTACATTGTGATGAGACAGACGATACGCAGAGCCGCTTTTTGGAGTTGTTGAATGCATTGGCACTTATGGAAGGTATAGGCACAAGAACTACAGCCAGCCACACATGTTCCTTTGGTTCAGCGGATAATAGTTATGCATTCAGAATGATGAAGCTTTTCAAAAAATCAGGCATTAATTTCATCTCCTGTCCTACTGAGAATGTATATCTTGAAGGACGCCAGGATACCTATCCGAAGAGACGAGGAATCACAAGAGTAAAGGAACTTTATGACAATGGAATCAATGTATGTTTTGCACAGGATTCCATGTCCGATCCTTGGTATCCGCTTGGAAACGGAAATATGATGATGATTCTCGATCACGGAATCCATCTGGCACAGATGATGTCACCTGAAGAGATTACGAATGTTCTTGATCTTGTGACAACGAACGGAGCTGTGACCATGAATATTACAGATCACTACGGAATTGAGGAAAATAAGCCTGCAAACTTTATCGTGCTTGATGCAAAATCAGAATTTGAAGCAATATGTGAGAGAGCAGGAATCACTGCTTCTGTCAGACACGGTGAATTTTTGTTCAAAAAAATTCCTGCAAAGGTAACAGGAGCTATTGACCTGCTGAAATAAAAGGTGGGAAAACAATGTTTCAGTGCAAGGATCTTCTATCACTTACGACAATGTCACAGGCAGATGTAATAGCCGGATCGGGTGGCATGGAAAAGGGCATACGCTGGTCTTATAAGGCAGAGAATATTAATTTTGAGAAATGGGTACGTGGGAACGAACTTTTAATAGTAAGTGCTCCGGTAACACAGCGAAAAAATTTTGATCTGTATCAAACAATAAAAAAGGCAATTGAACTTAATATGTCGTGTGCTCTTTTATTGATGGGCGAGAATTATGTAACACAGATTAACGAAAAGGTAATAGATTTAGCAGAAAATAATGATTTTCCGCTTTTCACCATACCTTGGAATGTGCCACTTTTAGACTTTTTTGAGGAACTGGGACACGCCATATCATATCTAGATGACAGAAAAGATATAGAGGACAGTCTGCTTGCAGAGATTATTTTTGGAAACTGTACCAATACATCCAGTATCGAGCAGAAATGCAGGCAAATGGGAAATGATCCAGGAATGTTAGAACAGGTTTTCGTGTTACATCTATGTAAAAAAAGTTCGGAAGAGACATGCAATGAATTAAATCAGGGAATTACAAATGACAAGATAAGAAACTATGCACAGACTCTAAAAGAATATTTTGCTGAATGTGATTATCCTGCAATCATTTCCTGCTATGGCGACAGGATCATAGGTTTTATAAAAGACTGTACAGATGATCGCAGGAAGATAATAGAAATTTTTGAACAGTTTGGTGAGTTTTTGCAAAATGACCTGAACGGAATTGAATACACTCTCAACATAGGTGAAAAATGTGAAAGCATATCCAAATTGCAAAAGAGCTTTCATGAGACCTCTAAAACAAACTCCGTATTGGAGCATATTAACAGGAAAAATGAAATCATCTTCTATGATGAGATGGGATTTTACCGTATGCTGATGTCGTATGAAAATACTGCGCCAATGCAGCGATTTGCGGATGAAGTGCTTGATTCTATCATACAGTATGAGAAGAAAGCTCATACACAGTTGATGGAGACAATGTGGGCCTATTTCGAGTGTGACTGTAATCTGCAGAGAACAGCTGATAAACTGTTTTCACATAAGAACACTGTGAAATACAGATTACAGAGAGTAGAACAGCTTACAGGAAAGAGTTTTGCGAACAGATTCCAGAGTCAGGAGCTATACAATGCACTGATGATCTATTATTTTCTTGAGTAAGGAGATTTTCAGATATGTTACCAATTATCGGTAAGTAAATGTACAGCTGGAATAGCAACTATTAATGAACCTTGACAGCTTAACAGCATAAGCAGCTGTTCTAAACTCTTCTAGTGGAATTTTATGCCCTTTTGACGGTTGAGTGCGCGGTATTACGACTACATGGATCAATTTTCAAGTTCATGGTACAGTTATCAGTTTAAATATTGTTCTGTGAATAATTCAGGATAAGTTATTTTCATCAAACACTCCGGTAAAACTCCAGTTCTCCCCCTGATCTTCTGATGTGAATACAATCCCTTCTGTCTCGCCACTCTGCGTCATCACATGAATCGTGTAATTCTCTCCATCCTTCTGTGGCATTTCCAGATACTGATAATCATCAGGCGTGAAGCCATATTCCTGCATATGCGGCGGATATTCTGTCACAGTATCCATCGGAAGTTCTATCTCCTTCAGTGTCTTTCCACCGTCTTTTGTAACATAAATAGATGAATGTGTCTGCGATGCCCCACTTAGACCGATGAAGCCAAACTGTTCATCGAAAAATTGTATCCCTTCTCCTGCTCCGCCATTTCCGTCGAATGGATCTTCATTTACTGTTGTCCAGTTATATCCACCATCTGACGTAGTTTCCAGTTTGTAATAACGTGTTCCAAGAGCCGCATCAACAACTGAAAGTTTCCAGCCTTTCTGTTCGTTTAAGAAGAATCGGACAACACCACTTCCGTCCGTATCAACTGTCCAGGTATTATTCTCTTTCCCCTGTTCTTTTGCCTGCGAATCTTTCTCCGCCTGCTCATTCTGGCTGATCGTATCAGGACTGATATATTCCGGTTCCATCATGTAACGTACCGGAGTCACAGATTCATCCTGCGGAAGATACAGGGATACTTCATATCCAAGTGCTTCCCCACCGCTATCCAAGGCTGTAAAATCAGTCATGCCGCTGACTTCTCCGTCACCATCCACATCTCCCGGAAGATAAACAAGACCTTCCGAAGAGGCGAAGGAGCGTTTTCCATAATACAGAATCTCATATTCCGGCGGATTATCTGTAAATGCGTAATTCAGATTCCATTGTGTCACCTGCATCTTACAATCTGATTTTTCCAGAATGGTAAACATAGGATCTAATTTCTTGTCATCATCATAATCTGCATTTGCATAACCTGCGATCTGCACAACAATCTTATCACTTTTATCGATATCATAATCAATCAGATAGGTCTTGTCTTTTCCCTTTTCATTCTGTCCGTAGAGATAGGCCGACACGCGGGTTATCGTTCCGCCTTTATCAAAGGACATCTCAAAACTATCTGTGATATATAACTCGTCCGGAAGTTTCAATTTCTTATTGATATCTTTTATCAGCCCTTCTGCGCCATCACGAAAGAAATTGTTATGTTCATACTCTATTTTCTTTGTCTTAAACAGGCTGTCTACCTTCCAGGACAATGCGCCATTATAAGGAATCGCAGTATATACGATATAAGAAATACATCCAACCGTAACTACAAGTAGAATCAAAAGTTCTGTACCAAACACTGTTTTCCTGAGTGTGCCTTTCATTTTTAAAGGATTTTCCTTTTCTGCAATCAGGCAGCCGATCCAGATACAAAGACTGAGTACCAGAAGGATACCTAAAGCCAAAAATGCAAACTTCAGCTGTCTGATGCTTCCGTACTTGCAAAGTACACAGGTCACGAGCAAAAACAAAATGTAATAGAGAATACTAAGCTTGCCAAATATAAATTTCAGTTTTTTCATTCAATCACATCCTAATAATACTTCCAGGTCTACTATTTCTAAGTATTCTACTCAAAAAAATTTTATATCGTTCATTTATTTTTACACTTTTTCTTGACCAAAATGTAAAAATTTCATGATCTTTTCTATATTCTCCTTTGTCCAGGCGGTAATCTCGAGCACTGCATCCGGTATCTCCTGGTCTCCGGAATCCGGATTATGCATCCAGATACATGGCATCTTAGCAGCCTTAGCAGCCTTTCCTCCATTCGTTGAATCTTCGATTACAATACACTCATCTACCGGTACGCCCAGCTGCTTCGCTGCAAAGAGAAATGTATCCGGTGCCGGCTTTGGATTCTTCACTTCATCTCCACTTGTCACGACATCGAAATATTTCATCAGATCCAGCGTTTCCAGTGTCTCTGTGATTACAGGTTTTGGAGAAGAAGAGGCCACGGCCAGGCGATACCCCGCATCTTTCAGACAGCAAAGCATCTGCCCTACTCCCGGCATCTCAGGGAATCCGTCTCGCGCAATAATTTCATCTTTCTTCTCTTTCATAATCTGATTCATAACTTCAAGACTTTCAAATGTGATTCCGTAATTTTCTTTGATCAGATTCATGAAATGGAATCTTGTAGATCCAATGCATGGTTTATATACATCGTAATCTAAGTCAATTCCATATCGTTCTTTAAAAATCTCTACCCAACATTGATAATGAAGCGGTTCTGTATTGATCAAAACCCCATCCATATCAAAAATCACTGCTTTTATCATTCTTATATCCCAACTTTCTATAAAAGATCAATGTTAATGTGGTCGCTACGATCCAACCAAATGGCCATGCCATCCAGATTCCGGTACTTCCAAAGCTTTTTGTCAAAACCAACGCAAATCCGATTCTCAAAATAAGATCCGGAACTGTTGCAACTACAAAATAGACCATCGCTCCGGAACCTCGGATAATTCCATCTGTCATCAGCTTAATTACAATCATAAAATACCACGGCGATACTATTTTCAGAAATGCCATTCCTGCGCTGATCGCCTCTACACTCTCTGCACCTAAGAATAGCCCCATCATCTGACGACTGAAAATGAAATACAGAATAACAAACGGTAATGCCGTAAGCTCTGACAATTTCACTCCGGTACGGAATCCCAATGGAATTCGTTCTTTCTTTCCCGCGCCGATATTCTGTGCCGTATAACTGGATAGACAGGAACCAAGTGTCATAAAGATATTAATGGCAAATGTATTCAGCTTGATCGCTCCCGAATATCCCGCAACAACTGCTGAACCGAATTGATTTACAATTCCCTGCACAAAAAGATTTCCTACACTCAATACGCTCTGCTGAAGAATGCTTGGAATTGCAATCGCCATGATCTGTGCAAATAATTTCTTATCAAACCACGGCTGCTTTTCTTTCCCGGCAAATTTCTGCAATCTTCCGAGAAGTGTTACTAATGCAAGCACGGCTGACACACCTTGTGCGATAAATGTTGCCCAGGCAACACCGCTCACACCCCACTGGAATTTTGCTACGAAGATGTAATCAAGAATAATATTTCCAGCTGAGGAACCAAGCAGAAAATATAACGGTGTCTTAGAATCCCCAAGTGCTGTAAATACTCCGGTACACACATTATAAAGCATCAGGAAGATAATTCCGAAAATGTAAATTTTCAAATATAAAACTCCATCTGCCATAATATTCTGTGGTGTGCGGATCCATCTCATCATCTGATGATTAAAAAAATACCCGAATAATGTCAGCATGATTCCCAGCACCATAGAACTAAGAAATGCTGTTGTAACCGCACGCTTCACACCGCCCCGGTCTTCCGCTCCGAACAGTCTTGATACGACTACGGAGGCCCCCAGATTCATTCCCACGGCAAATGCCATGAAAATAATTGTGATCGGATAAGATGCGCCGACTGCTGCCAACGCATTTTCTCCTGCAAATCTTCCCGCAATCATACTGTCTGCGATGTTGTAAATCTGCTGGAACATCACACTGAACAACATTGGCAGAAGGAACCGCCATAATGTCTTATTCGGATGTTCTTTCGTTAAATCTGTAACCATCTTTTTGCCTCTCTCATTACAAACTCTACAATCCAATAATTCTATAAATTTCTTTCATATCCAGACTGGCACGAACGATATCTGCAAGTTTATCATACTGTTCTTCCTTATAAGCCTTCCAATCTACTGCCTGTACTGTCTCTGGATCATATCCTTTTTCTTTTAATAAAGCTGACAAGAAACCACCTGACATTTCCGGAGAATCAAAAATTCCGTGCACATAACAGCCATAGACATTTTCCTTCTGTGAACCATCCGGATGTCCTTGTTGTAGCGTATCAGAATCATTTTCTATTGTTACAAGCCCGGATGCGTGCTCATCAAGAATCGTCTCTCCCATATGGATCTCGTATCCTTCGAAAGGAAGTCCTTTCATCTCTTTCAGGATTCCTTTCATCTCGCCAAATGTTCCATGTACTCTGGTTCTATGTTTCTCTGGGCGGAACACAGTCTTTGTATCCAAAAGTCCCATTCCCTGTATAGTTCCTCCGTACTCTTCTCCTGTTGGATCTGAGATTTCCATTCCAAGCATCTGGTATCCGCCACAGATTCCAAAGACCGGTTTGTTCTGTGCGCTGTGTTTCAGGACTCTTGCTTCCAGTCCGTTCTGACGCATCCACAAAAGATCGCTGATCGTATTCTTTGTTCCCGGAAGGATCACCGCATCCGGATTTCCAAACTCAGCCGGAGATGAAACATATCTTACGCTCACCTCTTCCAATGCTTCTAAAGGTGCTAAGTCAGTAAAATTAGAGATCCTTGGGAATCGGATCACTGCCAGATCAATCAGTCCCGGCTTCTCTTTTTTCTGAAATCGTTCCGTCAGACTGTCTTCCTCATCCAGATCTAAATAAAAATACGGAACTACTCCCATTACAGGGATATCTGTCTTTTCTTCCAACATTCGAAGCCCCGGTTCCAGAATGGATACATCTCCACGGAATTTATTAATGATCGTTCCTTTGATCCGCGCTTTTTCATCCTCTTCAAGAAGCATTACAGTTCCGGCGATCTGGGCAAACACTCCACCTCTATCGATGTCTCCGACAAGAAGCACCGGTGCATCTGCAAGCTTTGCCATTCCCATATTTACAATATCATCTTTTTTCAGGTTAATCTCTGCCGGACTTCCGGCACCTTCAATTACAATGATATCATACTTTTTTTCTAACTTATGATATGCATCCATAATTGCCGGAATATATTCCTTCTTATGGCGGTAATACTCTCTTGCAGCCATCACTCCGATTGGTTTTCCATTGATGATCACCTGAGATCCTGTATCGTTCGTCGGCTTAAGTAAAATTGGATTCATTATTGCTTCCGGTTCAATCCCTGCAGCTTCTGCCTGCATCACCTGAGCTCTTCCCATCTCCAGTCCTTCTTTTGTGATAAAAGAATTGAGTGCCATATTTTGGGATTTGAAAGGTGCAACTTTGTATCCATCCTGTTTCAGGACACGGCAAAGACCTGCTGCCAGTGCGCTCTTTCCGACATTCGACATCGTTCCCTGTATCATAATTGATTTCGCCATATTTTTCGCCTCCTTCACTGCTTTGACAGGATTGTTTCAAATGCCCGTAAAAGAACATCATTTTCCTCTTTTGTCCGCACCGCAATCCGATACCAGCCTTTGCTCAATCCTCTGTAGTTCCCACAATCTCGAATCAAAATCCCCTGTTCTAACAGTTGATCAAACAATGGGATTTCACTATATAATAAGAAGAAATTTGCCTTTGTTGGAATAAATCTAATCCCAAACTCACGCATTTTCTTTTCCATGCGCATTTTTTCTTCCACGATTTTGTTTCGTATTTTCTGAACTCTCTGTTCTTCTCTTTCTGTCAGCGCTTCTATCCCTGCTGCCTGCGCCGGAACCGACACACTCCACGGCTGACGGATCTGCTGCATGCTCTCTCGCAACTTTGCATCTGATGTCATCGCATATCCAAGTCTTAATCCCGGGATTCCATACATCTTTGTAAATGCCTGTACGAGAAAAAGGCTCGGATGATCTGTCACCTTTTTCACCATGGTATATTTCTGCGTTTCTTCCAGAAATTCGATAAAACACTCGTCTAAAACAAGACGAATCTTCTTTTCTTCACATCGCGTAAGAATCTGTTTCATCAGCTCTGGTTCGATCACCTGGCCTGACGGATTCGATGGGGAGCATAAAAATACAAGATCAATATCCTCTGTCAGTTCTTCCAAAAAGCTTTCTGTCAATGCAAAGTTATTCTCTCTTTTCAACTCATGATAAATGATTTCGCAGTCTACCGTCCGAAGTGCCTGTTCATATTCTGCGAAAGCCGGAATCGGAAGCAATGCTTTCTTTGGTTTTTCTGCAAGAACGACAGAAAAGAACAGCTCCGCTGCTCCATTTCCTAAAAGGAAATATTCTTCCGGCAGACTTTTTTTCTCTGCCAGTCTCTTTCTGAGCCGTCTGCATTGACTGTCCGGATAAAGACTCACTTCATCCATCGATCTTTTTGCCGCTTCAAGAACTTCTTCTGACGGACCGTAAGGATTTACATTAACTGAAAAATCCAGCACATCTCCATATGTATAAATGTCTCCTCCGTGTACATATTCCATGAATCTTACTCCTACTTCTTTATGTGTTTCGTTTTTAACCTTAAAGTACTGCCTCCAGCTCCTCGCGATTCTCTTCCATCCATTTGATTGGCTTTGGATGTTTAATCTCCGGATCCAGAAGCTTTTCCATCCAGACCATATTATACCAGCGGTCAAATTTGTATCCGCAATGATAGAATTCTCCTACCATGCGGTATCCAAGATGTGCATGGAACTGTGCGCTGTTCTTTGTCAGATATTCATCTTCAACTTCCGGATATCCAATGCATGCATATAGATTGCAAATGTTCTGAGCGTACAGTACTTTCTCCAGTGCCTCATACAGCTTTTTACCTACTCCGGTTTTCTGCCGGTCTTTTCTTATATAAATTGTTGTTTCCACTGCCCAGTCATATGCTGCACGACCTTTAAATGCCCCCGCACAGCTATATCCAAGAATCTCGCCATTCTGTTCTGCGACCAAATACGGGTACTTTTTCATCGTCTGACGCATTCGATCTTTGAATTCTTCCAGTGACGGAACTTCATATTCAAATGTAATCACTGTATCCGTTACATACGGTGTATAGAGCGCCAGAAGTTCTTCTGCATCTTCCATTTTTGCAAATCGAATCAATAAATCCATAACAATAAACCTCCAAAGACAACCATCATCAGTATCGTTGTCATATACATTAATTTCCCGGCACGAAGAATATCCTCCGGTTCAATCTTACGGATTGCATCGCCGATATAATCCTTTTTATAGACTTTCCCGAAATAAACCGCATCCCCGGCTAACTGTACATCAAGCGCTCCGGCGCATACCGCCTCTGACTGGGCGGAATTCGGACTTGCATGTTTTCTCTTATCACGCAGATAAATCTTCCACGCATTCTCTCCATCCATCCCCGTCAAAAATGCTGCAACAATCATAAACCACGCAGTCAACCTCGCCGGAATGTAATTAAACACATCATCCATCTTTGCCGGTATCCTTCCGAAATACAGATATTTTTCATTTTTGTATCCAAGCATAGAATCCATCGTATTCACTGCCTTGTATAAGAATCCAAGCGGTGCGCCGCCAATCAAAAGAAATAATAACGGAGCCGTCACGCCGTCGGAAGTATTCTCCGCCACAGTCTCTACCGCTGCTTTCGTCACACCTTCTGCTGTAAGGTTCTCTGTGTCTCTTCCGACAATCATGGATACAGCTCTTCTTGCACCAGGCAAGTCGTCTTCTTTTAATTTCTGATAAACCTTCCTACTTTCTCCTACAAGACACCGCGCCGCAAATATCTGGTAACACCAGAAGGTTTCCAAAAGAAACCGTACTGCCGGATGAACCTTTCCTGCAGCAAATAAGAGTACCGCCGGTACAAGAAAGGATAACGAAACTGTCAGAATCCATAAAATCCCTCCTGCCAGAACTTCTCTTTTATTTTTCTTCCTTTGTTCTGATGCAGGAATCCGACTGCACAACAACTTCCGCAATCCTTTTTCCAACACACTGATCAGGTTTCCGATCACGCGTATCGGATGGTACATCCAGACCGGATCTCCGAAAATGCAGTCTAACAAAAATCCTATGATACATGCCAGGATTATCATCTTCCCATTCATTCTATCGCGCCTCCCAGTTTTTGAATTTCATAAAATCTGTGAACGCCGGACTTCCACTCTTCTTCGTCAACAAGCATTCTATATCCTCCGCCATTTTCCACCTGCCAGTGATAAAAATCTTTTTGGTCTTCTGCCAATTGTTCCAGCACAGCCATAATCGTTCCTCCATGAACGACAAAAGCTGCACCTTCTACATTTTCTTTGCATAATCTATCCACCTGACAGAGCATACCTCTCACACAACGTGAACGGAATTCCTTCTGTTCCTCCCCTTCCGGAAATGCAATCGTTCCACCGGAATCCAACCATGCCTGATATTCTTCTCTATCTTTCAGTTCTTCATATGTCTTACCTTCAAAAATACCAAAATCACATTCCTTTAACAATACTTCCTGCGTGATCTGGTTCTTCGGATAAATCAACTCTGCCGTTTGAATACATCTCTTCATTGGGCTGACAATCACTTGCTGTACCTTTGGATAGCTATCTATTTTATATTTCTGTTTAAAGTTCAGTACTTCCTGTTCTGACAGTTCTTCATCTGTACTTCCAATATATTGTCTCTTTTCATTGCCCGGTGTCTTCAGATGCCGGATCAAAATAAGCTCCATAAATCACTCCAAAAAAATCTATTTTATTTCATTTTCATTTCTATAATAAAGCATCTATCATAAAACATTTATATGCAATAACATTTCTAGAATAATGCAAGCACTGCCAGCATAAACAGCTCACACAACTGCAGGAAGTATCCGGCAAGATCACCTGTAATTCCACCAAACTGTTTTCTGCTAAACTGATAATAGTAAAAGAAAACAGCAAGTCCGACAACTGCTGCTGCCGCTCCGCATACTCCTGCTGTCAGATAGAATCCGACTCCTGCTGCCACTAGCCATAGGATCAATACGATCCTTACATTTCTCTTCTGTGCACCATCCTGAAAAGTCCGAAGCAGCCCACTGTTCTTCGCTGCCTGAAATGTCACAACAGAAATTCCACTCAATGAACGTGAAAACACGAACACGAGTGCTGTTGCAAATAAACGTTCTGTTCGCATTTCACTAAAAATCCCCGCACACAAAAGGAAGTAACAACAAAGACTGATGATCGCAAATGCTCCCGTATGAGGATCCTTCAGAATCTCCAGTTTCTTCTCCCGGTCTCCATAAGAACTTTTTGCGTCCATTGTATCTGCGAATCCATCCAGATGAATTCCTCCTGTTATAAAAACCGGAATCAAAGTCAGTACAACTGCATGAAAGAAAGTTCCTTCTCCCTTCCATACTGTGATCAGGTTCCCGGCAACTATTTCCAATACTCCAATTATAACTCCGACCAATGGGAAAAAGCACATCGCATATCTCATATTTTTTTCATTCCAGTCAACCCGCGGCATCGGAATCTTAGAATACATAGCGATTGCAATGATCATTGCGTTCAATAACCACATTTTTCTTACTCCTCATCTTCACTTAAGTTCTTCATACTGCTCTACTTTAATCTCTTCAAAAGTACTCATCTTCCGATAAACATTCACACCCATCTCAAGAAGTGGAATTGCTGCAACTGCACCACTACCTTCTCCAAGAGACATCTTCGCATCAATCAGATATGGAAGTTTCAGCTCTTCTAAGACCATTCGCCCCGCCGGCTCTCCGGAGCAATGTGATGCCAGGATATAATCCGCCGTCTCAGGAACCATACGCACTGCGCACAATGCCGCTGCAGAAGAGATGAACCCATCGATCAGAACCGGAATATGATAGATCGCACCTCCGAGAAATGCACCTGCCATTCCGGCAATATCAAGCCCTCCGACTTTGGACAAGACATCTAAAATATCTTCCTTGTCCGGCTGATGCTTTTCAATTGCTCTCTCAATTGCACGAATCTTTCTATTCAGCCCTTCTGAACTAAGGCCTGCGCCTCTCCCTGTCACATTTTCTACACTTTCATCAAGCAGAACGGACACAACAGCACTGCTGGTCGTTGTATTTCCAATCCCCATCTCACCGGTTGCGATCAGATCATACCCTTGTTCTGCCAGCTCTTTGACCTTTCGTATGCCAATAAGAACGGCTTGTGCAGCCTGTTCTCTTGACATTGCAGGTTCCATCGCCATATTCTTTGTTCCGTACATCACTTTGTCTTCCGGATCTGTCACCGACGGAACATCTGTCACCATTCCGATATCGATTGGAAATAAGTCCACTCCGGCGGTCTCTGCCATAATACATACGCTCGTCGCACATTTTGTAAAATTATCCGCAACGATTGCTGTCACTTCCTGTCCGGTCTGGGTCACTCCCTCTGAAACAACTCCATTATCCGCACAAAAGATCAGTAATCCTTTCTTTTTAATCTCAAAATCTGCTTCTCTTCGGATTCCTGCCATCCGGATCACGGCATCTTCCAGTTTTCCTAAGCTGAACAGTGGTTTTGCAACTGTTTTCCATCGTCTTTTTGCCTGTTCTTCATAGGATTTCTCCACCGGTTTTATCATTTTGAATTTTTCAATCAATAATCTTTCATTTTCTTTCATCGACATCTTTTCATTTTTTGTCGTTTTTCTTTCATCATCTACCATTGTTATGTCTGCTTTTCTTATTATTTTCTTCTGATCTATAGTTTGTCTTTCTAACTTCACAAGCCAGTTTTTTTCGCATTTTCTGGCATCATTCTCCTATTTTATCATAATTTTTTTCATTCTGATATATAAAAAAGCAACGGAATCTGTCATATTTTCCTTGTAATTTTTCATTTTTTGACATTTTTCTTTTTTCTTCTTGCATTTTTAATATGAAATCTTTCATTTTTCCCAGTTCTTTGTTAAAAAATTTACGGGATTTTTATTGATTTTCTTCACATAATATGTATAATTAAAAAAGGATATGAAAAGCTTGCATGAGCAGCATTTTATTCTATCATTAGAAAGAAAGAGGTATATGTAAGATGGCAAAAATTGATTTAAGTAAGTATGGCATTACTGGAACAACAGAAGTCGTATACAACCCTTCCTACGAATTATTATTCGAAGAAGAGACAAAACCGGAACTTGAAGGTTTTGAAAAAGGACAGGAAAGTGAACTCGGTGCTGTCAATGTTATGACAGGTGTTTACACAGGACGTTCTCCTAAAGATAAATTCATCGTTATGGATGAGAACTCCAAAGATACAGTTTGGTGGACATCTGATGAATACAAGAACGACAACCACCCAGCTACAGAAGAAGCTTGGGCAGCTGTTAAAGATATCGCAATCAAAGAGCTCTCTAACAAGAGACTTTTCGTTGTAGATGCATTCTGCGGTGCTAACAAAGATACTCGTATGGCAATCCGTTTTATCGTTGAAGTAGCTTGGCAGGCACATTTCGTAACAAATATGTTCATTCAGCCAACAGAGGAAGAACTTGAGAACTTCGAGCCAGATTTCGTTGTTTACAATGCTTCCAAAGCTAAAGTTGAGAACTACAAAGAGCTCGGACTTAACTCTGAGACAGCTGTACTTTTCAACATCACAAGCAAAGAGCAGGTTATCGTTAACACATGGTACGGCGGAGAGATGAAGAAAGGTATGTTCTCTATGATGAACTACTTCCTTCCACTTAAGGGAATTGCTTCCATGCACTGCTCAGCTAACACAGACCTCAACGGAGAGAACACAGCAATCTTCTTCGGTCTTTCAGGAACAGGTAAGACAACACTTTCCACAGATCCTAAGAGACTCCTCATCGGTGATGACGAGCACGGTTGGGATGACAACGGAGTATTCAACTTCGAGGGCGGATGCTACGCTAAGGTTATCAACCTTGACAAAGAGTCTGAGCCAGACATCTACAACGCAATCGTTCGTGACGCTCTTCTTGAGAACGTTACACTTGATGAGAACGGAAAGATCGACTTTGCCGACAAGAGCGTAACAGAGAACACTCGTGTATCTTACCCGATCAACCACATTAAGAACATCGTTCGTCCAGTATCTTCTGCACCGGCAGCTAAGAATGTAATCTTCCTGTCTGCAGACGCTTTCGGAGTACTTCCTCCGGTATCTATCCTGACAGAGGATCAGACACAGTACTACTTCCTGTCTGGATTTACAGCAAAACTTGCTGGTACAGAGCGTGGAATTACAGAGCCTACACCAACATTCTCAGCTTGCTTCGGACAGGCATTCCTTGAACTGCATCCTACAAAATATGCAGAGGAACTTGTTAAGAAGATGGAAGTTAGCGGAGCTAAGGCTTACCTTGTTAACACAGGATGGAACGGAACAGGAAAACGTATCTCCATTAAAGATACTCGTGGAATCATCGACGCTATCCTTAACGGAGCAATCAACAAAGCTCCTACAAAGACAATCCCATACTTCAACTTCGAAGTACCTACAGAGCTTGAGGGTGTTGACACAGGAATCCTTGATCCTCGTGACACATACGCTGACGCTGCTGAGTGGGATGTTAAGGCAAAAGACCTTGCTCAGAGATTCATCAAGAACTTCGTTAAATACGAAGGAAATGAAGCTGGTAAAGCACTTGTTGCTGCAGGTCCTCAGCTGTAAGATTGTTCTTGTATTCCAAAATTCTGGGATTGATAGAATAAATATATAAAAAAGCTGTGAAAGATGAAATTGCTTATCTTTCACAGCTTTTTTATATATTAGGAAAGTCCTTTCCTAATATATAAAAAACGCTCCGCTCAGGATGCGCACTGCGGCGTACAAGGTAGGTGTCGCAAGCAACCGCCGCAGGCGCAAGAATGTACCAAGGCACATTCTTTGTTCTTGTTGACTTCTTTTTCTAAAAGTGATATCATAATGATATCAAATAAATTTCATTTTATTTCCAGAGGAGGAATCACTATGAATGAAAAAATATTATCAAATAAGAAAAACGGAATGGGAATGCTTCTGCTCTTTTGTCTGCTCTATCTGATCGCAATAGCAGGATGTATTCTGTCTGCAATTGCACTGGAACATGAATTCTCAGCTCCACCGGTTATCGCTGGACTGGTTATCAGTATTATCTGGCTATGTATTGGATGGATTCCATTCCTTGGACTGAAAGTGTTGAAACCGCAGGAGGCCCTGGTTCTTACACTTTTCGGAAATTATATCGGTACACTGAAAGAAGCCGGATTCTATTTTGTTAATCCATTCTGTACCAGTGTAAACCCTGCTTCCAAGACAAAGTTGAGTCAGAGTGGAGATGTTGATAACAATTCCAAGAAGGGAGCAAATCTTTCCAGTCTCCTGGGTGTTTCTACAACAGGAACCACTGAAGAGTCTTCAAGCAAAAAGATTTCTCTCAAGGTTATGACACTGAACAACTCCCGACAGAAGATCAATGACTGTCTCGGAAATCCGATTGAGATTGGTATTGCCGTAACATGGCGTGTTGTAGATACTGCGAAAGCTGTCTTTAATGTTGATAATTACAAAGAATATCTCTCACTTCAGTGTGATGGTGCTCTTCGTAATATTGTCCGCATCTATCCATATGACACTGCTCCTGATGTCGATACAACCGGTGACGGAAAGGCTGATGAGGGAAGTCTCCGTGGCTCCAGTGAGATTGTTGCAGCGCGAATCCGTGAAGAGATCCAGACGAAAGTGACAGACGCAGGGCTTGAGATCATCGAAGCAAGAATCACATATCTTGCTTATGCACCGGAAATCGCTGCTGTCATGCTCCAGCGTCAGCAGGCTTCCGCTATCATCGATGCAAGAAAGATGATTGTAGACGGAGCAGTCGGCATGGTTGAAATGGCTTTGGATCAATTAAGTGAAAAAGAAGTGGTAGAACTGGATGAAGAACGTAAGGCTGCTATGGTATCCAATTTGCTCGTAGTTCTGTGTGGAAACCATGACACACAGCCAATCATTAATTCCGGAAGTCTGTACTAGAGATGGCTGAAAAAGATAATAAAAAGAAGCAGGTTCCTCTCCGTCTCTCCGCTAAACTGTATGACGCAATCGCAGCCTGGGCAGAAGATGATTTTCGTTCCGTAAACGGTCAGATTGAATATCTTCTGACTGAGTGCGTCAGGCAGCGGAAGAAAAATGGAAAATATGTTTCCGAACATTTGGACGAACCGATTGATCTGGATATTTCATAGAGCCTAAAAAAACAGCAGCAGATGTTATTATAACGACATCTGTTGCTGTTTCTCTTTGTTCTATTCTCTGTAACCGCTTCTGCATTTTTCTACAAAACGCTCCGCAAATTCTTTACAAGATGGGTAATACAAATGCGGATATCCCGCCACGAGATTCTCTTCCAGATGCATGCATTCCCATTTTCTCTTTCCATCCGGCTTGACAGCAAGACAGTCACTTCCACTGTCTGTGCTATCCCAGTAATGAAACTCGTGTGCACGGATGTTTTCCCCCGGAAGAATCCAGCTGTTCGCTAAGCTCTTCTGTTCTTTAAACTCAGAGATTGGATTCTCATCAGGACTTCTCTGCAAATTCACATATCCAAATCGAACCAGTTTACCTGCCGGAAATGTTTTTCCATGGATTCGCCCTACTAATTTCCAAACATTTCCATCTGCATCCTCCATTTCTTCATGAAGATACATAAATCCGCCACACTCTGCCAGACATGGAATCTTATCATCCAATGCTCTTCTTATTGATTCAAGCATGCTCTGATTTTCTGCCAATTCTTTTCCATACAGTTCAGGATAACCGCCACCGAGAAGAATTCCTTTCACATTTTCAGGAAGTTTTTTATCATGAAGCGGACTGAATTCCACCACTTCACAATCAAGGCTTTCTAATAGTTCAAGGTTATCTTTGTAATAAAAACAGAAAGCTTCGTCCCGCGCCACTGCGATTCGGACTGGATCGTTCTTACTTTTTAAATATCCAATTTTCTCCGATTCTTCAATAACTTCTGTTTTCCATACTGCTGCTTCACCGGCAATCTTTTCCAGCAATTCAAGATCCACTGTTTTTGCCAGAATTTCTCCCGCCTGTCTTACCTTCTCCTGCAGATTTTCCATTTCCTGCGGTGTTACAAGTCCCAGATGACGGCTTTCCAGATGAAAAGCTTCATTTTCCGGCATGTAACCGACAATTTTAATCTCGTCATGCCCGATTCTCGCCAGTTCATTCTCCAACATTTCTTTTAATCTTGGATATAGCATTGCGGATACTCTGTTTAAGAGAATTCCACGAATATTGCTATCCGGACGAAATTCAACAATTCCTTTCACCGTAGCTACAAGTGTCATTGCTGCACCTCTCGCATTAATCACAAGGATCACTGGCAATCCTAGCGTCTGTGCGACATCATAAGAACTTCCTTTTACAGAATCAAGTGACATTCCGTCATAGAACCCCATAACGCCTTCGGTTATAGTAATATCCGCATCTTTCGTATGCTTTAGGTATCCCTCTTTCAAAATGTCTTCTTCCGAGAAGAACAGATCCAGATTCTTAGAATCAACGCCAAGAACTTCTCTATGAAACATAGGATCTATATAATCCGGGCCGCATTTACACGCACATACACGCTTTCCCTCTTGCTTAAACGCAGACATCAGGCCACAGGCTGCAGCTGTCTTTCCACTATTACTGGAAACAGCAGACAACAAAAACCCTGGATTTTTTTTCTGATTTTTATTATTGCAAGCATTCTCTTTCATTTTTCTCATGATTCTCCTGTCTGTTTGTTTCCTTTTCTCTCATCTTATACCTGTCCAGGCTTTCTTCCATCTGCGGAAATAATATAAACCGGATTCTGTCCCATCATCATATGATATCTTCCAAGAACCTTTGATCTTGCTGCACTCACTTGCAGAATCTCCGCATCTGGGAGAACCCCTTCGTCCACAAGCCCCATCACTTCACTGACTGTCTCAAGAGAAATTGCATTAATCACGATTCGCACATCCGGATTTTTCCTCTGAAGTAATTGGACAATCTCTCGTAAGTTTCCCGAACTCCCGCCGATAAATGCATGTGTCGGTGTTTCCAGTTCCTCTAATGCATGTGGCGCAAGCCCTTCTATGATTCGCACTCCGTCTGTCCTAAATTTCTTCCGATTCTGATCGATCAGTTCAACACCTTCCGGATTCTTCTCAATCGCATACACACGAATCTGCTCACCTGCACGTGCAATTTCAATAGAAACGGAACCTGTTCCGGCGCCGATATCATACACAATTGCATCCTCGGTTAATTCAAGCTCTGCTATACTGACAGAACGCACTTCCGACTTCGTCATTGGCACCTTTCCTCGAATAAACGCTTCGTCTTTCAGATGCATACCTGCTGCTTTACAATAAGATGAATTTTCCACAAGAACCGCACAGAGTCCTTCAAAATCTTCTGCCTTCATCTCGTACAATTTGCCCGAAAGTATCTTTTCTTCCTCATAAGACATCTGACATCCCACATGAACCTGCACATCCCCTAAGCCATACTCTAGTAATGTCTCATAGAAATGACGCCCCGTGTCTTTTCCTCCGAGAAGCAGAAAGGTCTTCGAATGTCTGTGAATCGTCTGTACAAAATTCATGTCTTTTCCATGAAGACTCAGGATTTTTGCATCTTCCCATGAAACACCGACTTTTGATGCAAGATAAGAAAGTGAGGAAATTCCGGGGAGGATTTTTATTTTCTTTTCCTCAACAAGGCTCAATTTTTCCAGCAACTGATTCCGCAAATTCTTCGCTCCACTATAAAATCCTGTATCTCCGGAAAGAAGAATTACAATTTGCTTATACTCTTTGTGTTTCTGAAGATAAGATATGATCTTTTCCGTTCTATATTCTTGATACTTGGTGCATTCTCTTGTACACTTTTCCTCAGAATTTCTAAGCTTGATTGCACAAGCAAGCATTCGTTCTGCTCCAATCAGGCAATCAGCCTCTTCTATCAATTTTCTAACTTCTGCCGTAATTAATTCTTTAGATCCCATTCCTATTCCCGCAAGGATAATTTGTCGTGATTCCATTTCATCTCCCACTATATAACTATTTTTCCCTTGATTCTTTTGGTTTCTATCTGCTATAATAAAATCTAGAAACGGGTTTTTACCACACTTCTTGTTGTGGCCTGCCCGTTTCTTTTTTCTTATAACAGTTTATACCCCCTCGGTGTCACCATCCGCCCATTCAGTTCCATCGTCCTTGAATTTCCGATAAACACGGTTGTAAACATATCCACCTTTGTATCTCTAAGTTCTTTCAATGACAGAATCTGATATGTTTCTCCTTCACGTCCGATATTCTTCACATAACCGCAGATATTTCCCACATCTCTGTACTGAAGCAGTATATCACAGGCTTTCTGCAGATAATCTGCGCGCTTCTTACTTGACGGATTGTAAAGACAGATGACAAAATCAGCCATTCCTGCCGCATGTAGACGCTTCTCAATCGTCTCCCATGGTGTCAGAAGGTCACTTAAACTGATTACTGCAAAGTCATGCATCAAAGGCGCTCCAAGAACAGCTGCACCTCCTGATGCCGCTGTAATTCCCGGAACAACTTCTATCTGAATCTCAGGATATTCTTTTCCGATTTCAAAGATCAATCCTGCCATTCCATATACTCCGGCGTCTCCGCTACAGATCATTGCAACGTCCTGACCTTTTTCTGCTTCTTCAAAAGCCATTCTGCAGCGTTCCGGTTCTTTCCGCATCGGAGTGCTCAAAAATATCTTATCAGGAAACTGCTCTTTCACAAGATCAATATAAACATTGTAACCAATCAAAACAGGGCAATGCTCCAATACTTTCTGTGCACGCACTGTCATCTGCTCTTCTGCTCCCGGTCCGAGTCCTACTACATATACTGTACTCATTTGCTCTGTCCCTCTGCTTCCTGTCTCATCTCTGTGCTTTGATTCTCTCCGGTTTGTCCTAATTCCTTCTTAGAACAGGATGCTTGTCTGAATTCTGTCGTAAATGTCGGATCATAAAGCTTTGATCTCTCATAAGTCCCGTCAAGCACTTCTCCGACTACGATCAGCGCTGTCTTGGTGACATCCGCCTCGCGTGCAGTCTGTTCCAGCGTTCCTACCGTACAACGAAGTACTTTCTGTTCCGGCCAGGTTGCCTTATAGACAATCGCTGCCGGTGTATCTTCGCTGTATCCGCCTTCGATCAATTCTGCTGAAAGCTCCTTTAACAGTCCTGTGCTCAAGAATAAAACCATCGTCGCCTGATGTGCCGCAAAGCTTCTGACTGACTCTTTCTCCGGCACTGGTGTCCTTCCCGCCATTCTCGTGATCACGACAGACTGAGAGATCCCCGGCAATGTATACTCTGCTTCCAGTGCTGCCGCAGCTCCGCAAAATGAACTGACACCCGGACAATCTTCATATGGTATCTCAAGTTTCTTCAGTTCATCCATCTGCTCTCGGATCGCACCATAAAGGCAAGGATCTCCTGTATGCAGACGTACGATTTCTTTTCCGTCCCCATGGCCCTTCACCATCACTTCTAACACTTCTTCCAATGTCATCTTTGCACTATTATATATCTCACACTTTCCTTTACACAGTTTAAGTAATCCCGGGTTCACAAGAGAACCCGCATAGATCACGATGTCTGCTTCTTTCAAAAGTCTTTGTCCGCGTACTGTGATCAGATCTTCTGCTCCCGGACCTGCTCCTACAAATGTAATCATAATTCTTCCTACCTTTTCTATCTTTTCCTGTCTTTTACAATTAGAAGGGAATAGTATCCCGCATCTTCTGAAATCTCTTCCACTGATCGGACAATACGTTCGTCGTCCATTCCACAGTTTTCTACAAGACAGATATCCTGACTGCTCCCCTGTAAAAACTCTTTTATCTGTCCCATCTTTTTCCCGGTCTTCATCAGAATCTTTGTTCCCGATAACTGCAGACCTTCTCCTTCCTCATAAGAGCCCGGTAAAATATGAATCTGCTCTTCCTGTTCTCCAAGTGGCTGATTCAGTCTTGCAGCTGCTGCACAAAAAGATGGGATTCCTGAAACTGTCTCAACCTGATAACCATCCTGTTCAATCATCTGCTCTATATACATACATGTAGAATAAACCGTTGGATCTCCCAGCGTCAGGAATGCCAGATTCCATCCTTTCTCAAGAAACTGCTCTATCACTTCTGCTCCCCGTGCATGAATCTTTCTCAGCTTTTCCTTATCTTTGATCATTGGCATTGGGAGAAAGAGAATCTGCTTTTCCTTAAGCTCTGAAACTGTCTGCACTGCAATCTGATAAGCTGTACAGCTTTCTAAATATCCTGCTGCTCTGTTTTCCATCTCATTTTGTTCTAGCAGTAGCGGCTCTGTCAATTCTCTATTTGAAACCGGAAGTACTATTACATCACAGTCCCTGATTGTTCGAACTGCTTTTAATGTCATTAATTCAGGATTTCCCGGTCCCACTCCGATTCCATAAAATTTTCCTGCTTGTTTCATCTATTCTCCTGTATCTTCTTTAACAACTCATCCGCATTTTCTGACTTTCCAAGAATGCCATCCTCTGTTGAAAATAAAATCACACCGATTTCCAATTCTTCTCCTGCTCTGTTCTTCAAGAAGAATTCAATACGTTTCATCACACTTTCCATCACCGGCTCAATCAACTTCTCCCTGCGCAGTATTTCCATTGCTTCCGTTGTATTGATACAATCCATGATTTCTCGCACAACTGCTGCATCTGCACCATTCATTGCTGCATGCACACCAAGCACTTCCATTCGACAATCTGCCTGTCTGGAATGCGTATTCATCACTCCTGCGGCCAGCTTAATAAACTTTCCTATATGTCCGATCAACAAGATTCCTTTCATTCCAAGAAGCTTTGCATCCTCAATTGTCTCACCGACATAATTACTGCATTTTACTGAAAATGCGGTGTCCACATGCAGCTTTTTCCGTAAGAAGTCCATCCCATAATTTCCCGGGACAACATAACACCAATCTGTTCCATTTTCTTTGAGCATCTTCATTTCCAGATAAATCGTATCCGTCAGTGCCTTCTCACTCATTGGTTCCACGATACCTGTTGTTCCTAAGATTGAGATTCCTCCCTCAATCCCCAGTCTTGGATTAAATGTCTTCTTCGCAACCTCTGCCCCTTCCGGCACGGATAGGCGTACTTGCAGATTTCCTGTATATTCATACTTCCTGCAAACTTCTTCCACTGCTTCACAGATCATTCTCCGCGGTACTTTGTTGATTGCTGCCTGACCGATTTTCTGTTCCAGTCCAGGCTTCGTTACACGGCCGATTCCTATACCACCATCCAGATTGATTTTCTCGGAAAGATCCACACTATTCTCCGAATTTATTTTACTCTTCTTCTCTACCTTTTGAACTGTTGCATAAACAAGTATTCCATTCGTCACATCCGGATCGTCTCCACTGTATTTTCGCACTGCACATGAAACTTCTGACTTCTTACGCATGATCTCTTCCAACTCAAGATACAGTTCAATGCCCTTCGGCGTCAGCAGTCTCACCTGGCGAATCTCTTCTCCCGACAATAACATCTCTGCTGCCGCTTTTGCCGCCGCTGCCGCACAGCTTCCGGTCGTATATCCCATCTGAAGTCCCGATCTTGTTCTTCCGATTTCCTTCATCAATATTCAATCCCTTTTCTCGCGTAGATTCCCTGATCAAACGGATGCTTCACTTTCTTGATTTCTGACACATAATCTGCCAGTTCTACAAGCTTTTCATCCGGATTTCGTCCAGTCAATACAATCTCCAGTTCTTTTGGTTTCTTCTCCAAGAACTCGATTGCTTCCTCCTTCGGAATCAAATCATACTTATACGCTGCCATAAACTCATCGATTACAAGCACATCATATCTTCCGGTAAGAATCTCCAGTTCAATCGCTCTCCAAAGCTGCAAGTAAGTTTCCCTTACTTCCTCCTTTTCCTCTTCCGAAAGATTTTTAAAAAAACCATAAGACTTTTCAAGATGAAGTACTTTAATCTGAGAAATATCATCGAGAATCGCCAGTTCTCCGGAAGATTCATTTTTTAAAAACCGGGTAAATAAAACCTTAAGTCCACTTCCTGCAGCACGTACTGCAAGTCCGATTGCCGCTGATGTCTTTCCTTTTCCGTCTCCACAATAAATGTGTATCAATCCCTGTTCCATTTTCTCATCTCCTGTTCTGCTTCCTCTACCGACAAGCCTTCCTCTATCGGCCTTCCAATTACGAGAAGAACTGCACCTGCCTGCTCTGCTGCTTCAAGCTTTTCTGCAAATCCTCCATTCTTTCCGGATTCTTTTGTTACGAAATATTTTGCCTCTGTCTGATGAAGAAGTGCAAGATTCATTTCCCTGGAAAACGGGCCCTGCATTGCAATCAGATGCTTCCCTGAAAATCCGAGATCTATGCTCTGCATCATTGAAGGGAGTACGGAAAGTACTCTTGCATAGCACCGCTCTTTATAATTTGTCAAACGAGTATATTTATCCAGTTCTTTACTGCCTGTTGTTATCAGTATATTTCCCTGCGTCTGCTCGAGATAGTCCACGGCCTCTTCCACGCTATTCACACAGACTACAGAACTGTCACTCTTAGTAATCGCATTTGTTCTTTCACAAGCAAACTTTTCTGACCTGACTGCCCTTGCTTCTGTCAAAAAATCTCTTAAACATCGTAAATACTCTATTCCACTGTTTTTACATGCCTGCTGTATATTTTCCGTCACTATAACTGCAAACGGATGCGTCGCATCTATGACAAGCCCCACCTGCTCTTTTTCAAAGAATATTTCCATCTCCTGCTGATCCATACGTCCGTGAATCACTCGAAGTTCTGATTTCTTATGCTTCTCTTTTCGCAACTGCAGATCATTTTCCAATAATTCTTCCCCATATTCTGTCGCAGCACTTACGATACAGGGAATTCCTTCTTTAACGGCGTATTCTGCCAGCTGTCGTCCCTCTGTCGTACCGGCAAAAATAAGAATATTTTTCTTCATCAAATCACCCACATTTATATTTATTTAATAAACTTATCGATTGCCTCGTCAAGAGCACGGATTGTCTCCATATCATTCTGCTCAATAGCTTCCACAATACAATGATCCAGATGATTCTTCAAAATCACTTTTCCTGTATTATTGATTGCAGAACGAACTGCCGCAAGCTGGATCAGTACTTCACTGCAATCTTCATCGCGCTCCACCATTCGCTTCACTGCCTCAAGATGTCCGATTGCTCTGGATAAACGATTCATTACCTTCTTCTTTTCTTCTGCACTGTGTACATGACGGTGAACATGTCCTGTGCCGCCATGATTGTGATGATGTACATGTGACTCTGCCACCCCATCTCCGTTATGATGCACGTGGGTATATTCTGTTCCGTCCTCACGGAAATGCGTATGCTCTTTCATAATCATCCATCGAACCCTTTCTTTTTACTCTGTCACTGATTATAAAGCAAAAACACGTTTTCTTCAACTTGTTCCGCATAAGTTACTTACTGTTCATACTGTGTGCGACCGGCAACCACAAAATTTTCTCTTGCATTTTTCCAAAAGCCGTGATATCTTAATATGCAAGACAAAGACGTCTGACAGAAAGGTAAGAGATTGCCTTTCTATCAGGCGTCTTTTTTGCATTATCAGATGAATTGGGAGGATTTAGAAAATGAACACCGGAAACACTGCTTTTATGATGATCTGTACTGCGCTTGTCTTCTTTATGACACCGGGACTTGCCTTCTTCTATGGCGGTCTTGTGCGGAGAAAAAATGTATGTAACACAATGATGGCCTGCGTTGCGATCATGGGACTATCTGTTCTTCTTTGGACCATGTTTGGCTATTCTCTTTCTTTTGGCGGCAACCACGCCGGAATTATCGGAGATTTTCGCTGGGCTTTTTTAAATGATGTTGGCTGGGAAGCCGGTCCGTATGCGGATACCATTCCGCATCTTGTATTTGCTGCATTCCAGATGATGTTTGCCATGATTACTCCGGCACTGATCACCGGTGCTGTGGTCGGAAGGATGAGATTTAAGGCATTATTCGCATTTATTGCACTGTGGTCTTTCCTCGTTTACTATCCGATGGCTCATATGGTCTGGGGAGAGGGAGGATTCCTTGCAGCAATCGGCTCCGTTGACTTTGCAGGTGGAAATGTAGTACACATCAGTTCCGGTGTCAGCGCCCTGGTTCTCGCAACATATCTTGGCAGAAGAAAAGGATACGAAAAAACATCTTACCGTATCCATAATATTCCTTTTGTTGTGCTTGGAGCTTCCCTGCTCTGGTTCGGATGGTTTGGATTCAATGCAGGAAGTGCCCTGGCGGCAGATGGACTTGCAGCCCATGCATTTATGACAAGTGCCATTTCTTCCGCAGCTGCTCTCGTATCCTGGATGCTGATCGATGTGATCAAAGACGGGAAGCCTACTCTGGTCGGTGCTTCTACCGGACTGGTTGTCGGACTGGTTGCTATTACACCGGGAGCAGGATTTGTTCCGATCTGCTCTTCCTATATCATCGGTGCACTGGTCAGCCCGATCTGCTACTTTACAATGAACTTCATTAAGCATAAACTGAAAATAGATGATGCACTGGACGCTTTTGGCTGCCATGGAATCGGCGGTGTATGGGGTGGAATTGCAACCGGACTTTTTGCAAAAACTTCTATTAACTCTGTTGCAAGATGGGACGGACTGGTCTTCGGTAATGTTCATCTCTTCGTTGCACAGGTATTAAGCATTATCATCACTGCGGCTGTTGCAGTTGTCGGTACTCTGATCTGCATTGGAATTATCCGTATCTTCACTCCACTGCGCGTAAATCAGAAGGAAGAAGCTCTTGGACTGGATATCTCCCAACATGGCGAAAATGCATATCCGTCCTTCAACGGATTCGACTAATATAATCTGTCCAAAATTTATATATCCATTAATACAGGAGGATTTTTAAAATGATGATTAAAGTAGAAGCTATCGTTCGGGAAGAGAAATTTGAGGATGTCAAGGCTGCCTTAAATGAAATAGAAGTCAATGGTATCACTGTCTCCCAGGTCATGGGATGTGGTGCACAGCGAGGTTATAAGGAGATTGTCCGTGGTTCTGAGATTGAGATTTTCATGCAGCCGAAAATCAAATTTGAAATTGTTGTCTCTTCCGAAGAATGGGAGAAAAAAACAATCGAAGCAATCCAGAAAGCTGCCTATACCGGTGAAGTCGGTGATGGTAAGATCTTCAGCTATGAAATCCGGAGTGCCATGAAGATCCGCACCCGTGAGACAGGATATGATGCACTCCAGTCAAAAGAACAGATACTTTAGTAGAAAAAAAGTTCCAGAATGTCGGAAGATTCTGGAACTTTCTTTCGTTTTAAAATTGAAGTGTTACTTCTGTCTCTGTCAATGCCACCGTCATCTGCTCTCTTATGCACTTGGGACACAGCAGTTCTCCGTCAGCATCTGCTGTCCGTGCGGCTCTCTCACACACATTGTCAACACCTGTCACCTGTTTCACAAACCGTGATGTGGCTGATACCTCTGTAATCTTCTCTAACTGTTCTGCCGGATAAGTTGCAAACGGTACTTTATATTTCTGCGCATAGGCCAAAATCGCAGGTTCTTCTTTCTTAAGATCGATCGATGCAAGCTGTTTTAACTGCGTAGGTTCAAGTCCATACCCTTCCAGAACATCGTTTAGACCCTTTTCAAAAAGTTCTTTTGAAATCTGTTTTCTACAGCCTACTCCTGCCGTGATATTGATTGGATACAAAAGGAGAATGCATGGCTTACGCTCACATCCACATACGTTATTCCTGACATCTCCCCACAGAGAACCCGCTAGGGATTCCACGAACTGTCTCCCTTCTTCTGCGGTCTTTGTGATCACGATCACAGGATGTTCCTCTGCAAAGGAGTACAATTCTTCCTGTGAACCACATAGTATAAGTTCTTTTAAACAGCTTTTCTGAAAATCTTCCTGTTCAAATACCAGTCCTTCACCGATCCACAGACCGACCTGCTTTCCATCCAGCACTGCAGCTGATATCTGCTTCGCTGCTTCGCGCTCTGTAAAATGCAGGTGATTCTTCTTTGCAAAAACATCTACTGCAAATTTTCCCTGA
Organism: Mediterraneibacter sp. 210702-DFI.5.30; assembly: GCF_020560115.1. NCBI lineage: Bacteria > Bacillati > Bacillota > Clostridia > Lachnospirales > Lachnospiraceae > Mediterraneibacter > Mediterraneibacter sp. 210702-DFI.5.30. The sequence goes on from NZ_JAJCME010000003.1 coordinate 290,840, forward strand.
ACATCTGTCGCTGTTGTCTGTACCGGAACTGCGCCGGTCCATACTGCAAGCTGATTGGAAAGTTCCACCGCACCCCCGAGATGTCCTGACAGCAGTGGGATCACATACCCTGCTTTTTCATCCATGACTACAACCGCTGAATCAGTGAATTTATCCTTTACATAAGGCGCAATATATCTCACTGCGATTCCAACTGCACCAATAAAAAGGAAGGATGTCTCTCCCCATCCTTCCCTGATCAGCTCTTTTGGATTGTCCGGAAACGGAAGAATGTCAGCGAATGCATATCCGGCAGGTGCATAGTTCTGACACGTAATCCCTTCGTTCCGAAACTGACTTCCAATTCTCTCACCAAGTCTTGTTCCTGCCTGTGTAAAACTTAATATAACAACCTTCACGTTCCATTCTCCCTTAAATCCTTGAAACTATTCTTCTGTCTCTTCTTTCACAGACTCTTCTACTGCATCCACTGCTTCTTCTGCGGCCTCAGTAACCGCCTCAACTGCTGCTTCAGCAGCCTCTGCAACGCTCTCTTCTGCTTCCTCTGCCTCTTCTCTTACTTCCTGAGCCAGATCATCAGCTTCAAAAATATCTTCTTCCTCTGCTACAGGTGATCCGCAGTATGGGCAGAAAGCCATATCTTTCGCAACCATCTTGCCACACCGTGTACACTCACACGCACCTTTGAGCCCTTCAATCTTATTCTCATACTCTTCCATGCTTTCCTTGCGGCTTGCAATTGCCTCGCACAGTCCCTTGGAAGCCTCATCCAGTTCTTCTCCATTCTCAAATCTGTCATAAATACTCTGACCAAGTTCCATCAGATCTTCTGCATTTCCTCTTGCAAGCTCTCTGATCTGTGCTTTTAATTTCTGTATCTCAATCGCGTCTCCTGCCTTTGCTGTCACTGCCTCTGCTGTCTCGCTCAGACGTTTTCCTAAATCTTCAAAAAAATCTTTCATACTGAAATCTCCCTTCTTATCATTGCTGTATCATCTCAACCACCAGAAAGGTGATCTACAATTTCTCTTGGTCTTATTATATCGTATTCTTCCAGTTTTTGAAGTCATTTTCTATTATTTTTAGACTAATTTCATAAATAGAATCCTTCTTGCATATCCTTTCTACAACTCAACTCAGGAGTCATCTTATGAATGATCTTGAAACTTGCAGGGAACAGATACTCTCCGAAGATACACGCGACTTCATCAGTAATCCGCTGCGTACTCCACTGTTCAATGAACTTCTGAAAAAAGATCCATGCATCCAGGATGCCGGGCTTGGATATCAGTGCATTTACTTTTCCAAAGAACTTGTAGAGCCAATCTCTCTGGCGCGTTTTTCTTACAATTCCATTCCGAATTGTTTTGCTCCTGTCGCTATGGAAACATTGAACCAGACCGGCATCCTTCCTGTGCAGAACTATCCGGCACTTCAATTAAAAGGAAAAGGCGTTCTGATTGGATTTCTTGACAGCGGGATTGACTATCAAAACAAAGTTTTCCGCAATCTGGACGGTACCACGCGAATTGCGGCACTTTGGGATCAGACTATTCAAAGCGGAACTCCACCCAGAGACTTCTTCTACGGAAGTGAATACCGTAAGGAAGAGATTGATCTGGCACTTTCTTCTGATTCCCCACTGTCACAGGTCCCTTCTGTCGATATCGACGGACATGGAACTTATATTGCCAGTCTCGCTGCCGGAAATGCTGACGCTGACGAACAGTTTCTTGGAGCCGCTCCGGAATCTACTCTCGCTGTTGTCAAATTAAAACAAGCGAAGCAATACCTGCGGGATTATTATTGCATCACGGAAACAGCCGTCTGCTATCAGGAAACAGATCTGATCCTTGGATTAAAATATCTGAATGATCTGGCAGATGAACTGGGGCTTCCACTTGTCATGTGTATCACTATAGGCTCTAATCTTGGCGGTCATGTCGGCACGCTTCCGCTTCCCGCATTACTCGGCAGCTACAGTCTGATGCCCGACCGGATTGCTGTGGTCGGCACGGGAAATGAAGCAGACAAACGTCATCATTATTTCAATACGATCCAGTCAGAAAATGACCGTAAAACTGTAGAGATCCGGGTTGGTGAAAATGTATCCGGTTTCACTTTGGAACTTTGGGTACTGATCCCCAATCTCTTCTCAATTTCAATTATTTCACCGTCCGGGGAAAATACATCCAAAATTCCATTTCATGTAGGCACAAGCGCAGACATTGATTTTCTCTTTGAAAAGACCCGCGTCTCTGTTGACTACCGGCTTCTGGTCGAAAAAGCAAACTCTGAACTCATCTTCTTCCGTTTCCGTACCCCGGCAGAAGGCATCTGGAAAATCATCGTAGAACCGACCCGCCTGATTAATGGTGATTTCCATATCTGGCTTCCTGTCACAGAATTTTTAGACGGAGAAGTCTATTTCCTTGAATCAGATCCTTACACGACTCTTACAAACCCGGCCAATGCTCCCAGTCCTCTGACGGTCTCCTATTACGACGGCAGCAATGGTGCAGTCGCCCAGGCATCCGGACGCGGCTATACAAGAACAAGATTTGAAAATCCTTCTATCACTGCTCCCGGGATTAATATCAAAGGAGCTCTTCCAGGAGACCGTTTTGCCGTGCGCAGCGGCTCCTGCGCCGCAGCTGCTATCACCGCCGGGGCAGTCGCACTTATGTTAGAATGGCAGCTCTATGAACGCAAAATGCCCGGCATCGACGTATTCCAGATCAAAAGCCTTCTTGTTCTTGGAGCCATCCGACCAGACAGTATGGAATACCCTAACCGTGAATGGGGATACGGACAATTAAACCTCTATAACACATTTGAGGTCATGAGACAGCTTTAACTGTCCCATGACCTCAAAGTTTCTACAATATCTTTTATCGATTCTTTTCTCTTTTGTTCTATCTGTTATCTTCTCGATTCTCATAGTAGCTTGTAACCTTCTTAGCATCTTCTACCTGTGTTGACGGTCCTGTTCCAGGAGCGAACACTACTTTCAGAAGAATCGGTGTGATGACTGTTGTAATAACAACCACTACGATAACCGGTCCTAAGATGGAAGAACTCATAAGTCCGAGTGCGGAACCTTTACTTGCTACGATCAAGGCAACCTCACCACGGGAGATCATTCCCACTCCGATTCGTTTCGCCTGATAATTCTTGTAACCACAAATCTTTGCACCAAGTCCACAGCCGACTATCTTAGTAAGAACTGCCACAACTGTAAGAGCAACTGCGAACATAATGATGGATACTGACATCTGTGGAAGGTTTACCTTCAGACCGATACTTGCGAAAAATACCGGTGACAGAAGCAGGTAAGACAACGTATCAAACTTAGACTCCAGATAAGTAGATCTCTGTACGTTGGAAATAATTAATCCTGCGATATATGCACCTGTAATATCTGCAACACCGAAAACTTCTTCTGCGATAAATGCCATAAGCAGGCAGAATACAAATGCAATAATCGTATGACGATGCAGTTCCTTCTCAGCTCCGTCAACCCATTTCTTATACATCTTATAGAAAACAAATCCTACAACACCTGAAAATACGAAGAAGCCCACGATTTTAATCAGAACCATTCCAATCTTTACAGAATCATCTGCAAGACTTGTAACGATTGTCAGTGCGATAATACCGAGAACGTCATCAATGATCGCAGCACCAAGGATTGCATTTCCTGAACGGCTCTTCAATGCTCCTAATTCTTTCAATGTCTCTACTGTAATACTTACAGACGTTGCTGTGAGTACAACTCCAATAAAGACATTCTGAAGAACTACAGGGGATGACAGGTTGCTTCCTGCCATGCTTGGACGGTTAAAGAACCAGGCAACACCATAACCTCCGATCAGTGGAACGATCACACCACAAAGAGCAATAATAAAAGAAGCTTTTCCACTTGCTTTCAGCTCTTTGATATCCGTCTCCATACCTGCAGTAAACATCAGAACAATAACTCCGATTTCTGCAACTTCATGGATAAATGAAGTCTCTGACAGAATTCCAAATCCTGCCGGTCCGAGGATCAATCCCGCCAGAAGTGCGCCAACAACCTGCGGCATCTGTACTCGTCTTGTTAATAGTCCAAGTAATTTTGTAGATATAAGAATAATTGCTAAATCCAGTAAGTATCTGTATGTGTCCATTTTTTTCTCTTCCTTTTTGTGATTTTTTTTAACTAATTCCCCAATCAGTTTTCAGATTTTTGAACAAAACTTCTCTTTCTAAAATCTCACTTTATCCATCTAATCTCGGTACTGCCTGACCTCTCAACTGAATAACCGGTCCGCCGGTACCTTCTATATAAGCTCTTGTAATTGTTACTTCTCCAATATTATCATCTTTCGGAATCTCATACATAATATCCAGCATAAACTCCTCAATGATCGCACGCAGTGCTCTGGCTCCGGTATCTTTTTCCATTGCCTTTTCTGCGATTGCTTCTAATGCGCTGTCATCAAACTCAAGTTTTACTTCATCCAATGCCAACAGCTTCTGATACTGTTTTAAAATTGCATTTTTCGGCTCTTTTAAGATCTTGACAAGCATCTCTTTGTCGAGTCCCTTTAATGTAAATACAATCGGAAGACGTCCTAAGAACTCCGGGATCATACCGAATTTTCTTAGATCCTCAATTGTCACCTTAGAGAGCAGCTCTTCATCATGCTCGACTGTATCTTTCAGTTCTGCATTGAATCCCATCGACGTTTTCTTCTGCAGACGCTCTTTGATAATGTCTTCAAGATCCGGGAATGCACCTCCACAGATAAACAGAATATTTTTTGTATTCACTGTTGTCAGTGGAACCATTGCATTCTTGCTGTTCGCGCCTACCGGAACTTCAACTTCACTTCCCTCTAAGAGTTTGAGCATTCCCTGCTGCACAGATTCACCACTCACATCTCTCTGACTGGAAGTTTTTTTCTTGGCAATCTTATCGATCTCATCGATAAAAATAATTCCCTGTTCCGCACGCTCAACATCATTGTCTGCTGCTGCAAGAAGCTTGGAAACAACACTTTCGATGTCATCACCGATATATCCTGCCTCTGTAAGAGATGTTGCATCTGTGATCGCCAACGGCACATCTAAAAGCTTCGCCAGTGTCTTAACCAGATATGTTTTACCACATCCTGTAGGCCCAATCATGAGCATATTTGATTTCTCTATCTCAATCTCATCCATTGTTCCGGTTGCCACACGTTTATAATGATTATATACCGCTACAGAGATTGCTTTCTTTGCATACTCCTGTCCGACAATATATTCATCCAGACGGGCTTTGATCTTATGAGGCGCCGGAATCTTTTTAATATCCAACTGTTTAAACTCTTTCGGTTTTTTCTTCTTCTGTTTGATCTTCTGTGCCTTTGGCTGCAGATTATCAAGATCCGAAAGGTTCAAAAACTGTACCCCCGGAATGTTCATCATGCTGCTTAGATCCATAGAACTATTGTTCATCATATCAAAGCTTCTCTGCATACAATCCGGACATACTGCGATATTATTCGGAAGCTCAACCATCTTCCCAGTCACACTCTCCGGGCGATGACAAATAAAACATATTCTCTCATATCCGTCATCATCTTTTTCAGAATGGTCAGAAGTTGTCACTTCTTTTTTTTCTTCTTCCCTGCCAGTGTCCTGTCTGTTGTCTTCCTTGTTTGTCTCTTCTTCATCTACAATGATAAAATCATTTTCTGACATAGGTTGTCCCTTTCTATCGTATGAACATCGCATCCCCAAAACTGAAGAAACGATATCTTTCTTTTACTGCCTCCTCATACGCTGCCATCACATGCTCTTTTCCGGCTAATGCAGAAACAAGCATGATCAGTGTAGATTCCGGCAGATGGAAGTTCGTGATTAACGCATCCAGAATCTTGAACTGATATCCCGGATAGATAAAGATTTCTGTCCAACCACTGCATTCCTTTAATCTTCCATTCTCATCGGCAGCGGATTCGATTGTTCTGCAGCTTGTTGTTCCGACACAGATGACACGATGTCCTGCTTCTTTTGCATGGTTGATCTTCTGTGCAGACTCTTCAGTAATCATATAAAATTCTGAATGCATATGGTGATGCTCCACATCATCTACCTTCACCGGACGGAACGTTCCAAGTCCGACATGAAGTGTAACCGGTGCAATCTCTACCCCTTTTGCACGAATCTCTTCCAAAAGCTCCGGTGTGAAATGAAGTCCGGCCGTCGGTGCTGCCGCAGAACCGGAGTGTACCGCATAGACAGTATTATATCTGTCCTTATCCTGAAGCTGATGTGTAATATACGGTGGAAGCGGCATCTGTCCTAACTGGTCCAGAATCTCCTCGAAGATTCCTTCGTATTCAAAATGGATCAGACGATTTCCTTCCTCCACTACATCCATAACTTCTCCGACAAGCAGGCCGTCTCCAAAGCTGATTCTTGCTCCCGGTCTTGCCTTTTTTCCAGGCTTTACCAATGTCTCCCAGACATCATCTGCTCCTCGTTTTAAAAGAAGCATTTCTATCTTTGCTCCGGTGTCTTCCTTTGCTCCGATCAGTCTGGCCGGAATTACTTTCGTATCATTGATAACCAGACAATCTCCTGGATTCAGTTCATCGATAATCTCACGAAATACATGATGCTCTGTCTTCCCTGTCTCTTTATCAAGTATCATAAGGCGGGAGGAAGAGCGGTCCTCCAAAGGATCCTGTGCGATCAGTTCCTCCGGAAGATCATAATAAAAATCACTTGTTTTCAATGCTCTTACCCTCTCTTCTTACTTTCTCAACTCAATACCAAGTTCTTCCAGACCGGAAAGAATGCGATCCATTGCTGCTGTAATTTCAGCTTCTTCCAGTGTCTTATCCTTTGCACGGAATACGATAGAATAAGCAACTGACTTGAATCCTGCTTTGATCTGAGCACCTTCATAGATATCAAACAGGTTAAAGCTCTCTAAGTGAGCGCCGCCCTTTTTCTCGATCACATCTTCAATCTGTCCGACAAGGATTTCTTTCGGAACAACCATACTGATATCTCTTGTCACTGCAGGATATTTTGCAATTCCTGTGTATTTTCTGTCAAATGTAGCATATGGGATGATTTCAGGCATATCCAGAACTGCAACATATGCGCGCTCACCGATTCCATAGATATCAGCAACTTCCGGATGAACTTCTCCAAGATATCCAACTACTTTTCCATCATAAATGATGTTTGCCTGGCGTCCCGGGTGAAGGAATGACTTTCCTGCATTCGGATCGTATTTCTCTCTGCCCTTCATACCGATTTTCTCAAAGAACTCTTCCACTACACCTTTCATGTTGAAGAAATCTCCATCTCCATACATTCCAAGTGTAAACTGCATTCTCTCATCCGGAAGCTCTGTCAGTGGAAGTTCTTTTGGAATATAAATATTTCCCATCTCATACAGACGGACATTCTTATTTCTTCTGTTATAGTTTGTTGCAAGAGAAGTCAGCATACCATTTAAGGATGTTGTACGCATGATACTATAGTCTTCTCCAAGCGGATTCATGATTGAGATTGCATTGCGAAGCTTTGAATCCTCTGGAAGAAGAAGTTTATCAAATACCTTCGGGCTTTCGAAGGAATAAGACATTCCCTGACTGAATCCACAGAACTCAGCAATATCACTTGCAACCTGCTCAATACGAAGCTTGAACGGAAGCTTACCTGTTGTAGCCTCTCCAGACGGAAGTGTTGTCGGGATATTGTCATATCCGAAAAATCTTGCAACTTCCTCTGCAAGGTCAGCTAATCTGAACAGATCGTGACGGAATGTCGGTGCGATCACTTCTTTTGTCTCTGCATCGTAATCAAGATCGATTTTCTTGAAATATCCAAGCATATCTTCCTCAGAAATATTTGTTCCGAGCATGCGGTTGATCTTCTCTGCATCAAATGGAACACGTACAGGCTCTTTCTTCTTGCTGTATACGTCAATTGCTCCTCCGACAACTTCACCTGCTCCAAGCTCTTCTACAAGCTGGCAGGCACGGTTCAGTGCATCCATTGCATTGTTCGGATCAAGTCCCTTCTCAAACTTACCGGAAGCATCTGTACGAAGTCCGACACGCTTACTGGACTTACGGATATTCACCCCGTCAAAACAAGCTGCCTCAAAAAGCATTGTCTTCACGTTATCTGTAATCATGGAATTCTCTCCTCCCATGATTCCGGCGATTCCAACAGCCTTTTCTCCGTCACAGATCATCAGAACATCTTTGTCCATTGTTCTTTCCTGTCCATCCAGTGTAACGAACTTCTCTCCATCCTGTGCATTCTTAACTACGATCTGATGTCCTGCAAGTGTATCAAGATCATAAGCATGCATTGGTTGTCCGTACTCTTCCATTACATAGTTTGTAATATCAACCAGGTTGTTGATCGGACGGATTCCAACAGATGACAGTCTGCGCTGTAACCACTTTGGTGATGGTCCGATCTTAATATTCTTAACCGCTCTTGCGCAGTATCTGGAACACAGATCTGTATTCTCTACAGTCACCTTTACATAGTCATTGACATCCTCATCATTTCCTGTCTCTGTTACAACCGGTGGTTTAAACTCTTTATTAAATGTAGCAGCTGCTTCACGTGCGATACCTACTACACTGTAGCAGTCTACACGGTTTGATGTGATCTCATATTCAAAAACAACATCATGAAGACCAAGAAGTTCTATCGCATCTGCTCCAACCTCTGTGTCCTCCGGGAAAATGTAAATACCATTCTCCGGCTGTTCCGGATACATCTCCTTTGTAGAACCAAGTTCTTCGATAGAACACATCATTCCGTAACTTGGAACTCCACGGAGTTTTCCTTTCTTGATCTTAATTCCACCGGCAACTCTCTGTCCCGGCTCATGTCCGCCTGCAACGCGTCCACCGTCTAATACAACAGGAACTTTCGCTCCCTCGAACACATTTTTTGCACCTGTTACGATCTGTATAACCTCTGTACCGATATTCACCTGGCAAACTACCAGCTTGTCCGCATCCGGGTGTTTCTCAATTTTCTCAATCTGACCCACAACGATCTTGTCAAGGTCTGCATCCAGCTCCTCGAATCCTTCAACCTTTGTTCCTGTCAGAGTCATTGCATCTGTATATTCCTGCGCTGTCACGTCAAGATCCGGGACATACGCTTTGATCCATGATAATGAAGTATCCATTTTATATCTCCTTTTTTAGTTTAATTTCATCAAAGGGGCGGCTCTAAAATCCAACGGCTCTGCGCCGTTGCCGCGCCGCATTCGCGCCGCTTGAAGATTTTATCGCGCTCGTTAGAACTGTTTCAGGAATCTGATGTCGTTCTCGTATAATAAACGCATATCGTCGATCTCATATTTCAGAAGAGCGATACGCTCCAGTCCTACACCGAATGCAAATCCGTTGTACTCTTCCGGATCAATTCCGCACATCTCGAGAACATGTGGATGAACCATACCACATCCAAGAATCTCGATCCAGCCTGATCCTTTACAGAAACGACATCCCTTGCCGCCACACTTAAAGCAGCTTACATCAACCTCAGCACTTGGCTCTGTAAATGGGAAATGATGTGGACGGAATTTTGTCTTTGTGTCCGGTCCAAACAGCTCTTTTGCGAATACTTCAAGTGTTCCTTTCAGGTCAGCGAAGGAAATGTTCTTGTCGATCACAAGACCCTCGATCTGATGGAAGGATGGTGAATGTGTTGCATCTACTTCGTCGGAACGGAATACACGTCCCGGTGCGATCATACGAATCGGAAGTTTTCCCTGCTCCATCACACGGGCCTGTACCGGAGATGTCTGTGTACGAAGTACGATATCTTTATTAATATAGAAAGTATCCTGCTCATCCTTTGCCGGATGATCTGCCGGAATGTTCAGCTTCTCAAAGTTATACAGATCATACTCAACTTCCGGTCCTTCTACAACTTCATATCCCATGCCTACGAAGATACGCTCTACTTCTTCCAGTGCGATTGTGTTCGGATGTCTATGTCCTACACTGTTCTTCTTAGATGGAAGTGTAACATCGATTACTTCTGCTTTCAGCTTCTCTTCACGAATCGCTTTCTCCATTCTTGTCTTAGATTCCTCTAAGAGTTCCTCAATTGCTGCTCTTGTATCATTCACAAGCTGTCCAACCTTCGGACGTTCCTCCGGTGCAACATCTTTCATTCCTTTTAATACGGCTGTCAGTTCACCTTTTTTACCAAGAAACTTTACACGCACGTCATTGAGTTTCTCCGGAACGTCAGCCTCCTGAATTCTTGCGACTGCTTCCGCTTTAATCTGTTCCAGTCTTTCTTTCATCGTTTTCTCCTTTCTTAACTCACTTATCAGGGACGAACGTTTTCATAAAGAAAGACCTCATCCCAAAAGGGACGAGGTCTGAATCACTCGCGGTACCACCCTGATTCCTGCATTCTGATCTACAGGCACTCTAAGTTGTGTAACGTACAACATACGACATTCTCTACTTTTCACATCCGAACATATCCGTTCTCCTGACTGTCCCTTAGATGCTTCCTTTCAAAAATGCAGCTCACGTGTGAATTTCAATCGCTATCTGAACTTAAGAGAACTTTCAGCCGATGATTCTCTCTCTCTGCAAGAAAACAGGTCTCTACTGTGCACGATCTTCGCTTTTCAAATCTAATAAACTTTTCATATTCTAAGTGAATTTACCAGTCTATTTTAACACAGCATTTCTTTTTGTCAAGTCTAAATGAACTCCTATTATAGTGTACAATTTTTGTTTGATAAAAAGAAAATTGCCAAAAGCATCTGTTTAGACACTTCTGGCAATTATGTATTATCTTAATTCAAATCAAGACAATTCTTATTATCTACGTGTAAATCTCTTTCTGAAAATAACAGTAACAATTGCAGCACCACAAATAGCCATTACAAAAACATTCATTGCGATATTAGCTGTATCTCCTGTCTTAGGAGCTTCTGTCTTTGTTGTTTTCTTATCTGCTGTATCTACTTTCTTGTTTGTATTGTCATTTGTTTTGTTATTATCCTTTTCTACAGCTGGTTTTACCGGAGTTGGATTTACAGGTGTAGTTTGATCTGGAGTCGGCTTTGGATCTGGAGTTGGAGTCGGCTCTGGATTTGGAGCTGGTTCTGGATCTGGAGTCGGAGTCGGCTCTGGATCTGGAGTTGGAGTCGGCTCTGGATCTGGAGTTGGCTCCGGATCTGGAGTTGGTTCTGGATCTGGAGTTGGTTCTGGATCTACAGCCGGAATCTTTTCTACGATCATAATGCGTACACGCAGTGTGCCATAAGCTACTTTAATCTTTGTCATCTGTGGTACACATGATACGAGCTGATATCCTTCTGGCAGCTGGAAATCTGTTCCAAGTTCAAATGTCTTTAATACACCCTCGCCTTCTGCAGCTGATTCTTTTACTGTTGTGCTTCCAACATACTCACCTTTTACTGTTGCAAATGTCACATTCAAAACGGCCTCTGCTGTTTCTGCCGGAATAGACTCTACATCCATTGTATGTTCAGATGTCACTCCAAGCGGTACGTCAACATTTGTCGTCTGATCCTCACTTGTTTCAGCAGCAAAAACATTCAGCGAATTAACCAGTAACATCGCTAATGTAAGGCTTGAAATAAGGAGTTTTCTCATCCTCTTTTTCATAACAAATCTTTCCTTCCTTTCTTAATTATGAGTATAAGTCTCTTTTGTATGACTTCTAACCCCCCTTCTTATAAATTATCGCAAAAACCATTTTAATTATAAAAAACAATTTTTACTATTTCAAAAATCTTTCGATATAATATATAGAGACACTCATTACATCAAAAAACTTCTGACTTCCATCTTGTATCTGAGAGGCTATACCGCTAATAACATCAATTCTGTCTATTATCTACCCAATCTTTACATTGCGGCATATTCATACGTTTGTAGTATACGCCTTAATTATTCTTCTGTCAATTATTTGTGTACTTTTTGTGTTTTTCTTATTTTCTGCTTTTAACCCCTTCTAAAATTGCATTGATTTCTCCCCCAAGCAGAATAATATACATACACGTATATAACCACAACATAACAAGAATGATTGTTGTAAAACTACCATACATATTAGTGAATCCTTTAAAAATATCCAAATAAACAGAAAAGATAAAGGACAGTACCATCCAGCCGCAAGCTGTAAAGAATGCGCCCGGCAATTGTTTCCGAAGAGTCGTCTTTCCTTCCGCACCACGATTTGGAAGATACTTGTACACCAGATCCCAGAAGAAAGTCAGAAGCGGAAGTGTGAAATAAATCCTCAAATGTATAATCTTATGAATTGCTTTGCTTATAAGCGGTGCATGTTCATAAACCACAACACTGATACTGTTACCGAATACGGAAAGCACCAATGAGAGCATAATTGCCACAAGGAACAAAAAAGTATACATACATGCTCTTGCGCGAAGGTAAAAATAATTTCTCGTCTCTGTGTTTTGATAAATGCAGTTCAATCCATATGTTACAGAAAGTACTCCTTTCCCCGCTGACCACAAAGCTACAAGGATTGTCAAAGGAATGATCGTACCGGAAGTCATATATACCTGATTCACAATACTTTCAATCATTGGGCTGACTGTGGATGGAAATACCGGAAGTACAGCCTCCATCACATCCGCTTTCGTCACTGGTGTAAATTGTACCATTGTTAAAAGCAACATAAAGATAGGAATCAATGAAAGCACAAAGAAATATGCCGCCTGTGCTGCGAAAGCTCCCGTGTGATGCGAACTCACGGTAGCTGCAATTCGCAATCCACGATCTTTTATCTTATTAAACTTCTCCATTTTCTTTAACTCCCCAGGTTAAATACTCAGAACGGCTTATGTTTCTTCTCAGCCGTCACGAAATTGTTACTTCATGGATAATACCATAACTATTCTCAATATTCAAGCAAAAAAGAAAGACAGCCGAATCTCTTCAGCTGTCCCTTAACTTTATCTTTTGTCTAATCCCCAAAATGCCGTTCCCTGTATTTTGAGTCCTAGCCACGGCTAGGTGGGCAACCTCATCCTGCTTTTCTGCCGTCCACTGCAAAAACGGAGGCCTGGCATATTACTCAGTCTTATCGGAATCCCTTTTTAAATAATGTAGGTTCAAAATATCAGGGTTCTCGCACATTTCAGGTTTTTCTTCTTTCTTAACCTATTGCTATTATACTCCATCCACATCATTTTTACAACTGTAAATATGTGGATTTTTGCATTTACGCGAGCAACGAGCCAAAGTCCGTGCTTGCACGAGACCTTGGCGACTGCCGCGATAACTTGAGAAACTCACGGAGCGTGTTTCTCATAGTTTCTGTCAGCAAAAAGAAACGGAACTGACATTTTTAATAATATCTGTTTCTGAGATTTCTTGTATAAACACCGAACCAGATCAATACAATAAGGAAAATAATCATTGCAACTGTATCTACTATTGTCATTGTATGAACATAACAGTGAATCACATCGATCACTCCATAGATCACAGATACCAGTCCAAAGACAAAAAGTGCCGGAGCTGTTTTTGCTATATAAGCCTCTTTATCCTTACATTTTTTATAAGTATAATCTTTTCCCAGGAGAATTGATGCATTGATCTCGCCCTTTACTTTCATTATAACAAAGGAATACAATGCGTAAATTCCACAACATAGAACAAAAATACCTATAAATCCCCACAAGCTGTTATCCATTTTTTTACACCCCAAGAATATTTTTTACTGTCTCTTTCATCTGATCTGCATCACACTCTGTTGTATGACGAACCTCTGCATCACGGATTTCTTTGATCGCATTTGGAATCGGGAAGCCAGATACTTTTTCAAGCTCATCAATCAGTGCAAAGTCTTCCATCTCATCATACTTCGGATCAATTGCTGTCATAACGTTGCGTACGAACTTGTACGGACTTGCTGTGGAAGCAACCAGACATTTCTTCTCGTCCTTTGTATCTTTACGATACTGTGCACACACATGTGCTGCAACTGCTGTATGAGTATCCATCACATATCCTGTCTTCTGATATGTGTCATGGATCGTCTCTTTCACTTCTTCTTCTGTCGCAAATCCTCCGACAAAGTCTTTCAGACCTTCCTTCATCTCAGCTGTGATCTCATACACACCTTTTTCTTTCAGCTGTGTCATGAGCTCTACATCCTTCTGTGCATCCTGTCCTGCGATTGTGTAGATCAGACGCTCCAGGTTGCTTGAGATCAGAATGTCCATGGACGGTGAAGATGTCAAGATAAATTCTCTGTTTCTGTCATAGACACCTGTCTGGAAGAAATCAAAGAGAACCTTGTTATCATTGGAAGCACAGATCAGTTTTGCGATCGGCACGCCCATCTGTTTTGCATAATATGCAGCAAGGATATTTCCAAAGTTTCCTGTCGGAACTGTAACATTGATCTCCTCGCCTGCCTGGATCTCTTCATTCTCAAGCAGCTTTGCATAAGCATATACATAATAAACAACCTGCGGTACAAGACGTCCGATATTGATGGAGTTTGCTGATGAGAACTGATATCCCTTCGCATCTAATTCTGCTGCCAGCTCTTTGTCTTCAAAGATTGCCTTCACACCGCTCTGTGCGTTATCAAAGTTACCATGGATTGCTACAACAGAAGTATTCTCTCCCTTCTGTGTCACCATCTGTAATTCCTGAACGTGGCTTACGCCTCCCTTTGGATAGAACACGATGATCTTTGTTCCCGGAACATCTGCAAAACCTGCAAGTGCAGCCTTACCTGTATCTCCGGAAGTTGCTGTCAGGATCACGATATCATTTTTCACCTGGTTCTTTCTTGCGGAAGTGATCATCAGATGCGGCAGGATAGAAAGTGCCATATCTTTAAATGCGATCGTTGCTCCGTGGAACAGTTCCAGATGATAAGTATCTCCCACCTTCACAAGTGGTGCGATCACTTCTGTATCAAACTTTGAATCATAAGCACTGTTGATGCAGTGTTTCAGTTCTTCTTCTGTAAAATCTGTAAAGAACTGTTTCATAACTGCATAAGCTGTCTCCTGATATGACATGTCTTTAAGTTCATCCATTGTTACATCCAGCTTCGGAACGGATACAGGAACAAACAGTCCTCCATCATCAGCCAGTCCCTTTAAGATGGCCTGTGAAGCTGTAACAGTCTTGTCTGAATTTCTGGTGCTTTTGTATAATAGATTCATCCTTACATCCCTCTTTTATCTTGATTTCTTACTTTTAGTTTCCAGTGAAAATCACTCTTGTCTGCAAGTATAACACAACTTTTCTTATACCACAAGAAAATATATTATTTTTGCTTTTTTAAGTTACCACTTTACTTTACTGTAGTTTTTTACTCTGTGGCCGGAAGATGATTGCCAAAACTCCGCATACTCCCATAAGAAGCGGATAATACAGATTCGGAATAATCTGAAGCGGTGTCAATCCAGTCAGTGTTGCTGCTGACAGAAGCTGTGCTCCGTATGGAATGATACCCTGGCCTACAGATGTAAACATATCCAGAAGTGAGGCTGATCTTCTCGGATCTACATCAAACTCTTCACTGATTTCTTTTGCGATCGGTCCTGTCATAACAATGGCAACCGTATTATTTGCTGTACATGCATCAACAAAAAGGGCAAGAAGTGCGATTCCGAATTCTGCTCCTCTTCTTCCATTGATCTTGCTCTTGATCAGATTCAGAATGAACTGGATTCCACCATGCTCTTTCACAAGTGATACGATACATGCTACGATGATAGAAATAACTGTGATGTCATACATTGATGTCACACCATTTCCAACAACCTGGAACATTTCAGAAAGTGCAATATGTCCCATGCTTACACCTACGATCAGGGAGATCACAATTCCGCTGATCAAAACAACAAATACATTGATTCCGATAAGTGCTCCAAGAAGAACAACCATATACGGAAGAACTTCCCAAAGGCTGTAACTTAAGTTTTCCTCCAAATGGAAATTCATATTTCTTGTTACAAACCAGAAGATTAATACTGTAATAATCGCTGCCGGAAGAACGATGAAAAAGTTTGCCTTAAACTTGTCTTTCATTTCACATCCCTGTGTCTTAACTGCTGCAATTGTTGTATCAGAGATCATAGAAAGGTTATCTCCAAACATAGCTCCACACACAACTGCTCCGATGCAGATACTAAGTGCAAATCCTGTCTTTTCACTGATTCCAACTGCGATCGGTGCAAGTGCTGCAATCGTTCCCATGGAAGTCCCCATAGAGACCGAAATAAAACATCCGATCAGAAACAGACCTGCAACTGCAAAATGTGCCGGGATCAATGACAATCCTAAATTGACTGTACTGTCTACCCCACCTGCTGCAGTAACTGCACCTGAAAAACCTCCGGCGCAGAGAAAGATCAGGCTCATCGTAATGATGTTTTCCTCACCAACACCTTTGGCAATCACTTCAATCTTCTTGTTAAAACTCAATTCTTTATTCTGCAAAAATGCAACAAACAATGCAATCAAAAACGCAACGATCGCCGGCATCGCATAAAAATCTTTGAACACAATTCCCGCACCGAGAAAAATGATCAAAAACACTCCTATTGGAAGTAGTGCAATCGCTCTTCCTTTTTTCTCCTTCTCCATAAAATCCTCCTGCTCATACCATTTTTATTTTTATCCCCATTTTCTTTCATCGGACTGGCAGCTGCCTTCCCGATTTGTATACGTATAAAAGGCAGTGACTATTTTTGTACTGCCACTGCCTTTTTCTATTTTCTTATTTTGCTGCAATATATCCTTTTGCTGTCAATGCCTCTGCACAGAGAACTGCTCCACCTGCTGCACCTCTTACTGTGTTATGGGACAGTCCGATAAACTTGTAATCGAACATTGTATCTTCTCTCAGACGTCCGATAGATACGCCCATTCCACGCTCGTAGTTCACATCCTCTGTTACCTGTGGACGGTTGTCCTCTTCAAGGTACTGGATAAACTGCTTCGGAGCACTCGGAAGTTCTGCTTCCTGTGGGAATCCCTTGAATGCTACAAGCTTCTCGATCAGCTGCTCTTTTGTAGGCTTCTTCTCGAAGTTGATGAATACTGCTGCTGTATGTCCGTTCAGAACCGGTACACGCACGCACTGGCATGTGATCTTCGGAAGCTCTGCTTTCACGATCTGTCCGTTCTCTACTTTACCAAGTACACGAAGCGGCTCCTGCTCGCTCTTCTCTTCTTCTCCACCAATGAATGGGATAATATTTCCAACCATTTCCGGCCAGTCTTTGAATGTCTTACCTGCTCCGGAGATTGCCTGGTATGTTGTAACAACCAGTTCTTTTGGTCCGAACTCTTTCCATGCTGCAAGGCAAGGTGCATAGCTCTGGATTGAGCAGTTTGGTTTTACTGCAATGAATCCGCGTGTTGTTCCAAGACGTTTCTTCTGATCTTTGATCACTTCAAAATGATCTGCATTGATCTCCGGTACTACCATCGGTACATCCGGTGTCCAGCGGTGTGCACTGTTGTTAGATACAACCGGTGTCTCTGTCTTCGCATATGCTTCTTCAATTGCTTTGATCTCGTCTTTAGACATATCCACTGCACTGAATACAAAATCAACTGTAGATGCTACATGCTCTACATCATTTACATTCAGGACTACCAGCTTCTTAACTGCTTCCGGCATCGGTGTATCCATTTTCCAACGGTCACCTACTGCTTCTTCATATGTCTTACCTGCGGAACGCGGGCTTGCTGCTACTGTTACAACTTCAAACCATGGATGATTCTCAAGCAGAGAAATAAATCTCTGTCCTACCATACCTGTTGCTCCAAGGATACCTACTTTTAATTTCTGCTCCATTGTTTTCTTCTCCCTTTTCTTCTTATTTTCTATTTTCTATCCAAACGTTCTTTTTCAATTCCCATTATATAATGAAAGAAAACATTCAGTTATTTTTGCTCGCTGTAATGATTCATTACTCTGTCACAAGATAAGCTTCTTCGATTGCGATCACTTTCTCCATTGCCGCTTTTCCCGGTGCACCGATCGTATTTCTCATCTCTACACAGGTTTTCATGCTGATCGCATCATAAATATCTTCTTCAAACACCGGTGAGATGGCTTTGAATTCTTCCATTGTCATATCATCCAGTGCTTTCTTATGCTCAATGCAGTACAGTACGAGTTGTCCAACGATTCCATGTGCATCGCGGAACGGAACTCCATGATTCACCAGATAATCTGCTGCATCTGTCGCATTGGTAAATCCATGCTTCGCACTCTCTTCCATGCGTGCATCGTTAAACTTCATTGTCTTAAGCATTCCTGTAAAGAGCGCCAGACATCCTTTTGTTGTATCAATTGCGTCAAATACGAGTTCTTTGTCTTCCTGCATGTCTTTGTTATAAGCAAGCGGAATTCCCTTCATCGTTGTCAGAAGAGAGGTCAATGCTCCGTAAACTCTTCCTGTCTTACCACGGACAAGCTCTGCAATATCCGGGTTCTTTTTCTGTGGCATGATACTGCTTCCTGTACTGTAAGCGTCATCAATATCCACAAACTGATATTCGTTGGAATTCCAGATGATTACTTCCTCCGAGAATCTGCTCAGATGCATCATCACAGTTGACATTGCTGACAAAAGCTCGATCAGATAATCTCTGTCAGATACAGAATCCATACTGTTCAGTGTCGGTCCTGCAAAATCCAGAAGCTCTGCTGTGTACTCTCTGTCAAGCGGATAAGTTGTTCCGGCAAGCGCTCCGGCTCCCAACGGACAGTAATTCATTCTCTTATAAATGTCTTTCATTCTGGATCTGTCACGCTTGAACATCTCGAAATAAGCTCCCATATGATGTGCAAGAGTGATCGGCTGTGCTTTCTGAAGATGTGTAAATCCCGGCATGTAAGTTTCGACATTCTCTTTCATCAGTTTCAGAAGAACTTCCAGAATCTCTTTCAAGAGTACGTCAAGCTCAATAATCTCATCTCTTGTATAAAGTCTCATATCCAGTGCAACCTGGTCGTTTCTGCTTCTTCCTGTATGCAGCTTCTTTCCTGCATCCCCGATCCGGTCGATCAGGTTTGCCTCAACAAAGCTGTGAATATCTTCATATTTATCTGTAATCTCAAGTGTTCCGTTTTCCACATCCTCACGGATTCCGTTCAGTCCGTCAATGATCTGCTTCTTCTCATCCTCAGTCAGAATTCCCTGCTTTGCAAGCATTGTCACATGTGCAATACTTCCTCGGATATCCTGCTCATAGAATCTCTTGTCGAAAGAGATGGATGCGTTAAAATTATAAACCAGCTGATCTGTCTCTTTTGTAAAACGACCGCCCCATAACTGTGCCATCTGTCTTTCCCCTTTTCTATTATATCGTATTTGCCCATTAGTTTATCACACTAAAGTGTCAAATGTCTACTACAAACTTGCAAAATATACCTGATTTCGACGAATTCTGTAGATTTTTTCTTATTTTCTGCTATTTTAATCACTTCTTCCGTCATTTCACACACATTTTTCTGCCTGACGTGCTTTATAGGAGAACTCACATCCACAATAATCCTGACGGTAAAGACCATAGATTCCAGACAATTCGATGGATCTCTTATATCCATTCTTCTTCTTGAAATCAGAAAGCAGATACTGTACACCATATTCTTCACCGACACGTTGTCCGATCTCATTCAACTTTTGTGCATTCTTCATCGGACTTATGCTAAGTGTTGTTGTAAAATAGTCGAATCCTCCGGCCACTGCAATTTCTGCGGATTCCTTCAGACGAAGTTCATAGCATCCCATGCATCTGGAACCGCCCTCTCTCACTTCTTCCAATCCTTTTGCCATCTCATAGAACCGATCGCGGTCATATTTACCGGCTAAAAATGATACCGGATACCGGAAATGCATCTCTTCAATCAATTTCTGTTGTTCCAGGATACGCTTTGTGTATTCACTTTCCGGATAAATATTGGGATTATAATAGAAGACAGTGATTTTAAAATACTGTGATAAATACTCTAATACATAACTACTGCACGGTGCGCAGCAACTATGTAGTAAAAGAGTTGGTACTTTTTCTTCCTTTTCCAGTCTTGTCAGAAGCTTCTCCAGTTCTTTCTGATAGTTTATTTTCTGTAAGTTCATTTTCATCATTCTCCTGTATCTTTGTTCCAGATCAATCATTCCTTTTTTCTAAAACGCCTGACATGTTCATTGATTCACTCTCAGGATTATTTTTACATATCATAACATTAACTACTACTGAAATGGAGTCTTCAATGAATTCTCTTCTGGAACTTCATAACATATATTATTCTTATCACACATTGGACGCAGAAACAAGGGCTTTATCTGATCTTTCCTTTTCCGTGCAACCTGGAACCTTCACAGCAGTTGTCGGTCCTTCCGGATGTGGCAAATCTACACTTCTCTCCCTGATCTGTGGATTGATGAAGCCAGATGCAGGAGAAATCCTGTTAAATGGTATCCCTCTCAAGGAAAATTCTCCCCTGATTGGCTATATGCTCCAACACGATCATTTACTGGACTGGCGCAGTATTTACCGGAATGTCACCCTCGGTCCGGAAATCTGCGGCACACTGAATACTGCAACCAAAAAACGTGCGTATGAGCTTCTCGAACAATATGGTTTAAAACAATTTGCTTCTGCACGTCCCTCCCAGCTTTCCGGAGGAATGCGCCAGCGTGCCGCCCTGATTCGGACTCTGCTGCCTGATCCGCAACTCTTACTGCTTGATGAGCCCTTTTCCGCTCTGGATTATCAGACCAGGCTCACCGTCAGCGACGACATCGGCCAGATTATCCGACAGAGTGGAAAGACTGCACTTCTTGTCACTCATGATCTATCGGAAGCAATCAGCCTTTCCGACCGGGTCATTGTCCTCACCAACCGTCCTGCCAATGTCCGTTGCGAAATTCCGATTTTCTTTAAATTAGAACAAGACACACCTTTAAATCGGCGGAATGCACCTGAATTCAAACACTACTTTAATCAAATCTGGAAGGAGCTAAACCATGACAACTGAGCATCTTCGTTTTCTCAAAAAAATCCGCAGACGCCGACGGATGGTCGTTTTTCTGCGGATTCTGATTCTTTTCTTATTCCTGTTACAATGGGAAATCTGTGCCGATACCGGAGTTGTTGATTCCTTTATCTTCAGCAGCCCTTCCCGTATCGTAACCTGTTTTCTGAAAATGACAGAGGATGGTTCTGTCTTTCACCATATTGGAATCACCTTGTATGAGACGCTTGTCAGCTTTCTTCTGGTCACACTTACCAGCATTCTGATTGCAATCCTCCTCTGGTGTTTCCATGGACTCTCCGAAATTCTTGACCCTTACATGGTTGTCCTGAATAGCCTGCCAAAATCTGCCCTGGCGCCCTTACTTATTGTCTGGCTGGGTGCCAATACCACAACCATTGTTGTTGCCGGAATGTCCGTTGCAATTTTCGGAAGTATCCTGAACCTCTACACCAGTTTTTCTACGATCGACCAGGAAAAAATTCGTCTGATCTACACACTACATGGAAAACGCAGGCATGCGCTGACCAAGGTGGTTCTTCCTGGTTCCATTCCGGCAATCATCAGTAATATGAAAGTCAATATTGGACTTTGTCTTGTCGGAGTTATCATCGGTGAATTTCTAGCCGCAAGAAGCGGACTTGGATACCTGATCATCTATTCCAGCCAGGTATTTAAACTTGACTGGCTTCTGATGAGTATCTGCATTCTATGTATCATTGCAGTGCTGTTGTATGCGATAATCGGTCTGATAGAAAAGTGGTATCTGAAAAAGACGGGGTGACAGTATCAATCTGTCATCCCTACTTATTTATTTTTTAGAAACATTCTCCCTGAAAATGCTATGTGCGCTCTCTCATAAAACTCGCACTCAACCGGGCAGATTGGGCGATACAATGGATCTGCTACTACGATTTGAGCGTTTTTCAGGGCGTTTTCCATCTCTTCTTCACCGCATATCTTCAGATCATGCTCTCCCAGCAATCCTTCTGCATTCTCTAAGGGACAGAGTATCCTTGTTTTATAATGGTATCTTCTTTCGATAATTGCAGCAAGAGATCCAATTGTAACCGGTTCTCCGATCAACGTAATTATTTTTTCAGAGTTACCAGTTCCTTGTAAATTCTCTCTTCTCCGATCTTCTATAGCGGGAATCTGGATGCGTTTTTCCAAAGCTTCACTGATTCTCTCCGCATATTCTTTATAAGGTGTTCCAATCACATAAGGCGTTCCATATTTTTCTTTCAGCATCTTCGCTGCCCTAAGCCCGACAGAGGATATCACAAGATTCATCTCCGCTTTTCCTGCCTGTGCCAGATCTTCCAAAGAATCTTCCATCGCCCATGTGGAAATCACCTTCCACTCATACTGCTCAAGATTCTTTTTTAGTTCTTCTACTTTTGAAATCGGACCAAAATCGAGAGGTGTTGCTCCAAGCAGATTTACTGTACGTTCTGAACCATTTCTGTCTTCCATTTGCTCCGGAACAAATCTTCTCGCAATTTCCTCCAGTGCCTTTCCTGCACCATACACATAATCATGCATTCCATTCGTTGGCACTGCGAAGGCCGGAATCCCCGTCTCTGTCTCAAGCACTTTCGCCAAAGCCGGAAAATCTGTTCCATTCATAAATGGAATCGGTGAACTTACAAGAGCAATAAATTTCGGATGTAATTCACCTGCCGCTTCTTTGATATCAGATAAGAATTTTTCATCATTCCCCATCACTGCATCAATCTCTGTTAATCCGGAAATAAAGATCAGACTGTCCTGATTGTACCACCTGATTTCATCATGCGTGTTATAAGTGGAATTACAACCGGAAGGATCATGTATAACAACCATCCCACCTAATTCATATAGTGCAGAACAGACTCCGGATACATCTGAGGTATAAATCGGTATAATTCGATATGCCTGTCTCATATACAGCTTGTACACCCCCATCCTTTTTTTACAATAAGCGTTTTTGGATCTTTTTCTTCTGAAAATGCTTCTTCCATTAGTTCGGCAGTCCTGCGGATTCCGTCAAACCCCTGTAACCCTGCTCCCTGAACAAGATTTACAAAATATCGGCTTCCTGTAAACCATGCTGCCTTCTGGCCGATTGCCAGAATCTTATCCGTTGCATGCTCCTCATGTAGCAGACGCATTTTCGCATGGACTGTTGAACGAAGTTCCAACTCCGGTTTCTTCTCTTTCAGCCACGCAAAAGCTTCTTTTTCTTCTGGACTTATACTGTCCAGATACACCGTCTCTACGTTGAACCCATGTGTCAGTAACAGTTTCGCCAATCCAAGCGGACGCGGATGGAATGTATAGTCGATTGCAATCGGTGTGTTTCCGATCACTTGCCTCGTGTGTTCTAATGCCGCCTCACAGAGTGAAATTTTCTTTTCTATCCATGGTAACAGTTCCTGATTGTCTTCAGGTTTTAAAGTATTCCACAAAATCTCTTCTTCCTTCTTGATTTCTTCATAATCAAAACTCAGTGGGAGATAAAGAAATGTTCTGTCCAGTCGTTTTGCCAAAAGTTCTATCCCATATTTTCCAGATGGATAACAACAGAGAAATGTTCCTGCATTTCCCAATTCTTTATACTCTTCCCATGTTCTGCAGCTCTGCAATTCCCTAACTGTATAACCTGCTTTTGGTAACAATTCTTTCAGATCACTACTTTGATCTAAGGCAAAGTCACTTCCCAAAATAGAAATCTGTTTTGTATCCATTTTATCAGGTTCTGAATCCAATGACTCATACATTGCTTTTCTGAGTTTCTGATCCGGTGTCGGTCCGTGCTTCTGCATGATTGGATCCATATAGCATCTCAGAAATGTGATTTCCGGGAATTGTTCTTCCAATTCTCTGTAAATTCTTTCCAGATCACATCCGATAAAATGATGAATACAGACTGTAAACAAAAGAATCGCCTTCGGCATTTTCTTTAATTTTCTTATAAGATCTGCCGTCCCTTCGATTGTCAGATCTTCCAGGTCTCCATTCAGCAGATTCTGTTCTTCCACGATCACAAAGGAAAATCTGTCTTCTGCATGCATCTCTGCTGCAGTAAGCACAACGCCCCGCATACAGTTGTCCGCACAGACATAAATCTGATGTGCTTCCGGAATCAGCATTCCAGTATGAACGATATTCCAACAGCCATGTGCCGGTGAATTAAATTCCAGCCCTTGTGGGAACGGAATTGGATAGGATGCGTCTTTTATGCTGACAACCGCATCTTTCTCACTGATCGGCCAGGCTGATTCTCCAACTTTTCTAAGCATTTGACACCTCTTGTTTTTCTCTCACTTTCATCAGGATTGCTTTGGCAAGTATACGATATTCTTCTGCCATTTCACTTTCCGGAAATGCTTCAAGAACGGTCTTTTTCTGTTCTTCTGCCTGCTGAACAAGATCACTTCTTGTCAAAGTTCCTACGATACTTGTATGAAAATCTTCCGCCAGTTCTTCTACTTTCTCCTCCTCACGCGGGACATTTCTTCGATTCAGGATCAGCCCTCCCAGTGTGGCATATCCGCGATTCTTAAAGTTTTCTACCGCCATAGCAATATTCGCACCTGCATGAATCGCCATATTTTCTCCAGATGTAACAATAAAGATCTTGTCTGCATACCCATTTCGCATCGGCATAGAAAATCCACCACAGACAACGTCTCCGAGCACATCATAAAGCACTACATCCGGCTGGTATTTCTCATATGCACCTGTCTCTTCGAGTTTTTCCAGTGCAGTTATGATTCCGCGTCCTGCGCACCCAAGTCCCGGTGTCGGGCCGCCTGCTTCTACACAGACAATTCCTTTGTATCCAATTTTCACAATATCTTCCAGTTTCAGGTTCTGTTTCTTTTCCTGATACATCTGAAGTACGGTCGGAACCTCTTCCCCATGTCGGAGCAGAATCGTTGAATCTGCCTTTGGGTCACATCCAATCTGAAGAACCTTTAATCCCTGCTCAGCCAGTGCTGCTGCCACATTGGAGACTGTTGTTGATTTTCCGATTCCACCTTTTCCATATACTGCAATTTTAATCATTGTGTGCCTCCGCTTTTGTAATGATGTTTGAATAGGCAGTCTTCGCTGACACACCTTTTAATCTTCCAATCTTTCCGGAAAGGCTGCTGATCATATCTTGCGGTGCATCAATTGCAATACTGATGATATTAATTCCCTTTTCCCTGTATGGAATCCCCATACGCCCGATAATATAATTTCCGGCTTCATGAAGAAGATCATTCAGTGTAACGATCGCTTCCGGATTTTCCACAATTATGGAGATTACTGCTACTCTTGTATCCATTTTGACTCCTTTCCGCATTTTGTTATATCGCTCTCTTCCGTTCCTCATGCTACAGCTCAATTCCGCTCATGCTTCATTTCGCTGTATGGCGTTCGCCATATGGAGAAAGTTGTCTCTTCTTGCTTATGTAAGCTAGCTTGCAGCGCATGAAGAGACAACTTTCTCCGCATTTCGGAACTGATTTAGCATATTCTAGGCAACAACTCTCCACCTGGCTGTGGGAGGAGGGACTGGGTTCCGATTTCTGTCATGCGTATTACCTTGCCTGGGTTTTCTTCTGTAATCGTTCCGATGATCGCTGCATTTTGAGAGTATGGACACTGGTGAAGTGTCTCTACGATCTTTTCTGCCTGTTCTGCCGGAGCAATGATCACCATTGTTCCTTCGCAGGCAAGATAAAGTGGTTCAAGTCCAAGCATTCCACAGACTCCCTGCACTTCGGTAGCTACCGGGATTTTTGCTGCATCAATCTGTACTCCAACCTGGCTCTGTCCTGCAATCTCGTATAATACAGTTCCGACACCGCCTCTTGTCGCATCGCGGATCACATGAAGTTCATGTGTCGTGTCCATAACAGCCTCCACCGTCTTCCAAAGTGGGGCGCAGTCGCTCTTCACATCTGCCTCGATTCCGAAATCTTCTCTCGCAAGAAGGATCGTGCATCCATGTCGGCCGATATCTCCGGTTACGATAACTGCATCTCCTGGCTTCGCAAGTTCTCCGCCAACCTGTACGCCATCTTCAATTTCTCCCATTCCGGTTGTTGTGATAAAGACTCCGTCTACCTGTCCTTTTCCGGCGACCTTGGTGTCTCCTGATACGATGCGAACACCTGCTTCTTTCGCTGTTTTAGCCATTGCCTCCGCAATCTGCTTCAGTTTCTCCATTTGGAATCCTTCTTCAATCACAAATGCACAAGTCAAATATAATGGTTTTGCCCCCATACAGGCCAGGTCATTTACTGTTCCGCAGATAGACAGTTTTCCAATATTTCCTCCCGGGAAAAATGCCGGAGATACGATAAATCCATCTGTTGACACTGCCATTTTCCCAACCGGCGGATTTAATACAGCTGCATCATCTGCTGTCAGATCCGGATTTGCAAAATGTGCTGCAAATACTTTGTCGATCAGTTCTGAAGTCTGTTTTCCGCCTGCTCCGTGTGCCATTGTAACTGTCTGGCTTTCTATTTTTTCGCTCATATTATTTCCTCTTTTTCCGTCACTGTTCACAGTAACCATTTCTATTTTCTTCTATACTCCGTACATGAAATAAGCGGAACACGCACCTTCATTTGAAACCATGCATGCTCCTACCGGATGCTGCGGTGTACAGACTTTTCCAAATACTTTGCAATCTGATGGCTTACATTTTCCCTGTAAAACATCTCCGCAACGACAAGCTGGATTTGCTCTTCCTTCCATTTCCGGAATCTGATATTTCACTCTTGCATCAAACATTTCCCACTCTTTACGAAGCTTCATTCCGGAATCTGGAATCACTCCAAGGCCACGCCATTCACTGTCGCAGGATTCCATCAGTTCATCTACAAGACGCTGTGCCTCTTTGCTTCCTTCTGCTGTTACTACTCTTGGATAGCAGTTTACAAAAAATGGTTTTCCTTCCTGGTAGCGTTTCAATGAAACAGCCAATGCTGTCAGCAGTTCTTTCGCAGTAAATCCTGCTACAACTCCACTGACTCCCTCCTTTGTCAGAGATTCACACAATGCCGTTCCGGTAATTGCATTTACATGTCCCGGATAAAGAAACACATCTGCACTTCCTTTTAATGCTTCATAAGCTCCCGGCATCGTCTTATTTGCCGTCAGGATAGAATAATTCTCTAGTTGTTCTTCTTTCGCTTTCTTTACTGATAAGCAAGAAGAAGGTGTTGTTGTCTCAAAACCAACGGACAGGAACACGACTTGTTCCTCCGGATGTAACCTCGCATATTTTTCTGCATCTGCCGGTGAATAAACAATCTGGATCTTTGCGCCCTTTTCTCTCGCTCCCGCAAGACTCATCTTTGTTCCCGGTACACGGACAAGATCGCCAAAAGTACAGACTGTCACACCTGCTTGAAGTGCAAGCCACACTGCCTCATCAATAAACCCAACCGGTGTCACACAGACCGGACATCCCGGTCCTGAGATCAGTTCCACCTGCTTTGGAAGTAATTTGCGGATTCCAAGGCGAAAGATCTCATGTGTATGTGTTCCGCACACTTCCATAATGCGAACCGGTGGTCCATCATACTGCTCGATGATTTCCCTCGCTGTTTTTCTTTGTTTCTCATTTCTTTCAGATGTTTGATTTTTTGTTATATCCTGCATCATCATTTATTCTTTTCACCTCACTGTTCACTGCTCTATAGCAGTTCTTCCATAAGCTGATCGGTCTCTTCGTCATCTTCTTCTGTGATCTTTGCAATTGCGACTCCGGCGTGCACCATCACGTAATCGCCCGGCTCCAGATCTTCTAATAACTCTGAAGATACTTCTCTTTTCGCACCACCTGCATCTACCACTGCAGTTCCGTCACTGATGCGAACCACTTTAGCTGATAATCCTACACACATTTTTCTTATTCCTTTCTTTTTTAACTCTATAAAATCGGAGTTTCCTCTACACACTCATGATTCATTCCATAAAATGCCTGACCAAGCGCAATTCCTCCGTCATTCGGCGGAATCATCTGATGTGTCAGCACATGAAAACCATTTGCAATTAATCCGTCTTCCGTCAGACGAAGCAGTAATCCATTCTGAAATACACCGCCACTAAGTGCGGCTGTCTGACATCCGGTTTTCTCTTTAGCATGGATACATGCTGTGACAATCTGCTCTGCAAGTCCTTTATGAAATTCATAAGCTGCCTTTTCTATTAAGTCCTGATCAAATGTATCTTCTGCCACTGCATTTTCGCCAATATTGCTAACCACTTCGACTGCTGCCCTCACCAGTCGACTTGTCAGAAGAAGTTCTCTTCCGTCGTCTGCTGATTCAATTAAACACTTCTGCCCGTCTAAGACATTTATTTTCTTCTCACCAGATCTTTTTTCATAAGCTTCTGCTGCGAATTCCAATGCCATGGAGGCTTCTCCTTCAAAAGAAGATTTCTTTCGAATTCCAAGTATCGCACTGATTCCATCAAATAATCTTCCTGCACTGGTTGACTCTACCGCATTGATCTTTCTCTCAAGCATCGCAAGCTGAACTTTCGCTTCTTTTTCCTCGCAAAGACCAAGTTTCTGAATGATCTGCATCGCCTCATCTTTTGATTCAGATATTTGCCAGATTAAAGAAACTGCGATACGCCATCCTTCTTTTGCTGATAGGTCGCCTCCAGCCTGTAAAAATGGTTCAATACTTCCGATTCTCCGGAATCCGTCAAAATCTGCCAGAAGTATTTCTCCGCCCCATATGGTTCCGTCCGTTCCATAGCCGGTTCCGTCAAAAGATACTCCGATCACCTGTTCCATCCAGTCATTCTCTGCCATACAGGATAAGATGTGTGCATAATGATGCTGCACTTTCAAAACAGGAAGTCCCAGTTCTTCCGCAACCACCGTCGAATTATATTTGGGATGCATATCGCAGACGACAACGCTTGGTTCCACTTCCAACAATGTTTCCATCCGCTGTATTGTCTCTTTCAATGCATTTACCGTTCTTAAATCTTCTAAGTCCCCCACATAAGCCGAAGGATAAAATCTACTATCCACACCGATACAGAATGTATTTTTCAATTCTCCGCCGACAGCTAATACCTGTCCTTTCCATTTTCCTGACGTCTGGATCGGAAGTGGCGCATATCCCCTTGATCTGCGAATCATATATGGTCTGTTTTTATAGAAATCCATCACGGAATCATCTGCTCTCACACGAATTTTTCGATTGTGAGACAAGATGCAGTCACAAAATTCCGAAAGCTCTTCGAGTGCTTCCTCATCCGATCTGCAGATTGGCGCACCGGATACATTTCCACTGGTCATTACGAGAAAATCCGGCATCTTGATTCCATCCGGATATTGAAATAGAAGTAACTGCACCGGCGCATATGGAAGCATCACTCCTACTTTTGGATTGCCCGGTGCGACAGATGAACACAGCTGCTTCGATTCTATCTCTTTCCTCACCAAAAGAAGAATCGGCTTCTGATGTCCAGTGAGAATTTCTTCCTGCTCCTTACTCAACTCACAGACACTTTGCACTACATCAGGATTTCTTGCCATCACTGCAAACGGTTTCGCCGGGCGGCGTTTTCTCTTTCTTAACAGTTCCACTGCTGCCTCATTTGATGCATCGCAGCAAAGATGAAATCCTCCGATTCCCTTCACTGCTACGATTCCGCCTTCGGAAATCACTCTTCTTGCTTCCGTAATTGCATCAGAACCTTTCATGTCTATCGTTCTATCAGAAGTTTTGATCAAATAAACTTCCGGTCCGCACATATTACAACAAACCGGCTGCGCATCGTATCTTCTGCTTTCCGGATTGTAATATTCTGCCTCACATTCCGGACACATCGGAAATTCTTTCATACTCGTACGCTCTCTGTCATATGGAAGAGCATCCAGAATCGTAAGCCGCGGACCACAACACGTACAATTAATAAACGGATGTAAGTATCTGCGATCCTTGGGATCATACAATTCTTCCTTACATTCCTCACAGATTGCAATATCCGGAGAAATAAAGATCTCTCCTTTTGTCTTCTCGCTTTCTATGATAGAAAAGTCC
The DNA here is from genome assembly GCF_020560115.1 of Mediterraneibacter sp. 210702-DFI.5.30. Taxonomy (NCBI): domain Bacteria; kingdom Bacillati; phylum Bacillota; class Clostridia; order Lachnospirales; family Lachnospiraceae; genus Mediterraneibacter; species Mediterraneibacter sp. 210702-DFI.5.30. The sequence goes on from NZ_JAJCME010000003.1 coordinate 320,971, forward strand.
GGATATTTTTCCTTTGTATCCAGTATTTCTTCTGAAACCTTAAGAATCGCTGCACGTTTTGGCGGACAGGTACGAACTTTCTTAATAAACAGATTCACTGCCGTCTCGCTTCCCTGTGCGAAGATTTCAACATAAGGTCCACGATTACTGACACTTCCTCTGATCTTACAGGAATCTGCATGTCGACTGACGGTCGGACGGAATCCTACGCCCTGTACAATTCCATAGACACGGATTTTCTTCGTTATCTCCTTCTCCATAGACTTTTTCCTCCCGTTATGACTCCTGCAGTTTTCCTGAGACTGCAAAATGCCGTATATTAACAAATGTTCCTTTGAATCCCGGTACCAGGCCTCTCATATTTTCATCTGCAAAGACAATGTCATAGTTCCCATTTTGAACAAGCTTACAATAATCCATCTCTTCTTTCAGTGAAAGATCTCCTTCTTCTGAAAGCTCGGATTTCATCATAAACCAGCTTGCCACCGTAACTTCTGTATTCTGTTCATCACTTCTTGTACGAATTTCCTGTCTGATGGCATTTGCAATCACCTGCTGATGAATGATCAGTATCTTTTTCCCAGCATAATCAAGTTCAGGTATCAATTCATCTACAAATGGATATCCCACTTCATACGGTGTGCCAAATTCTTTTTCCAGATATTTTGCTGTCTCGAGTGCCGCCGGTGCTACAACCAGATTCTTATCTGCAGAGCCTGCTGTCTTTACTTTATCAATACCTACTCTCATTCCATAGCAAATATAATGCGTATTCTCATTTTCTGATTTCCGGAACTTCTCTTCTATATTCAGGTCACTGACATCATGTGGCGTCAGACCGAGAACTCCGATTTTCATCTTTTTAGAAGAATCGTCTTCTTCTGAAGCTTCCTTCTGTGATGCTACATCTTTTCCTGCAAATGTCTTGAATAAAGTCAGCCATGCCTTCTCTTCTCCCACATCATACAGTTCCATTCCGTTCGTATCTACAGTCAGAATCGGAAGATTTGTCTTCTTCTCGCACATTCTCTGTAATGCTCTATAATCCGTTGCGATCACAGCCGGAACCGGAGTACCGATCACCGCTGCAAAATTTGCATCAATCTTCTCTGCTGCATCCGTAAGTTTCGCAACAAGCCTGTCATCTCTTCCAAGGATTGCATCCATGTCACGCAAGCCCGCACTGAAAATCGCACTACGTTCCCCGAACCAGCGCGGTTCATCGAATCCGCATACATTTCCTGTACAGCCTCCCGCATCACAAATAACAAGAATTCCTCCCAGTTCATAGAAAACGGACGCTGCACCTGACTGATCCGGTGCAAATGGAGTCAGTCCTTTCCAAAGACCACGTACAGAAACTGCGTTTTCCTTTGCACTGACTTCTTTATTGAGCCATCCTTCCGAATTCTCCTTTGCATCTGCTTCTTGTGAATCTGCACCGATCACTTCCACCTGTTTCTGCAAAACATTACCTTCTGCCTGTTCTGTCACAGCCAGTTCCAGCGCCTCAAACAGTCTTCTCACGCCTGCATATCCGAAAGGCTGTCTCTCCTCATTCCAATGGATTCCTTTTGTGTTCGGATGATAATAACAGGCATCCTTTCCGATTGTCAGTGTCACGCCACTTTCCGCTGAATCGTAATAGAGCATCGTCGGTTCCATATTGGAAAAAATCTTTGTCTGCGGACTTAACTTTTTCAACTGTCTGATATAAATAAAGTTCTCCCCAGTAATCGTTCCGTAGATTTCTGCTACTTTAAATCCATATTTCACCAATGCTAATGATAATTCAAACGGATCCGCATTTGCACATTCCCCAACAGCAAATACCGGGTCCGGACAGACTTTACGAAAACTTTCAATTGCTTCCTGTGCCTGTTTTTTCTGTTCCTCTACATGAAATTCTATTCCAAGTGCTGCGCCAAATGCCTGATACTGGCTTCCAATTTTATCAATCTGATAAAGTCTGCGCAGTTCGATAAATGGAATCTTTAATCTGTCATGAAAATCCTCTGCTGCAAATCGTGCCTCCGGGTGAAGAACAAGATTAAAATTCGCCTCAGACATTTTCTTATATTCTTCAAAATCTTCACATCTCGAAATCTCATGAATCGTTTTCACACCTGCCTCTTGAAGCAGTGTATATAATTCACAGTCATCTACGAGTGGTGAAAAGTATCCGAGCAGATTTACTACATTTCCTTTTTTATGTCCTGGTTCAAGAAGTGAATACAGAGACTGTCTCACATGAACCATTGGTGGCTTTCGTCCCTCTCGTGTCAATGCATACATATAACATGGACGCACCGGAAGTCCGGCTTTTTCTTCCGCTTTTCTACAGACACGTTCCATATCTGTTCCAAGAAGGGCATCCACACAGGTAATACAGATCATCACAACGGATGGTTTCTTCTCAAGACCTTCACAGATTGATGCAACTGCTTTCGGGATTTTCTTTAGATGACGCCCTGTTACAATATCAGTCTCATCCATGCAAAGGTAAAAGAAACGGTTATTATATTCTTTCATTGAACTGATCATGGACGTATTTCTTCCACAGCACCCCGGTGCCACGATCAGCATGATCGATCCCGGCACTGCAAGTCCTGCTCTTTTCACTCCAAACCCTTCTGCTCCTGGAGAGTTAAAGGCAAGCGTAGCCGGCGAACTATAGATTAAATGTTCCCCTGACTGAAACTGTTTCGGAAGATTATCCTTTCCTCTTTGTTCCAGTTCTTCCGCTGTACAAAAATATGCTTTCTTCATATATTTTCCCTCGACTTATATTTTATCTCACACGTTCTGTTTCATCCTCTAACAGCTTTTCTGCCAGTTCAAAGAATCTCTTACTGATCTCAGAATCTGCGTCGCCTTCGATCACAGTCTTTCCCTGATCTTCCCAGCGTATAATCTCATCACTTCTTGGAATCTCACCAACAATAGGAATCTTTTTTTCTTCTGCAAATGCCTGTACCTTCTCCGTTTCATTTTCCACATTTCTATGATTCAGGATCAATCCAAAAATTCTTGCATAACTGCGATCTTCAAAGTTACGCACTGCGCTGGAAATATTGTTAGCCGCATACAATGCCATCTTTTCTCCGGATGTAACAAGCACAACCTTCTCTGCATATCCTTCCCGGATCGGTGCTGCGAATCCGCCACAGACAACATCCCCAAGCACATCATACAGAACAACATCCGGTTTGTATGTCTCAAACAACCGCAAGTCTTCTAATAACTGAAATGTCGCTATGATCCCGCGTCCTGCACATCCTAGTCCCGGTGTCGGTCCGCCTGTCTCGATACAGAGCACACCACCGAATCCTTCCTTTGCGATCTGATCTAATTCTTCCGGCTCCTCATCCTCTTCTCTCATATAATTCATTACCGGACGCAATGGCTCGCCGCCTAACAGATTGATCGTTGAATCTGCTTTCGGATCACATCCGATCTGAATTACGCGCTTCCCCATAGCGGCAAATGCTGCTGCCAGATTCGATGTAATCGTGGACTTTCCAATCCCACCTTTTCCGTAAATTGCTACCTTTAACATATTGCTGATCCTCCCATTTTATTTCCCTGGTAAAGAGAAAGACCCTTCTTCCCCAACGGAAAAAGAGTCTGTTAAAATCACAAAATATTTTTTTGTCTAAACGCTTCTTTACAACTATTCCCGCTCGGTATCTCTTACTTCCTTGCCGTCAGAGTCTATATTCTATTCAAAATCCATGTCTTTATTGCTATGAGATATCTCTCTGCTGCATTCAGATTGAAACGTATTCTTTCCGTTTGGAACAGTTGTAAATCTCTTGCAAAACCATTAGTTAAATTATAACTTATCACTAATAGAATGGCAATGAATTTCTGGTTATTATAGCGTTTTTTATTTCACAATATTGTTATTGTTTTATCCAACAAATTTACTCCAATATCCCTGCACAAAGATAAATAATACGATCAATGGCAGAATATAGGATACATAGAATCTGGCCCAACCCGGGAACTTGATTCCACTTCCTGCATTCGCTTCTTTCTGGAACTTATCCCAGCCCCAACCATAGCGGCTTGTACAGAACAGAAGGTAGATCAGGCTTCCGATCGGAAGCAGGTTATTACTTACAATAAAGTCCTCAAGGTCCTGAATACTGCTTCCTGCTCCCAGAGGCATGAAGCCGCTCCATATGTTGAATCCAAAAATACATGGAAGGGAAAGTACAATGATCGCGATCAGATTTCCCACAACCGCCTTTGTTCTTGAACAATTCGTTAAATCCATCACAAATGCGATCAGATTTTCAAACACGGCAATGATTGTAGAGCATGCTGCGAAAAACATACAAAGGAAGAAAATTGTTCCCCAGATTCTCCCTGCACTCATTGCATTGAAAATGTTCGGAAGTGTGATAAAGATCAGACTCGGACCACTGTCCGGCTGGACATTAAATGCAAAGCAGGCCGGAAAAATAATAAATCCAGCGATCAATGCAACTAATGTATCCAGAACTGTTACGCAGACTGCTTCTCCTGTCAAAGTTCTTTCTTTTCCGATATAACTTCCAAAGATCGCAATCGCACCGATTCCAAGACTTAATGTAAAGAATGCCTGTCCCATCGCTGCGAAAATAACTTCTTTCAATCCTGCTTCTGCTGCTTTCTTAAAATCAGGAAGAAGATAGAACTCCAGTCCTTTCTCTGCTCCCGGCAATGTCACGGAACGCACTGCAAGAATGATCATCAACACGAAAAGGAGGATCATCATTTTCTTTGTGATCTGCTCTACACCTTTCTGAAGTCCCATACAGACGATTCCAAAGCACAGCACAACAACAAGGATCATACAGATTGTCATTGTAACAGGCTGTCCAAGAAGTGATGTAAATACTCCGGTCACACCATCCGCATCAAGTCCTTTAAACTCTCCGATTGCCATCTTTCCTGTATATAGAAGAAGCCATCCGCCGATTGTTGTGTAGAACATCATTAAAAGATAGTTTCCACCGATTCCAAACCATTTATACCAGTGCCACTTTGTTCCCAGTGGTTCCAGACGGTCAAAGGATAGTGCAATACTTGCCTGACTTCCACGACCCACTGCGAATTCCATTACCATGATTGGCAATCCCAACAGAACAAGAAACAGCAGATAGATCAGAACAAATGCTGCTCCTCCATACTTTCCTGTAATATACGGAAAACGCCAAACATTTCCCAAGCCAATGGCACATCCCGCTGAGATCAGGATAAATCCCAGACGTGAGCCAAATTTCTCTCGTTTCATTTCTTAGTTGTCCTCTCTTCCTTCTTTAGTGTCATAAAATGCTGTAACTGAACTTACAACCATTCGATAAGCCATCTCTGCTGCATATTCCGGTGTTTCCTTTTCGCCTGTTTCCAACCATGTTTTCACAAAACCGAGACAACCGTTCAGGCAATAAGAATAAAAATATTTCATTTCACCTGTTTTCTCCGGTACAAGAGCTGCAAGTGACTCCCGGCTCTTTTCCTCTAAAAGCTGCTCTAACTTATGTACAAAACCAATATCCCCATGTGGTCCTACAAGCGCACTTGCAATCTGACGATTTTCATCAAGCACATGAAATAAATCCTGAATAAAATAGTAAACGGTATCTTTTCCCGGATCAATTGGATGTTCACGGATTGCGCGCTGCATCTCTTCCATCATTTCATTTTCAACTTCTGCAAGCAGCCCCGGTATATCAGAATAATGCAGATAAAAGGTAGAACGATTGATATCCACCGTATCTACCAATTCTTTTACCGTAATCTCTCTGATACTCTTCTCCCTCATCAATTGAGCAAGACCTGTTTTAAGCTGACTTTTTGTCTTTCTGACTCTGCGATCTGTCTTCTTCTGCATCTTCTCTTCCCCCCTTTATAACTTACAGTACTACTGACCAATAACTCTCTACTCTGTTTCTATGACTTAAATGAATGATTTTGTTACTGTTCACTCCCGTGCGAACAGTAACATGATTTTCTCCACCTGCTAGACATTTTTCAATCTTTCGTCTATTATTAGACATATCCAGTGTTGATTAATGGTTGTAAATTAGTTTCTACATTAATATAATACTTTTTGACATGAAAATCAACATTGTATCTATTACTAGAAATATTTTTAAGAAAAGGAGTTTTATCCATGAGAAACGCATTTCGGATTTTTCGCCGCGATATGAAACGCCTGCTCCGTAATCCGGCAGCAATACTTGTTTTGATCGGAGTATCTATTCTCCCCTCACTCTACGCATGGTTTAATATTGCAGCAAATATCGATCCTTATGCCAATACTTCCGGCATCAAGGTAGCAGTAGCAAATCTGGACACCGATGCCACACATGATGATCTGACGATCAATGCCGGCAGCCAGATTATTGATCAACTAAAAGAAAACAACCAGTTAGGATGGACATTTGTTTCCAAAGATGCTGCTATTGAAGGAGTTAAATCCGGTGAATATTATGCAGCAATCATTATTCCGCAAGATTTTAGCGAATCCCTGCTAAGTGTCCTGTCCGGAAAGATTGAAACTCCGGAACTTGAATACTATATCAATGAAAAACTCAATGCAATTGCGCCAAAGATCACCAGTTCAGGTGCAAGCACGATCCAGACACAAATAAACAATACTTTTTCCTCTGTTGCATCTGAAACAATTGCAGAACTTTTGAAAGAATCTGTATTCAATATTTCTGACTTTGTTGATTCCACAACTGAGGATATCAACAGCCTGCTTGCCAAAGCTGAGAACAATATTCAGGAATATGCTCAGCTCCTGGATCAGTTTCAAGCTGGTTCAGCTAATACAAATGCGCTGATACAGAATGCGAAAAATGCAGCCGATTCACTCGGAACTGCTGCCTCTTCCGGTGCAAATGCACTGTCTGATGCAGACAAGATCATGCAGACAACAAGATCCTCCGCAGGAGAATTTTCTTCTTCACTCTCTCAGGCACTTTCCGACGGAGAACTGCTGCTTGGGAAAGCTAACAGCTCCGCATCTGCCGGAATAACTGATCTTGCAACTGCTGCCGGCAGGATAAATACTTCTGTCAGTACCGCTCTTGGTTATGCCAATCAGGTCAACGAATTAAATGCAGACATTCTTGCAGACATGCAAGATCTCGCAGACCAGCTTCCTGGAATAATTGGTGATCAGATCACTGCAAAGATTTCCACACTTCAGGCACAGAACCAGCGGAATAATGAATTGATCAGCAGCCTGCAGACAGGAAATGACGGAATACAGGATGCATTGGATACAACTACAGCAACCCAGGAACAGCTTGCTGCTCTTACAAAAGAAAATATTGATAATCTACATACATTCCGCTCTTCTCTGGATCAGAATATCCTGCCACTGCTCAACCAGACGTTGGATACCTTTTCCTCTCTGACCGGTCAGGTAACCGGAATGCTTAACGGTGTTCCTGCCACTTCTGATCAGATGAACAGCATGCTTGATCAGCTGACTACAGGATTATCAAATACAACTGAATTACTGAACAGAACAAAAGATGCATTAGGCGCTGTTGAGAATAAATTAAACACACTTCAGACAGATCTCAATGCCATCACAAGTTCGGCTACTTATCAGAAACTGCTCTCTTTAGAAGGCATTGATGCAGATTCAATTGCTTCCTTCATGTCTTCTCCTGTAGAGATCAATACAGAGACATACTATGCTGTCGATAATTACGGTTCTTCGATGACACCTTTCTACTCCAACCTTGCAATCTGGGTCGGTGGTATCGTACTGATCGCAATCTTCAAGATGGAAGTAGATAAAGACAGCTCCATGCATGGCTATGGACCGACAACATTATATTTTGGCCGCTGGCTCTTATATATGGTTGTTGGGCTTATTCAGGGATTCATTGTCTGCCTTGGTGATACACTCCTTCCGGGAGTTCAATGTAATCATCCGTCACAATTTATCCTGACAGGAATGGTTTGTTCCTTTGTTTATGTAAATATTATTTATGCGCTGTCACTTACATTTAAGCATATTGGTAAAGCGCTCTGTGTTATTCTCGTAATCCTGCAGATTCCTGGTTCTTCCGGAACCTACCCGATTGAGATGACACCGGCATTTTTCCAGAAACTGCATCCACTTCTTCCATTTACCTATGGTGTGAATGCTATGCGTGAAGCAATTGCCGGTTTCTACGGTTCCAACTTCCGCAACGATCTTCTGATCCTGCTTCTGTGCTATGTACCGATCTCTCTGCTTATCGGACTTGGACTACGCCCGGCTCTTTCCGGACTGAACCATCTGTTCGACAAGAAACTGGCAGAGACAGAATTTATGATGTGCGAACCACACGAAGTAGAACTTAGCAGAAGTACACAGCTTTCCATGCTCTTACAGGCATCTCTTTCCATCGAAGACCTTCGCCTTGTAACAGCTGAACGGGCACAGAAATTTGAAAATAATTACCGGAAGATGGTTCGTATCGGCTTCCTTGCCATTGCGATCATCCCTCTGATCTTCCTGATTCTGATGTTCAGTCTCGAATCAAAGATCGTGTTCCTGACTTTGTGGATTATCTCTATTATCGCAATCTCTGTATGGCTGATTGTTATAGAATATATCCATACAAAACTGGAGGAACAAAAAGAAATGGCCGGTATGTCCTATGAAGAGATGCTTGAAAACTTCCGTGGAAAGGAGGCAGAATAATTTGAAGAATATTTTCTTAATCTTTAAAAATGATGTGATGAAGATTCACAAAAATGTTATCGCTATGATTGTTATCATGGGAATCACTGTAATTCCGACTCTCTATGCATGGTTTAACATCTCAGCGAGCTGGGATCCATACGGTAACACAGGCGAACTGAAACTTGCCGTTGCAAGTGATGATGAAGGATACACCGGAGAACTTATTGCTGTAAAGATCAACATGGGGGATCAGATTCTTTCTTCTCTGCATAAAAATAAGCAATTTGACTGGGTTTTCACTGATTCTAAATCCGCACAGAAAGGTGTAAAATCCGGAAAATATTATGCAGCGATCGTCATTCCGAAAGATTTCAGCCAGAAAATGATGAGTGTTTTCTCCTCAACTACAGAACATCCGGATCTGACTTATTATCAAAATGAAAAAGAAAATGCAATTGCTCCGATCATTACAGGAAAAGGAGCAACTGCTGTCCAAAAGCAAATTAACGAAACGTTTATTGAAACCGTCGCACAGACTGCACTGGATGCTTTTCAGATTGTAAGTTCTGCTGCACAGGAAGCCGGGGATGACTCTATGGTTGATCATTTGATCGATAACTTAAATCAGATGGGAACCGATCTTGGTTCTGTTGCCGGAACCGTTCAATCTTTATCCGATATGACTGATTCAGCCATCACAATGTTAAACACAACAACGGAATTCCTTCAGGAAAGCGGTTCTGGTACAAAGTCCAGCGTCAGCTCCCTGGAAAATTCAGATTTAAGTTCCCTGGCATCTTTAGTATCCGGTACATCAAAGACAATTTCTGATGCTCTGACACAAAACGCCAGCTTTTACACCGCTGTTTCTGATGCTGTTGACAAAGCCTTAGACTCCTATAATAGCGATGCCCAGGCTGCGTCAAATGCCCTGACTTCTGTCAGCAGTCGTGTACAAACTGTAATTGATGAATATACGAAACTGTCTGATGCTCTGACAGCGATTGCAAATGAACACCCTGAGCTCACGATTTTAAATGATGCTGTTGCCAGCATTAACCAGAAGATACAGTTGGCAATTGATCGTCAGACGGCAATCCGCGATAAAATAAATGCTGCTGCCGAAGCACTTCCTACAGCTACTGCAAATGCTGCTGAATTAAAAAGCGAACTTGACACCCTGATCGTTCAGGCAACATCATCTGTCACAGAAGTTAAGACAACATATGAGAATAATGTAAAAGGAAATCTGGACAGCCTTTCTGCCAATCTGGATTCCACAACAGGCTCCATTTCTTCCATGCTTGGAGATCTTGATAAGAGCATTCAGAACATTGCTGGTGTCACAGGTTCTACTTCCGACGGACTGACAGGACTTCAGAAGACTCTTTCGAATTCCGCTGAACTGTTGAATGAGGCCTCCGGAAAATTAACTTCACTGGCTGCAACACTTTCCTCCGAGGATTCAAAGGATCTTTCCGCTGTGACAAACCTGTTATCAGAAGATCCGGAGACAATCGCCTCTTTCCTCTCCTCTCCAGTCAAACTGGATGAAAAAAAGATTTATCCAATTGAAAATTACGGGTCTGCAATGACTCCATTCTACTCCACTCTTGCGATCTGGGTAGGTGCTGTTGTTATGGCTGCCATGCTAAAAGTCACTGTAGCTGATTCTACAAAGAAGAAACTATTCCATCCGAAAGAATATCAGCTCTATATCGGACGTATCCTACTTCTGATCATTATCGGTTTCATGCAAAGTGCACTCATCTGTCTTGGAGATCTTTTCTTCCTTGGTATTCAGTGTAAGCATCCGGTAATGTTTGTACTAACCGGTATGTTCACAAGCTTTGTCTATGTGAATCTGATCTATGCACTGACTGTCTCCTTTGGAGATATCGGTAAAGCAATTGCCGTTGTCCTGATGGTAATGCAGGTTGCAGGAAGTGGTGGAACATTCCCGATCCAGTGTGCACCGAAGTTTTTCCAGGTTGTTTATCCACTTCTGCCGTTCACACACAGCATGAATGCGATGCGTGAATGTATTGCAGGATTCTACGGAACAACTTATGCTACAGAGCTCAGCAAACTGGCAATCTTCCTTGCACCGTCACTGCTGCTTGGTCTTCTGCTCAGAAAACCAATCATAAAGATGAACGATGCATTTATGGAGAAGCTTGAAAGTACACATCTGATCTAATGTAATGGTCTAAAATATATAACTACAAAAAGCCCCCTAAAACATTACCGTGAACGGTTCTGTTTTAGGGGTTCTCTTATTATTTCATATTATTTTCTACCGTCTGCTGTACTTCCTTCGATACTTCATCTGTAAAAATCGGAATAAAAATTTCTTCTTCGATACCTACTCCATAAACTTCATTACCATTGAGTTTTCCATCCATATAATGATCCAAAATCCAGGAATATATTTTTCCGAAATCAAACTTAATCGATGCTGCAACCGTTCCCGGAGCAAGATCATTTTGATTCTCCGAAAATCCAATCACCTTTACTCCATTTTCCTTTGCAGCCTCAATGCAGCCATTTCCAACTTTATTTGCGTAAATAAATAAAACATCTGCACCTTTTCCGATCATTTGGTTTGCAATCTCTTTTCCAAGTTCCTCATCTTCCCAACTATTCGCATAGGCCCTGAGTACTGTTGCATTCGGAAGCTTTCTATCCGCAGCCAGCTGACGAACATCCTTTTCATACTGATCCAGCAAGGTCTCCATTGCCTCATTCGGATAACCGGCAATGATGCCAAGTATTCCTGTCTTCGTCAGATTTCCACCAATGATTCCCGCCAGATGGCTTGCCTCCTCTTCTTTTGGATAAACAGAAAATGTATTTTTACCTGATGCCGATCGGCCATTTAAAATACAAAAATCAACTTTCGGATAATCTCCTGACACAGAAGAAACAACCTCCTCGAACTGTGATCCTGCAAGTATGATCAGATTATAATTATCTTCTGCATATCTACGAATCACTGCCTCAAAGTCTTTCTCTTCGACATTACTCTGATACTCCAGATCAATTTTCTTATCTTTGTTCTGATTTGCAAGAATCCCTTCGTAATTTCCCGTATTCCAACTTTGATCATTTGTATCTCCCGGAAGAATTACAACAACTTTCGGCTGATTGGCCGGAATAATTTTTCGGTAAGTAGTTCCTTCGATTACTGCAACAATGATAAGTAATACTGCAACAATGATGCCTGTCTCAGCTTTTATTTTCTTTTTTTTCCTGGTATCTTCCATGCCTTGTTATCCTTTATTTTTGAGTTCTGTATATTTCAGATCCTCTGACTTTCGATTATAAATCTCCTAAAAAAGGTTTTCTATAGAGATACTTTCCATCTCCTCGATTACCTTTAAATTCATTATTTTCAGCGATGATATTTCCTCTCTGCATTACGAGATCAATCTTTCCGTGCAGATCTGTTCCTTCATAAGAAGTATAATCAACAGCTCCGTGCATCATCTTGTGAGTCAATGTCTGTTTTGCATCAGCATCAATAATCACAAGGTCTCCATCTGCTCCCGGTTCAATAATTCCCTTCTTAGGATACATTCCGTACACCTTTGCCGGATTTGTACAGGCAACTTCTACCAGCTTGTTGATGCTGATTTTGTTTTTCATTACACCTTCTGAGAAAAGAAGAATCATTCTTTCTTCAACTCCCGGAGCTCCATTCGGACATTTTCTGAAATCATCCTTGCCGTCCTGTTTCTCTTTTGCATAATTGAATGGACAATGATCTGTCGCAACGATCTGAATCTCTCCTGCCTCTAATCCTTTCCACAGCGCATCAAGATCCTGCTGTGTACGAAGCGGTGGAGACATAATATATTTCAATCCATCCGGATCTTTATATCTGTCTTCTGTAAGTGTCAGATACTGTGTACATGTCTCAACAAAAATGTTTTTTTGTCCGTTTCTTCTTGCTTCTTCAACTGCTTCAAGACTTTCCTTACAAGAAAGATGTACAATATACACCGGTGCATCACCTGCAAGCTTCGCAAGATAAAGGACTCTTCTTACAGCCTCTGCTTCTGCAAGATTCGGTCTGCTCTTTGCATGATAGATCGGCGCTGTCTTTCCGGCATCACCATATTCTTTCTTCAGATGCTCTACCACATAATGATTCTCGCAATGGAATGCTGTGATTCCATGCAGTTCTTTCATCTTCTTAAGAACTTCTAAAATACCATCATCATCAATCTTATAGCCATAAGTCATATAAACCTTTGTGCTCTGGACTCCGTCATCCATCATTGTCTCAAGCTCATTTAAAATAGACTCGTCTACATGCTGGACTACTCCATGGAATCCATAATCGATAACAGCTTTATCGTCTGCCAGTCCATGATATACATCCAGTTGATGATGTAGCGGGCATCCTGCCGGTCCGAATCCCATATGGTCTACGATTGTTGTAGTTCCGCCGCATGCGGCTGCAACAGTACCTGTATAAAAATCATCTACTGCTCTCGCGATTCCGACATCAATATCCATATGCGTATGAACATCAACACCTCCCGGAAGAACATATTTTCCTTTCGCATCGATCACCTTATCTGCATCCCCAAATTTTGCTTCCAAGTTCTTTCCGATACATTCGATCACACCATCCTCAATCAGGACATCTGCTTCATAAGTGTCCTCCGGTGATACGATCATTCCATTTTTTACAAGTGTTTTCATGATACTTCCACTCCTCTCTTAGTTTCAGTTATGCTTCTACCGCAGTCTATGCTTTCCATAGCTGCGGTGATTTTTTTGCCTGATGAGTGCTGTTTCTAACCTCTTTTTGCTGCTTTAATATAGATAAAGTATGCAAGACCTGCACCGATACTTCCTACTACATATGCATTGTCAAAGATAAATTTCAGTGGTGCAATATATTTTCCGGCAAAGATAATGATCATTGCTGCCACAAAAATAATGATGATCGGTACATTAAAGCCTTTTGAATAATAATATTTTCCGCCGTCTTCCTTGTACATATCAACCATATCAACCTCTGTCTTATGCTCAAACAGATAGGATACCAGATATAATCCTGAGATAGGTCCCAGCAACGCTCCAAGCATTCCACATACATTATAAATCAAATCGTACGCACTTGCCAGTGCATTCCACGGCTGAGCAAATAAAGCAAGTACTGCTGCAATCAAAGCAGCCTTTTTGTAGCTTACTTTCTTTGCAAATAAAGTTGCGATAACATTTGTCGGTGGAACCAGATTTGCTGCAACATTTGTTGTCAGTACTGCCATAATAATGAACAACGAGAAAATAATTACAATAAACGGATTGTCAAATTTACTTACAAGAACTGCCGGCTCCCAGATTGCTTCTTTAAATACAATTGCTGCTCCTGCTGTTCCGCAAATTCCTACAAAGGAAATGAATGCTGTCATTACAGGTGCCCCGACAAGCTGTCCTACTGCCTGTGCCTTCTGTGTTTTACAGTTCTTTGTGAAATCTGCCATAGACAGTGCAATACCACCGTCAAATGCAATCATTGAAGACAATGCTGGGAAGAACAGTTTCCAGAAATTCTTGGATGGATCTCCCTGAAGAGATGGGTCAGAAAGAAGTTTCGACACACTCCAATCTGCACTTCTAATTCCCCAGATGATTACGATAAAGCTCAACACGATCAATACCGGTGCTGCAAACTTTTCCAGTTTCTGTAATGCACTGGATCCTGATCCTGCAATATATACGTTCATTGCCCAGAATAATAAGAACGAAATAAATAAACCTTTAAATCCAAGTCCATGCCATGCTGGAATAATTGCTCCGATAATTGCATTAAGTGCCTGACCGCCAATCCATGCCTGAACACCGAACCAGAAACACCCAAGTACTCCACGGACAATTGACGGGACTACAGTTCCTTTTGATCCAAACACCATTTTACTGAGCATCGGATAACCAAGTCCATACTTTGTACCGAAATGTCCAAGAACAACTGCAAAAATCATAACAAGTGTATGTCCTAATACAATCGTTAACAATGCCTGTGCCCATGACATACCGGATACGATCAGTCCACTTGCCACCTGATATACTGCGATAGATACAATCATACCAATCCACAGATTTCCCATGTCCCATGCTGACCAGTTACGCTCTTTTGAACTCAATGGTTTTGTCGCATCTGCATAATTATTTTTGTATTTATGGATTTCCTTTTCACCTTCCGGTGTCAATTCTACCATATCGCCTATCTGTCTTTGAAAAGCCCCCATAATGTACCTCCATTGTTTTTTATTTTTGTTTCGATATATCATTTGCGCATTGATATCTTATACTTCAATTTTAGTACATTTTGTTGCATTTTCAATGTGATAGCTTTCTACTTTTGTTTAATATTTACGGTTTTTATGTTAGATTTTCTACATTTCCATGAGAGAATTATTTAAAATATTTTTTTATCTTTTATTGTTTGTTTCTGTATTCTGTCGGCGTAAGATTATATTTTTTCTTAAACATACTGCTGAAATAACGAACATCGTTAATTCCCACTTTTTCTGAAACTTCTCCTATTCTAAGCTGCGGATTCTTAAGAAATTGACAAGCTTTCTCCAACCGGTAATCTATAATATATTCAGATACATTCTGACCTGTATGTTTTTTAAACAACTCACTCAAATAGTTGGGCGTGATACAAAGTTGTTCTGAAATCTTTGTCAAGGTCAGCTTTTGTGAATAATTCATAGAAATGTAGTCCATCGCTTTCTGAACAAAAAGATTTGTCACTTTCATTTCTTGTTTTTCTTCACTCCGAGGTTTCTGAATATTTTTCTCAATTTCTTCCAGAATTCCAATCAATTCTCTGGCATTTGTAGGCTTTGTCAGATATCTGGTCACACCAAGCTCTATTGCTCTCTGTGCAAAAGAAAAATCACTATAACCACTTAATATAATAATTTTTGTATTCTCATCCTTTTCACGGATTCGATTGATCAGATCCAGACCATTAATCTCCGGCATCTTAATATCAGTAATAATCACATCCGCATAAGAAACAGACAACTGTTCCAGCGCTTCCATGGCATTTTCAAATACACCTGTAATCTCAAATCCAGGTCTGGATGACAATAATTTTGATAGACCATTCCTGATCTTCGGTTCATCATCTACAATTACGATTTTCATCTTCTGTAACCTCCTTTGCCTGATCCACTTCTTCTACTGGGAGAAGAATAGTAACGGTTGTCCCTTTCTGCCATTCACTGTCAATTTTTAATCCATATGCCTCTCCAAAATGCAACTGGATTCTACGATGTACATTTCGCATTCCAATATGCTTTCCACTGATTTCATCTGACATAATACTCTCCCTAAACCTCATCAAACGATCTGGCTGCATACCGATTCCATCATCTGTTACACGTATCTCAAGAGTTCCTTCTCTGACAATCGCTTGAATCTGGATTCTGCCCATCTCCTTCTTCTTCTCAATTCCATGCAGAATCGCATTCTCCACAATCGGCTGAAGAATCAGCTTCGGAACAAAACACAGCTTTGCTTCTTCATCTATTTCTATCTGAACTGTCAGACGATCTTCTAATCGGTTCTTCTGAATACAAAGATAACTTTCAATATATTTTAATTCTTCCTCAAAAAGTACAAGCATCTCTTCTCCATGAAGTGAATATTTCAAAATATCTCCTAAAGATACTACAACATCACTTATCTCCCATTCTCCCTTTTCAATTAACATCCAATTGATAGAATCTAATGTATTGTAAAGGAAATGTGGATTGATCTGAGCCTGAAGTGCTGTAAGTTCTGCATTCTTCTGTGCCAGTTTTTGTTGATATACTTCCATAATCAATTGGCGTAATCTACTGACCATATAATTAAAAGACTGAATCAGCATTCCTATTTCATCATGTGCTTTTGATTCTATCTGTATTTCAAAATCTCCTGCTTCGACCTGTTTCATAGCATTTTTCAATCTCCCGATTGGCCTTGTAAATGTATAGGACAAAATAAAAATTCCAACTCCTGCCGCCAGCATTGCCAGCAAAACAAGGCCCATAATTGCTTCTCGAAGTCTCTTTGCCTGTGGAAAGAAATCATCTGTCGAAACCACTGAATAAGTCTCCCATCCGGTCAGTCCATTATACTGCCTACAGGCAAAATAATCCTTATTATCCCAGTTGAATTCATATCTTCTAACTCCTTTTTCCATCCCTTTTGTTACGACATCTCCCCAATCATAAATATTCGTCTTATTCGAGCACAGAACATTTCCGGCGCAATCCACCAGATAAGTGTACTGATTTTGAAAGGTACTATAATTATTCAACATCAAAAGTCCAAATGTCTCCGGATTCAATTCTATCGCAAGAATTACCTTATTGATAGAACTTATAAATGTTACTACTTCTTCTGCATTTTTCTGACAAAGCGAACTTCCTTTTTCCGTCCAGGTACCATCTCCAACAAGGTTACTTGCTGCATTCTCATATACTTCCATCCGCCTTTTATCATTCACTGCCTGGCAGCCTGAATAGCTGTAATACACGGTTCCATCTTCATTCATCAGTATCAAATCTGTGCAGCTTGATATAAGATTTAAAAGCCCTTCCATCCAATCATTTAATTCTTCTGTTTCTTCCTGCGTATGTATCTCTTTTTTCAAATATGCCCTCACGATTTGACTGGATTTTACATTTTCAGCCAGACGATTGATCTGCTGAACCTGACTATTAATAGAGATATCAATTCTGTTAATTGTATCAGCCATCTCTTGTTCTTTGTTTTCCAATACAAGATTTTTTGCATTTTGATAAGAAAAATATCCAATCATTGATCCCATCAAAAGCACCAGTATCAAAAAAGAGAGCATTAACTTCTTTCGCAAAGTCATTTTATCTTTCTCCCTCCATACTTTTCTCCATGTCATTCCACTTGTGTTATCATCTTTGCAACATATTCCATTTTTTCACAATCAACAAATGAATAATTCATAACATAAATATTTTCATACTTTTTCTTCTTCTCACTTGAATGATAATAGGATGACAATGCAGCCAGCTTAATTCCTTTGCTCTTCATTTTATCCAGAAATTCTTCTTCACTCAGGTTTGTATCTACTTTCATTAAAAAATGTACTCCTGCATCTTCTTCCAGAATCTGGATTTTAGTTTTCAATACTCCCTGTAAAAATGCTTCCAGGATCCGGTCTCTCTTCTGCTGATAATAATTACGCAGCCGGTTAATATGTTTCTCAAATGCCCCTGAATTCATAAACTGCGCTAACGTATATTGTTCAAAATTTGATACCGTACAGGAATAAAAAGAAAGTTCTCTGTAAAATCGTTCTGCCAATTCATCCGGCAGCACCATATAACTGATTCGCACTGTTGAACACAAAGTCTTGGAAAATGTATTCATATAAATCACTTTTCCCGATACATCAATGCTCTGAAGTGATGGAATTGGCTTACCATTCAATCTAAGTTCACTGTCATATTCATCTTCTATAATATATCTATCTTTCGTTTTTGTCACCCAGCCAAGTAACTCATAACGTTTACTGATTGGCATTACCCTTCCGGTTGGATAATGATGCGATGGAGAACAATGTATCACATTGATTTCTTTTTCTTCCAGTTCTTCTACCTTCGGTCCGTCCTCTTCTATTTCTATATACTCATAACAAGCTCCCATACTGCGATAAATTTTTGCGATTTTATGATATCCCGGATTTTCAACTGAATATTTCAATTCCTTTCCCAAAAGCTGAATCAAAAGACTGGACAAATATTCTGTTCCAGCACCAATAATGATCTGTTCCGGCCGCACCGTCATATTTCGGAATGCTTTCAGATAATCCGCAATGCTTTGTCTTAATTCCATTACTCCGCCACACGGTGGATTAAGCATCAATTCAGTCTGATAGTCATTCATTACTGCCCGCATCGTCTTTGTCCAAATAGAAAATGGAAATGCACTCTGTTCCGTCTGATTACTCGTAAAATCTGCAATATAAGCATTTTTTCCACCAGTAAGGTTAAGCTTATTGCTGTAAATTCTATTTTCTGATAAAACACTCTCATTTTTCATTTTGTCATCGCGTAGATCTACCACATAAAATCCGCTCTTTGGAACAGAATAAATATATCCCTCTGCTGCAAGCTGCCCATAAGCATTTTCTACTGTAATTACACTTATAGCCAGATTTTTTGCAAGTGCACGCTTTGATGGAAGTTTTTCTCCACTCTTAATTTTCCCTTGAATAATGTCATTCTTAATACATTTATACAAATATTGATAAAGCGTATCTGACCCTATATTTTCAAAATTATATGTCAACATATTTACTTTTTTCTCCATTCTGACCTTTTTGAATATATTAAAACTGAGTATTTTTATATAGTCACTTTGTCATTATACTATTACCTATCGAATTAGTAAAGAAAAGGAGATTTAAAAATGAGTACAAATAATGAACGTTATGAATTGAATAAAAATCTGGCACAGATGTTAAAAGGTGGAGTGATCATGGATGTTACAACTCCGGAACAGGCAAAAATTGCAGAAGCTGCCGGTGCATGTGCTGTTATGGCGCTGGAAAGAATTCCGGCTGACATCCGCGCTGCTGGTGGAGTTTCCCGTATGAGTGACCCGAAGATGATCAAAGGAATCCAGGAAGCTGTTTCAATCCCTGTTATGGCCAAATGCAGAATCGGACATTTTGCAGAAGCTCAGGTACTTCAGGCAATTGAAATCGACTATATTGATGAAAGCGAAGTCCTTTCACCTGCAGATGATGTCTACCATATTACCAAAAGAGAGTTTGGTGTTCCATTTGTCTGCGGTGCAAAAGATCTTGGCGAAGCACTCAGACGTATCAATGAAGGAGCTTCTATGATCCGTACAAAAGGTGAACCGGGAACCGGTGATATTGTTCAGGCAGTTCGACATATGCGCAAAATGAACAGTGAAATTTCCAAACTAGTAAGTATGCGTAAAGATGAACTTTTCGAGGCAG
Source organism: Mediterraneibacter sp. 210702-DFI.5.30 (assembly GCF_020560115.1). Classification (NCBI taxonomy): domain Bacteria; kingdom Bacillati; phylum Bacillota; class Clostridia; order Lachnospirales; family Lachnospiraceae; genus Mediterraneibacter; species Mediterraneibacter sp. 210702-DFI.5.30. The sequence continues at coordinate 340,686 of NZ_JAJCME010000003.1, forward strand.
CCAAACAGTTGCAGGTTCCTTATGATCTTGTCCTTTATGTACATGAAAACGGAAAACTTCCTGTTGTAAACTTTGCTGCCGGCGGTGTTGCAACTCCTGCTGATGCTGCTCTTATGATGCAGTTAGGCGCAGAGGGAGTCTTTGTCGGTTCCGGTATCTTCAAATCCGGAAATCCGGCGAAACGTGCTGCTGCTATCGTACAGGCCGTTACAAACTATACAGATGCAAAACTGATCGCTGAACTTTCATCTGACCTTGGTGAAGCTATGGTCGGCATCAACGAACAGGAAATTGAACTTCTCATGGCAGAAAGAGGAAAATAAAATGACAATCGCAGTACTTGCCCTTCAAGGAGCATTCATAGAACACGAACAAATGCTTCAAAAGCTTGGAGTTCATACCATTGAACTCCGACAGGCTTCTGATCTGCAAAAAGATTTTGATGGGATTATCCTTCCCGGCGGTGAAAGCACCGTTCAGGGAAAACTCTTACACGATCTTAACATGTTCGAACCTTTAAAAGAAAAGATTCAATCCGGAATGCCTGTTCTGGCCACTTGTGCCGGAATGATTCTCCTGGCTTCTGACATTGCTGAACAAGACGAAACCTATTTTGAAACCATTCCTATGACAGTCAAACGAAACGCCTACGGTCGCCAGCTTGGAAGCTTCCATACAAATGCTGAAGCAGCCGGTATCGGTGAAATTCCTATGACTTTCATCCGTGCCCCTTTTGTAGAATCCGTTCATGCTGACGCTTTCGGAAACACACCTGAGATCCTCAGTATTGTAGAGAATCGTATTGTGGGAGTGAAATATAAGAATCAGATGGCATTTGCATTTCATCCGGAATTAGATCAGGACACACGGATTCATGAAGCATTTCTAGGGATGATCAGATAGTTATCGCAGCATTCTCCAAGGTCTCGTGCAAGTACGGACTTTGGCTCGTTGCTCGCGTAAATAAAAGAAACCGACAGGATGTTTTCTAAATGAGCTTATCATTTTCATCCTGTCGATTTCTTTCTTTTTACTAGTACTATTAAGCAGGTTTTTTACATTGGTGTTCCAACCTCTATCAAATTCCCATCCAAATCATAAAAACGAACAATCTTCTGTCCCCAGCTATGCGTCATCAAACGATTCACAAACTTTATATTCGGATAAAGTTTGTCCAGTTTTTCGACAAAGACTTCGATATTCTTCTCCTCAAAATATAGCTCACAGGAATTGCTCTCTGAAATGATATCTCTTTCCAGAAAGTTCTTCCAAATTGTTTTCTCCTGAAGAACAAGTCCCTCTGTCAGAATGACATTTCCTTCATTATCAAGTATTACATCAAGTCCAAATAAATCATGATAAAATTTCTTCGATTTCTCGATATCTTCTACAACAATCAAAATATTTCTTAATCTCATACTTCATAATCTCCTTGTAAGGTTTTATGCATCTACTTTCCACTCTGCCAGCGGTTTTAGCTCAATCTTTGTTCCATTTGGAAGCGAAAACCAATGGTCATTGATTGCTTTTACCGGATACGCTTTGATTTTCTCCATAATCTCTGCTTCTGAATCTACTGCAATGGAAATATGATCATATCCATTTTCTGATGCTGCATCCAGCTCCTCTACTTCGCAAAGCTGGATACCTTCTTTGTACCAGCATTTTCTTCCCGGTTTTTCACCGATTTCTCTCCACATATGCATCTCAAATACATCTTCAAAAAAATGTTGTGCTTCTTCATATAATTTTGTACGAATTGCCGCGTGATCGATTCTTGCCATCCTGACACACTCCTTTTTGCTTATTCTACTACCTCTATATTACGTTATTTCTTTTTATTTTTCATTATAAACTCAAATTGTTTAACAAAAAAAACAGCGCTTTCGCACTGCTTCTCATCCCTTTCTATATTCCATGTACCTTCAAAACTACATACAGTTAAAACCAACATCATCATCCAAACCTATCACTG
>NZ_JAJCME010000030.1:0-1867 GCF_020560115.1 Mediterraneibacter sp. 210702-DFI.5.30
TAATTTGGCGGCCACCTACTCTCCCACACCGTCTCCAGTGCAGTACCATCGGCCGCTTAGGTCTTTACCATCGTGTTCGGGATGGGAACGGGTGTTACCCCTAAGCGCATCGCCACCAAAAGCTTTGGTTACTTGATAACCCAACAATAGACAACAGTAAAAACTCTCTACTTTTTTCTTCCTTAGAAAGGAGGTGATCCAGCCGCACCTTCCGATACGGCTACCTTGTTACGACTTCACCCCAGTTATCGGTCCCACCTTCGGCAGCTCCCTCCTTACGGTTGGGTCACTGACTTCGGGCGTTACTGACTCCCATGGTGTGACGGGCGGTGTGTACAAGACCCGGGAACGTATTCACCGCGACATTCTGATTCGCGATTACTAGCGATTCCAGCTTCATGTAGTCGAGTTGCAGACTACAATCCGAACTGAGACGTTATTTTTGGGATTTGCTCGACCTCGCGGTTCTGCCTCCCTTTGTTTACGCCATTGTAGCACGTGTGTAGCCCTGCTCATAAGGGGCATGATGATTTGACGTCATCCCCACCTTCCTCCAGGTTATCCCTGGCAGTCTCTCTAGAGTGCCCGGCCAAACCGCTGGCTACTAAAGATAGGGGTTGCGCTCGTTGCGGGACTTAACCCAACATCTCACGACACGAGCTGACGACAACCATGCACCACCTGTCATCCCTGTCCCGAAGGAAAGGCAACATTACTTGCCGGTCAGGGAGATGTCAAGAGCAGGTAAGGTTCTTCGCGTTGCTTCGAATTAAACCACATGCTCCACCGCTTGTGCGGGTCCCCGTCAATTCCTTTGAGTTTCATTCTTGCGAACGTACTCCCCAGGTGGACTACTTATTGCGTTTGCTGCGGCACCGAACAGCTTTGCTGCCCGACACCTAGTAGTCATCGTTTACGGCGTGGACTACCAGGGTATCTAATCCTGTTTGCTCCCCACGCTTTCGAGCCTCAACGTCAGTTACCGTCCAGTAAGCCGCCTTCGCCACTGGTGTTCCTCCTAATATCTACGCATTTCACCGCTACACTAGGAATTCCGCTTACCTCTCCGGTACTCTAGATTGACAGTTTCCAATGCAGTCCCGGGGTTGAGCCCCGGGTTTTCACATCAGACTTGCCACTCCGTCTACGCTCCCTTTACACCCAGTAAATCCGGATAACGCTTGCACCATACGTATTACCGCGGCTGCTGGCACGTATTTAGCCGGTGCTTCTTAGTCAGGTACCGTCATTTTCTTCCCTGCTGATAGAGCTTTACATACCGAAATACTTCATCGCTCACGCGGCGTCGCTGCATCAGGGTTTCCCCCATTGTGCAATATTCCCCACTGCTGCCTCCCGTAGGAGTTTGGGCCGTGTCTCAGTCCCAATGTGGCCGGTCACCCTCTCAGGTCGGCTACTGATCGTCGGCTTGGTAGGCCGTTACCCCACCAACTACCTAATCAGACGCGGGTCCATCTCATACCACCGGAGTTTTTACCCCTGCACCATGCGGTGCTGTGGTCTTATGCGGTATTAGCAGTCATTTCTAACTGTTATCCCCCTGTATGAGGCAGGTTACCCACGCGTTACTCACCCGTCCGCCACTCAGTCACCAAGATCTTCATCCGAAGAATCAAATCAAGGTGCTTCGTTCGACTTGCATGTGTTAAGCACGCCGCCAGCGTTCATCCTGAGCCAGGATCAAACTCTCGTTAAAAGTGTTTGTATCCAGTTCAGAACCAACTAACTAGCTAATTCTTCCCTTTTTACTGTTGTTTTGGTTTGTTTAAAAACCGTTCTTAAAAATCTTCTCTTAAAGAAATTTTCAAGGGTTGTTGTTGTCTATTGTTCAGTTATCAAGGTTCTT
>NZ_JAJCME010000300.1:0-206 GCF_020560115.1 Mediterraneibacter sp. 210702-DFI.5.30
TCAGGAATTGTTTAATTTATATTTCAGGCGCCGGGCCTTCAGGGCGTGAGCATCGGGTAAGTAAAAAACACCAAGTGCAGCACGTTAAGCCCAAAGTGCGTGGCGATCGCAGCACTCAGCCCGCCAAAGCGGTAGGCCAGGCCATAGCCAATGCCTGCCAGCCCTGCCAGCAACATCCATTGCCAGCCTGCTGGCGCATGTGCCAG
>NZ_JAJCME010000301.1:0-206 GCF_020560115.1 Mediterraneibacter sp. 210702-DFI.5.30
TAACAAATTTCAAATCAGAATGCTATAATGAGTCTTGCAATATGCAATACTACTTTAAGGGAGACTTTACTTATGTCTAAGAATCATCAAAAGGTTGTCCTCGTCGGAGACGGCTCGGTAGGTTCAAGCTACGCATTTGCGATGGCACAACAAGGCCTGGCTGAAGAATTCGCAATCGTTGACATCATCAAGAAGCGTACGGAAGG
>NZ_JAJCME010000302.1:0-206 GCF_020560115.1 Mediterraneibacter sp. 210702-DFI.5.30
CCAAGGTATCCTTGCTTCCTCGAAATCCACGATGTGCTCGTTCTTCGAACTTGTCATTGTATTCTAGAATTTGAGTTGTCACGAATCGTTGAAGGACATCCTCATTTGGAAACTGCTCCTTCTGGCGAATTTTCTTCTTCAACTTTTTGTTGAAAGCTTCAATCAAATTTGTTGAGTAAATTGATGCCCGAATGCTTGGCGGAAAT
>NZ_JAJCME010000303.1:0-206 GCF_020560115.1 Mediterraneibacter sp. 210702-DFI.5.30
TTTTCACTTCATGGGAAAACAGAAACTGTGCAAACGCGTGGACGCTATGCCGCCAACCACACGGGCGTGCGGCTGGATGCGGTAAAACGTCATTTGGGTATTGGTAGCTTACCGCTATTTACCGCTCGTGAAGCGCTGGCGTGTGGGGAGATCGTGCAGATACTGCCGGAATGGGAATTTATCAGTAGCTATTCAGGTGATCTCTG
>NZ_JAJCME010000304.1:0-206 GCF_020560115.1 Mediterraneibacter sp. 210702-DFI.5.30
GTTTGATCCGACGCTCGGCCCATCGCATCGGTTAGGTGCCAGTCCTCCTGCATGCGGCTACAATGCGCGGCATTCGGTGCGGTCTGTCTGTCAGGCCAGGTTTCTGCGTGATGTAAGAAAGCCACTTTTTTTGGCTTGAAATGCTCCGCAGCCTGTCCGCACCTTCGCCAAGCCCGGAAGGAGAAACCCATGGGACAGCGTACGCC
>NZ_JAJCME010000305.1:0-206 GCF_020560115.1 Mediterraneibacter sp. 210702-DFI.5.30
GACCCGCAATGGATTCTTTTCCAGACGTTCTTGAGAGTCTTCGCTCAGTTCATCGTAGTGCGGCTTTAAGTAGTCGATCAGTGCTTGACGGTAGGTATCGCGCGTTTCTTGATCGCCAAGCGTGTTGATGGCTACGCGCAGACCCGTTAACCCCAGCTGCTTGAACAGGCGCAGCGCCATGGTCATAACTTCAACGTCAACGGCTG
>NZ_JAJCME010000306.1:0-206 GCF_020560115.1 Mediterraneibacter sp. 210702-DFI.5.30
CTGATATCTCGACTGCTCAGATTGTGAAAAGCGGCATGGCAATTGGCGGACAGATTATTGGAACGACTTTTAATACATTGTTCTTTGGCTTTTTTGGCGGCTTTTTAACGCTTTTTATCTGGTTTGCTGGATTGCATTACTCATTTGGAACGATTATGAATAATAAGATTTTTGTTGCCGAGATGATAATGGTATTAACTTCTTTT
>NZ_JAJCME010000307.1:0-206 GCF_020560115.1 Mediterraneibacter sp. 210702-DFI.5.30
TCTATATTTATTAATGTCGACAATATATCGCGACCGCAAATTTTTAAGTCTTCTTGCCTATCTTAGCAGTAAAATCATTATTTCATAACAGTATTTTTAAACAGATCATGAGTGGTGGCTTCTATTGATTTAAGTAGCTTTAAATACTCAATTGTACTATAATATAACTATATTTAAAACTATCAATTTTGAATGTTCAATCAGGG
>NZ_JAJCME010000308.1:0-206 GCF_020560115.1 Mediterraneibacter sp. 210702-DFI.5.30
ATAAAATGCGCTCACTTCTGCTGTTTTTCCTCGGTATTCCAATTCCGATCATTATCCTGATTGCGTTGTTTGTTCACTGATAACAGTGCGCAAAACCAATCGACGGCCTTCCTTGCGAAGGCCGTTTTGCTTTTAAGGCCTCAGACTGGCAGGCAGGTGGTGGACTTGATCTCGGACAACGCCACAATCGAGTTCACCTCTTGAAT
>NZ_JAJCME010000309.1:0-200 GCF_020560115.1 Mediterraneibacter sp. 210702-DFI.5.30
CGGCCGATGGTACTGCACTGGAGACGGTGTGGGAGAGTAGGTGGCCGCCAAATTACAAAAGAATATGGGCTTATAGCTCAGCTGGTTAGAGCGCACGCCTGATAAGCGTGAGGTCGGTGGTTCGAGTCCACTTAAGCCCATACCCATGGGGGATTAGCTCAGTTGGGAGAGCGCCTGCCTTGCAAGCAGGAGGTCACGAG
>NZ_JAJCME010000031.1:0-1859 GCF_020560115.1 Mediterraneibacter sp. 210702-DFI.5.30
GGTTCTTTCCATTGTTAGTTGAATTCACAGCGAAAGTGCTCGTGTAAAAGCACTTTTGCTTTTAATAAATCAAAACTATTTCGTCCGTACATAATTCTCTTAATTACTTTAATTTTGTTGACACTTCCTTCGGCAAGTCCATTATTATACTTTAATTTTATCCCGTTTTTTACCGCATTAATATCAATTCTTATGCCGTTAACATAGGTCTGTAGCTCAGGTATGTTAAAATTTTCTATTTTTTCAAGCCATGTTTCTAATCTTTCGTCGCGCCTTGAATATAGTATTTCATAGAATTCTTTTATTGCAGCATATAATTCAGTAATCACTGGGTACGTTTTAAGAACTTGCTCATATTGTGTTTTGGTAATTGTCTTGACATCACTTAATCCCTTATAGATTAATTGTATCAAAGATCTTCTCTGAATGTATTCTTTCGATTGATAATCCGAGCAGGTCTCTTGTTGACTTAAATGTGCTTCATTTCGAATACGTTCTTTTTGAATGAACATCCTTAAGGATGCAACTGAACCTTTATAACCTTTTTCGGTAATAATTTTATGAATATTGGGATAAGTCATTCCTTCGCTTCTTAACTTAATTACTTCAGCTTCATATGGTGCAAGCTTTCCTGGAATACGAGCATTATAATGTCCATCTTCAACAGAATAATCTGGAGATAAATATCTTTGTATCGTTTTACAGGTATGATGCATAGTCTTGGCTATTTCTTCTATAGGCACCCCTTTTTTTGCTAATGCTCTTGCCTCATTAACTTCATTTTGTTTCTGTTTCATAGCTAATAGATGTTTCTTTTCCTTTACAATTGTCCTATTTTCAATTTCATCAGGATCGAGCATCAAATATTTTTGAACTGTTTTTACGGAGGAGTGCAATAATAATGCGATTTCATTGACTGTCATATTTTCCGAACGTTTTTGGTGAGCAAAACTAACACGTTCTTTGCGATTATTTATGTTATGTAATTTTAAAATTTCATCAGCTTCAGCGCTTACTGCTGGAATTTCTATACGTGCAGGAAATGTTCTTATCATATACTTTGTTATAGCCTCAGTCAGTCCCTTTATTATGTGGAATCTGTCACTTACTTGGGTTATACCAGGATGCGATCTTTCTGCTGCATTTGCATACAACTGTGTACCATCTCTAGAAATAACTTCAATATTAGGATATTTTGACAACCACTCTTTTACTTCATTAGTATTTCGAGTTGGAATCAAATCGATTATCTTATGACTTTCCAAATCAACCATCACTGTTCCATACGAAAACCGTTTGCGCAACGCGAAGTCATCAACACAAACTTTTTTTACAGAAGACTTATCCACAATTGATGGCATTTTTTTTAAGCAAAGAACAGATACTGCTTTTTCCAACTTCTATACTGTTTGATTTTAGAATCTTTGCTGCATTCACAGAACTAAGCTGTGCTGATGTAAATAATATATTCTGAACAAGTCTTCTGGTTTTCTTTCCATTATTTTCTACAAATGGATGACACTCAGAAAATGTTTTCTTTTCACATTTGCAATTAGAACAAAACATTTTTCTAGTTTTCACAAGAAGTATTACCTTTCTATTTTGCATAGGAAGATCTTGAATTTCTCTTTCATAAGATGAATGTACCTTTGATGAAAGAGTACCACAATAAGGACATTTTACTTCACTCATCTTGGAGCTAATATAAAATACAGCAACATTATTTTTGATATGATATTTGTCAAGTTGATAATTCGGATCTAATGCAGTAATAAAATCTTTCATTTGTTTGCTACCTCCACCTATATACATATCATATCAATTTAATACTTTGAATTCAACTAACAATGGAAAGAACC
>NZ_JAJCME010000032.1:0-1529 GCF_020560115.1 Mediterraneibacter sp. 210702-DFI.5.30
TTTCGTCGGTGTGGCGTATCCGCCAAATAAAATTTCAAAAACAGTCTTAAAAATGTAAGCATTTTACACCTGTTCTATGAAATTTTGCTTGGCTCTGAACAGTTACATTTCCTATAAGCAAATCTCGGCAGTCCGCCTTCTTCCGGTACTTTTACAGAACCCTGGATGAGAGGCAGTGCATAGTCAATGAACTGCTGTCCGATATCGGAACCATTTCCTGTGATCCAGTCTAAAGGAACTGTTTTCTCCTGATTACAGATAAGGTTCACGTCTTCCGGAGCGTAAGAAATGTGGTAATCCGCATCGTCTGTACGGTGGAAGGCGATCATCATTCCTGTTGTTCCCTTCAGTGCAGTCTGCACACCGAAAGAACCGGAAGCAATCGCTTCTTTCTCGTCTGTCGCAGAGAGCATAGCGGAAGAACAACGCTGGTTGACATTGAGCTCGATGGAGCGAACTTTTACGCCAAGGCGGTCTTTCACGAGGTTTTCCAGATATTTTCCGGAGCCTGTTAGCATTTTATGTCCGAATGTGTCTACGCCTACATCGCTTGCAAGCTCGCAGACAAACTTACCGTTTCCGTCATTAATTCCTTCGGAAATGCAGACAACCAGGTTGGAAGTATGCTCGAAAGCTTTCTGAACATCTGCAAGGAACTGTTCCTGATCAAATGCAACTTCCGGAAGATAGATGAGAACCGGATTGTCGCCTTCGAATTTACGGGCAAGGACACTGGCAGCGGCCAGCCATCCGGCATGACGTCCCATGATCTCAACGATTGTAACGGATTTTTTATTATCATAAACAGAAGCGTCGATCGCAATCTCACGAACAGTGGACGCTACATATTTGGCAGCACTTCCGAATCCCGGTGTATGGTCTGTCAGGACAAGGTCATTGTCGATCGTCTTAGGGATTCCGATGAAACGTATCTCGCTGTTTACAGTCTCAGCATAGCGGGAAAGCTTGCTTACTGTATCCATGGAATCATTTCCACCGATGTAGAAGAAGTAACCGATATTGTACTTCTCAAATTTCTCAAAGAGCTGCGGATAGACAGCGTCTGTCAGGTCTTCCGGAAGTTTGTAACGGCAGGAACCAAGATAAGATCCCGGTGTTGTCTTGATCAGTTCAAGCTCACCGTTCGCTTCTAAAGGTTTCATATCCATCATATTCTCGTTCAGGAAACCTTCGATTCCGTTGATCATTCCATAAATTGTTCCAATGACATCCTCACGGTTCAGTGCTTCGTAAACAACCCCATAAAGGCTGGCATTAATAACTGCGGTTGGTCCGCCGGACTGTCCGACGATTGCATTCTTCTTCATAAAGTTTCTCCTTTGGTTTAAGTTGAGATAGTCGATTTCTGTTGTCAATATATTCTAAGAACTCAATAATATATTAATGATTCGTTATTACTATAGCTGAAAAAAAGAAAATTTACAACAATAAGTCGAAAAGATGATATAATGAGCGTAAAAGAAAAGGAAGCGACGCCGTAGGCGGCATTTACTTTTCTTACGCCATTA
>NZ_JAJCME010000033.1:0-1492 GCF_020560115.1 Mediterraneibacter sp. 210702-DFI.5.30
GAGTATGTGAAACTTTTTCTGTAAATAGCTAATAACAGCAAGGTCTTCTATGGTAAAATATAAATCATAGGAGGCCTTTTATTATGGCAAGAAGAGAAAAGAAACCTGTACACAAAGTAGTAATGACAGAGGGAAAGCGAAACATCATTCAGCAACTTCTTCAGGAGTATGATATTGAAACCGCTGAAGATATCCAGGATGCTCTTAAGGATCTGCTTGGCGGCACCATCAAAGAGATGATGGAAGCAGAAATGGATGATCATCTTGGCTACCAAAAATCTGAACGATCTGATAGCGATGATTACCGCAATGGATATAAATCAAAGCGTGTAAACAGCAGCTATGGCAGCATGGATATCGATGTTCCACAGGACCGTAAATCAACATTTGAGCCACAGATTGTAAAGAAACGTCAGAAGGATATTTCTGATATTGATCAGAAGATTATTTCCATGTATGCAAAAGGAATGACGACCCGGCAAATATCCGAGACCATCGAAGATATCTACGGTTTTGAAACATCAGAAGGCTTTATTTCAGACGTTACAGATAAAATCCTGCCTCAGATCGAAGACTGGCAAAATCGACCGCTGGATGAGGTATATCCAATCCTCTATATAGATGCCATCCATTATTCCGTACGAGATAATGGAGTAATCAGAAAACTGGCTGCCTACGTCATTCTTGGCATCAACACAGAAGGAAAAAAAGAGGTTCTTTCAATCACTGTCGGTGATAATGAAAGTTCAAAGTACTGGCTGTCTGTTCTGAATGAGCTGAAGAATCGTGGTGTAAAGGATATCCTGATTATCTGCGCTGACGGTCTTAGTGGCATTAAAGAGGCAATTGCCGCTGCATTTCCAAAAACAGAGTATCAGAGATGTATTGTACATCAGGTAAGAAACACGCTAAAATATGTTCCGGATAAGGACAGAAAAGCGTTTGCTTCCGACCTAAAAACGATTTACCATGCTTCCGATGAAGAGAAAGCTAGACTGGCTCTGGATCGTGTTACTGAAAAATGGACCGCAAAATACCCGAATTCTATGAAACGCTGGTATGATAACTGGGATGCAATAACGCCGATTTTCAAGTTTTCACCGGATGTCAGAAAGGTTATTTACACGACCAATGCAATTGAAAGTCTGAATTCTACCTACCGTAAGCTCAACCGTCAGAGAAGCGTATTTCCAAGTGATACAGCACTTCTGAAAGCCCTGTATCTGGCAACTTTTGAAGCCACAAAAAAATGGACTATGAGCATTCGAAACTGGGGACGGGTCTACGGTGAACTCAGCATTATGTACGAGGGAAGACTCCCAGAATAACAGAATCTGTATGCATGATGAGAAAGACGTTTTTGACGTCCGCTCTTGACATGCCTGAAATCATGTCGTATATATATAACAAGAGTTGGAAGCTCCAATTTAGTGCTTCCAGCTCAATCATTATCATAGAAGATTTTTATTTACAGACTTTTCTTCATAGTCTC
>NZ_JAJCME010000034.1:0-703 GCF_020560115.1 Mediterraneibacter sp. 210702-DFI.5.30
TAAATTTGTATTTAGATGTTTGAATTCTGAGTGATGAAGCAAAAACTTTTGTTGGATAAGGGCGTGATATGGATACTTTATTGCATCGGACACCGGTCCGCTCCTCTTCATCCCTTTGAATGAATGTAACGAAAAAGCCCAAACAGGCATCGTGAGTGATTTCTGTTTGGGCTTTTTCTAACATTCAGAACAAAGTGTATTCAGAACCGCTCCTGCCTTAAAATGTGTCCTCAACAATAAAGTATCCACATCACTTACATTATCCAGGACAGAAGGGATTGCCGTGGAACGAATTCAACACTTAAATACAGAATTCCGGACGGAAGTAAAAAAGAAACGCTATCGACTGAACCTGGGTCTATCTTCTCGTTTACGTGCATCAAATCAAAACTTGTATGAAGTCTTTCAGATTCGTCCCGTTAAGCAAACACTTCTGTTTGGAATAAAGAAGCGAGGATGGTGCTATATTGTTGAGGACACATGTAAGGCAGGAGCGTTCCGAATACACCTTGTTCAGTATGTTAGTAAGAGCCAGACAGGCACCACTCACGGTAACTGTTCTGGCTCTTACGTTACATACTTTCAAGGGGATGAGGTAGAGCGGGCCGGTGTCCGATGCAATATAGCATCATCCTTGCGGCCTTATTCACCACCAAATCCTTTGCTTCAATATGGAGAATCAGACAGACAAATACAAATTTAT
>NZ_JAJCME010000035.1:0-643 GCF_020560115.1 Mediterraneibacter sp. 210702-DFI.5.30
GCCTAATATTGCTCAACGACCTCAAACTGCGGACCAACGGTCCGAAATTGGCCATTGGGAACTGGATACAGTTCAGGGACAGAAAAACGGTAATGACAGTGTTGTACTAGTAATGACTGATCGCCTTTCACGAGTTAATATCACGAGTAAAATTGCTGGTAAAACTGCGCATGCAGTAAATCAGTTCTTTATAAATTTGCGCCAGAAAATGGGCACAGATGCTTACTATCGCATTTTTAAGACAATAACCTCTGACAACGGTTCAGAATTTAGTGAGTTAATACAAGTTCACGATCATGTTTTCTATGCTGATCCGTATTCCCCTTGGGAACGTGGATCCAATGAGATCAATAACCGGTTTCTCCACAAGGAGATTACCAAAGGTGAAGCTATAAATAACTATAGTAGTGCTCAGATCATAGCGACTAATGATTGGATGAATCACTATCCACGAGCTATGTTTAATGGACATTCGTCAATGGATATCTATCGTAAGGCCTTCTACCAAGAGATATCACAGCTCCATCAACCAATAATCAATTGGTCAGTATTATTTATTTGAGTCCAGTGGCTAACTTATTCTTGAAATTTAGGTGTCAATTATTTTTAGAAAAGCGAGGAATTAATATTAATGAATAAAAAG
>NZ_JAJCME010000036.1:0-495 GCF_020560115.1 Mediterraneibacter sp. 210702-DFI.5.30
TGGAAATCGTGGAGCTAAACAAGCACAGCAGATTTTGGAACAGGCTGCCGCTATGTTCGCTGGTGGCTCATTATCAGATGAAGACAAGATTGCTTTTATGGACGATATGCAGATGCTTTATTTGGATTCCAAGAGACGTGCAAAGAAATACACACCAAAAAAATATCTGACAGAAGATTCAAACGAAGAATAATATGGGTAAGTTATTGAACACTTAATTTGATACCTTATACTTGCGGAGCTATATCTTCGCAACTCTGCATTCTTTAAGATATTATAATTTTGAGGTGATTGATTTGAGAAACACTTATATCTACACGGAAACTACCAAACTGATCAAAAAATTTGGTACTCGCGATCCGTTTGAAATCATGGATCAGATGCATATTGTAGTAATGGAATCTTCAAGATATCAGAAATTGAAAGGTTACTGCTTTATGAGTTGCAAAACGATTTATGTCATGATTAGCAGTTTCCTTTCAGAAGAAGAAAAGA
>NZ_JAJCME010000037.1:0-382 GCF_020560115.1 Mediterraneibacter sp. 210702-DFI.5.30
CCGAAAAGACGCTCAAACAGATTGGCATTGAAAACATCCCAATGCTGTACGTCTTTAATAAAGCTGACCAGACCGAGTTTGAATATCCAGTCATGGAAGGCGATAACCGGATTATTATCTCAGCCAAGGATGATGAATCCATTCAGCTCTTGGTCCAGGCCTTGCGTCGTCATCTTTTCAAAGACTACGTACAGACTGAGCTGCTGATTCCATTTGCCGATGGACGAACGGTTTCCTACATCAATGAAAACTGCAATATCTTAGAGACTGAATATCTCAACAACGGTACGCGGCTCAAAGTCGAGATGTCACCACAAGATTTTGCCCGCTTTGAACGCTACGTCATTAAAAATTAAAAAAATCTGACATCGATGCAGTCGAT
>NZ_JAJCME010000038.1:0-372 GCF_020560115.1 Mediterraneibacter sp. 210702-DFI.5.30
ATCAAAACATGAGCTCAAATCACGAGAAAGAGATTCAACGTTTAAAGAAACAGAATCAGCTTCTCCAAAAAGAGAACTTATCCTTAAAGATTCAACTCGACGCCTCAAAAAAATTGGCAGCCTTGAGAAAGCATCCAAAAAAGAACTTGCCCAAGTAATTTATGACCTCAAGGCAAAATATCGTTTGAAAGACCTGATTGAAGCACTGCCAATCTCTATGTCGACTTACCAGTATTGGCAGGCTAAGTTTGAACACCCTGATGAAGCCGAAGAAGAGCTTAAATCCGTCATCAAGGGCCTGTTTGAATATTTTGAGGGCGACTATGGCGTTCGTCGGCTGAGCGCGCAAGTACGTGACTACTACCGAATTAT
>NZ_JAJCME010000039.1:0-362 GCF_020560115.1 Mediterraneibacter sp. 210702-DFI.5.30
CAAAAAGACCCAACCTTTGAAGAATCAAAGGTGACCCGTACCCCCAAAGTTGGAAAGGCTATAATGCCCTCTAAGTATACAGATGAAATAGAAAATTCATCTTATAATTGGAGGGCATTTAAAATTGGCTAGAAAAAAATACTTTTCACTTGAGCAAAAATTAGCGATCCTTGATGAAACTAAAAGACTCAGTCTCAACAAAGTGGCAAAATTATATCAAATAGATGCAAAAACAATTCGAGCTTGGAAATTAATTCTTAAATACCAAGGTATTCACGGTTTATCGTACAGCTACAAAAGGCATCATTACTCAGAGTCTAAGAAAAAAGCATTAGTTAAAGAATTTAATAGCTCCTCTGAAT